>DASYBJ010000026.1:0-29332 GCA_036500845.1 Acidobacteriaceae bacterium
TATAGGAGCGGAAGGTGGATTGGCGCCTCCCATCCTGGACATTCAACTCGGCTATGGAGCAGCCGCCGTCCGATTCCATCAAAGGACCATTCTGAGTTTCGAACCGTGGAAGGCCGGCCGCTTCTGCTGCTTCGAGAAAGGCGGGCGCTAGAGGTGTGTTGGGATTCGGTGCTACATAAACTCGACCATTACAGCCGCGGTATTTAATATCTGCGTCGCCGCGCCAGTCCTCGATCTGGTGATAGAGCTTGCGAACGGCTTCGTGATTCCATGCTGGATCCCCTGTACATTCTGCGAAGAAGTCCCAGTCGTTTTTGTGACCCACGGCCCATACGCACGCGTTGATGCTGGACCCTCCACCAAGAACCTTGCCCATTGGGTATGGGATGGTGCGCTCTTGAAGATGCTTTTCTGGCTGTGTCTCAAACTGCCAGGCGAGATCTGATTTGAGGGTCGACGGCCAGAGATTGGGATCTGTGCAGGAGGGCAAATCATCAGTCCCTCCTGCTTCCAGCAGCAGCACCTTCACGTTGGCATTCTCCGCAAGTCGTCGAGCTACGACCGAACCGGAACTGCCGGCTCCGCAGATGACAAAGTCGTATGCGCTCAAGAGATCGTCAGCCAGCCTCCGCTGATTCTGCGCGACTCGTACCGAGAAATTCGCACTCAACTCAGATTCTTTGAATGGTTCCACCACTAGACGCCCTTCGTATTATCTCATCTATAGAAAGCCAACTAAACCGTCGCCGAAAGATAGCTCAAGCTGAGACCCGCATTGCTTCGTTCAGCGAAAAGTTGTCTGTCAAAGGCTCCATACGCAGGGGAAGTTCAGCATTTTCAAGCCTTTCAAAAAATAGAAGGGAACTTAAGCTGGGGATTTCCGAGCGCGCCAGCCAGAATACGCATATGGTCAAGCTCAAACTCACGACGCGAAGTTTCGCCAGAGCGGGGTGCGAGTTCGTATCCCCGCGCATATAAGTGTTCAACGGCGGCTTGGTATCTCATAAATGTGTGGCGTATCTTGCGAAGCACGATAGCCGCAGGCTCACGTTACTTCAGAAGACACAGTTGCGTTAGCGAGACACAGTTGCGTTAGCGCAACATTGGCGACCCGGCAAGGAGGCTGCCGGAATGCGCTATCAGTGATGCAAGCCAAATGCCATTCGCAAATGTTTGAAAAAGCGGTCGAACTAGGCTGGTTTGTTATCGAGGGTTTCGCGGAATTCGTGGTTTTCGCGGAAATATCAATTGTGCCCTGACGGCGGGCGCGCACGTGAAGAGGGTCAACACTGAGCGGCTTCGCGTGCACATCCATAATTTGTCAGCAACAGAGGAATGAGGCGTCTCACCCTGCGTTGGTCGAAGATCGACCAGCGCAGGGAACTGAGCTCGCTCTGCCGAGATCCCCTGCCTATTCAGAATCAAAATCAGGTAGTAGCGAGTCCTTCGTAAAACGGATAGTCGGTATAGCCGCGATCACTGAAAGTGTAGAAGGTATTGCGGTCATAGGGATTGAGTGGGAGTGCCAGCCTAATTCGCTTGGGCAGATCGGGGTTCGAGATGAAGTGACGTCCGAAGGCAACAAGGTCAGCATCACCTTTTTCGACGACCGTCTCGGCTGTGTCCGGTTCGAAGCCGCCAGCTGCGATGATCTTCCCTTTGAAAACCTTTCGCAGTCGCTCAGCTGCGATCGGGTCCTGTCCCTCAGCGATGAGGACATTTCCCTTGACCCGCGGCTCGATGATGTGAAGATACGCGAGACCGAACCGGTTTAACTGCTCGGCAACGTAAGCGAACAAGGACGTCGGATTGCTATCCGACATACCGTTCCAGCTTCCATTCGGTGCAATCCGAACGGCAACCCGTTCGCCGCCCCATACAGACACCACAGCCTCTACGACTTCGAACAACAATCGCGATCTGTTCTCAATAGGACCGCCATAGGAGTCAGTACGCTGATTGCTACCGTCCTGAAGAAACTGGTCAAGTAAGTAGCCGTTGCCGGAGTGGAGTTCCATCCCATCGAAGCCTGCTGCTTTTGCGCGAGCGGCGGCTTTGCGGTAGTCCTCGATGATGCCCGGAATCTCGGAAATGTCGAGCGCCCTGTGTGGGGACGGTTGAACCCATCCACTAGGGGCGGAAACAAGGTGGGACGCATCCTGCCAATACAATGGATTTACCGAGGCCGAGACGGGAGCCGGACCGCCCGTCATCTCGAAATGCGAAGAGCGACCCGTGTGCCAGAGTTGTGCAAAGATCCGGCCGCCCTTGGCATGCACAGCCTTCACGATCTTGCTCCATCCTTCGATCTGCTGATCGGAGTACAAGCCAGGTGCTCCAAACCACCCACGACCAGTTACAGAAATTGTGGTCGCCTCAGTAATAATCAAGCCACCATCGGAGGCGCGTTGCGTGTAGTACTCGAGCATGAGTTTTCCGGGGACATCTCCCGGTTGTTCAGACCGTGAGCGGGTAAGTGGCGCCATGACCACACGATGCTTCAGCTGGATTGGTCCGACCTTAACCGGTGTGAACAGCTTCGGTTCACTTGTTCTCGCCATTTGAGACTCCTCTATTCCTCTGCAGAGGTTTGGATGACGGTATAGAACCGAATGGTGCAAAAAAGTGAATTGTCGGGATGACTACCAGAGGAAAAGAGGCATTCGATTAGAGACTGCGAAGGGCTGTCATAAAGTTTTCGATCTTGCGGGTCGACGAGAGTTTGCCGGATTTAAGGTTGCGCTCAATGCATAGTCCGGAGAAGACGGACAGCACCATCTCCGCAATTGCAGAAGCAGCCATCTTGGGCACTTCGGACACGTCACGTCACTCGATCCCACTCGCAACAACTCGTTCGGCCGAATGGTCGTATCGAGAATCCCGACCCCGCCGATGAACTAAATCGGGGTATCGCTTGTGATTATTCATCTGTTGGAAGGATTTGCGGTCGTCTCTACCATTGTCATCGTCAGTCTCTCCGCCGCGATACTGCTGGCCGCGTTGCTGCGGTCTGCCAGCGCCCCATCTCAGGTGACCAAGGAGCAGAACGAGCCATGCAATCACGCGGCGATTCTCGCCAAAGGCAAACGCATGAAGGCAATAGGTTCCGTTTAAATTCGCCCCGTTTGAAGGCCGACATTCCGGATGATTCCTGGCTCGAGATGCGCGCGCAGGGATTAGGCCGGGAGCCTGGCAAGCGAGATCTCGTTGAGCAGACAAGAGATTCGAACGCCGTAGCCCCGCACCAACTCTCGACGACGGAGAGATGACAAACTTGTGACCCCGCCGTGACACCGTGTCCTTGCCGAAGCACTATCGTTGTTTTCTGGAATGATAATGGCGGCCATTCGATCATTCGTCCTCAGGGGACGGTACCTACGTTGCGTCCAAAGCAAGTGATGAGGCGTCCAAGGAAATGATGACCGTGCTATTTCAGTTGGCTACGAGGATGCGGCGATTTTGCTTGGTTGCATTCCTGACCGCACTGGTGAGCCCAGCGATCTCCGGCGCGGATGCTAGCAATCGCGTGGCTACCCCGATTCAGCATGGCTTTTCCAGCATGTACAACCTCGATTTCGTAACAGCTCATCGGGACTTCGACGCTTGGCAGAAGCTGCACCCCGAGGACCCGATGGGGCCCGCGTGTCATGCTGCGGCTTATCTGTTCACGGAATTCGAGCGACTCGGGGTGCTGGAGTCGCAGCTCTTCACCGACGACAAGCGCTTCGACAACCGCCAGAAACTTAGCCCCGATCCGCAGGTGAAGAACATGATCAATGCGGAACTGGATCAAGCGGACAGCCTAGCGGCGAAGGCTTTGGCGAAGGATGCCAACGATGCCAACGCGCAATTCGCGAAGGTGCTATCGCTGGGGCTGCGTTCCGATTACGCGGCGCTGGTTGAGAAACGCAATTTGGTCGCCATCCGTTACACGAAACAAGGAAGGGCCCTGGCCGAGCAGTTGCTCAAACAGAATCCCAATGCTTACGACGCATATCTGGCGGTGGGCGTCGAGAACTATCTGAGCGGCATCGAGCCCGCCCCCGTTCGCTGGCTGATGGCAGCAGGCGGAGTGGAGACAGACAAAGCCCAAGGCATCCATGATCTGGAGTTGACGGCTGCGCACGGAGACCTGCTCGCACCTTTTGCGCGTCTCCTGTTGGCAGTGGCGGCATTGCGAGACAAGGAACCGGCAAAAGCCTGCAGCCTTCTCTCAGGATTGTCGAGCGATTATCCGCACAATCCTTTGTACCCCCGGGAATTCAGCCAAAACCATTGCGGAACATAACCGCTGTAGCTCTTCCCTTATTCTCGACGACGAAAATGAAAAGCAACTTTTCGCAAGCGCCTCTTTCAGCTCTTGCCTTCAACTTTCCTGGTTTCTGCCACAGTGGTTGCTCTCATAAGAGGAAGGTATAATGAGCTCAGAAAGCTGCGTGGGGTTTCGCGTGGTTTTCTGCTCTTATCATTATCGCCTAGGGAGATCGACATGGAAACGAAAGTGTGGACCCGTCCTGATTTTGAAGAAGTAAGCCTCGGCTGCGAGATCAACTGCTACGCTCCCGCGGAAATCTAAACCTTGTTGAACTTCAAACTACTGGGGACCGCCGCTGGCGGCGGTATTCCCCAGTGGAACTGTGCCTGCACACTCTGTGCCCTTTGTAGAAAGAGCCCTGAAATTTTGCAGCCTCGCTTGCAGCTTCAGGCAGCTTTCTCCTCTGACAGCGAGAACTGGTTTTTGATCAATGCTTCGCCGGATCTCAGGTTCCAGATTGAGGGCAATTCCGAACTCCAACCCTCAGCTCTGCGCAGCAGACGGAATACCCCAATTCAAGGAATTATCCTGACTGGCGCCGATTTGGATCAGGTACTCGGATTGCTCTTGCTTCGGGAGTTTCAACCACTCACGGTCTACGCAACTGCCCTCGTGCGCCGGGCGCTCGAAGCGAACACCTTTTTCCGTATGTTGGCTCGAGTGCCTCACCATCTAACGTGGATGGAGATACGTCCCGGAGAAGCTTTTACTTTGGAAGGTAAGGTGATATGCACTCCGATACCGCTCTGCGGCGGGCTTCCTTACTACGCGCGTGAGATCGATACCGATGGGCTGCATGCAGATGAGCCGGGTCAGGCAGCCCTAGGTCTCCTATTGGAAGCGGACGGTTGCCGTCTCGCATATACGCCTTCAGTCCCCGAAGTCACGGATGCCCTGCGCAACATTTATGATTCCTGCGACGTCATTCTGGTAGATGGAACCTTCTGGAGCGATGCCGAACTTAACCGTACCCATTCCGGAACGCCCTTGGCACGCGCCATCGGCCATGTTCCCATGAGCGGCAACGATGGCACGATCGCTCTATTAGCCGGCGTAACTCGACCGCAAAAGTTTTTCGTGCACATCAATAACACCAACCCGGTGCTCGATACCCGCAGCACCGAGTACAAATCGATATGCGATGCCGGTTGGCGATTAGGACATGACGGATGGCAGTTGAACTAGGTCCCCCGGCGGCCGCCAATAGCGGCCGTCTTTCCAACGAGGAATTGCACCGTCGCCTCCAAGCAGTAGGGGAAACGCGTTATCACCACCTCCATCCCTTTCACCTGCGCATGCACGCGGGTGAATTGACCCGCGCTCAGTTGCAAGCCTGGACGCTCAATCGCTACTACTATCAGAGCCGCATTCCGATCAAAGATTCTCTCGTGCTCGCCAAAAGCGATCACCCCGCATTCCGCCGTGCATGGAGAAAACGGATCCTCGATCACGATGGAGATCAAAGTGGCTACGGCGGTATCGAGAAGTGGATTCAACTCGCCGAAGCAACTGGTCTCTCGCGCAGCCAGGTGATACCCTGCACAGGCGTCTTGCCGGGCGTAGTCTATGCCGTCGATGCCTATCTTGCACTAGTTCGAGACAGCCCATTGCTAATCGCGGTCGCCTCTTCCCTGACGGAGTTATTTTCCCGCAACCTCATCTCTCTCCGCATGGACCAGCTCCGGCTCCACTATCCCTACCTCGCTCATGGCTTGAGCTACTTCGAGGGACGCTTGACCCAGGCGCCCGAAGATGCCGCCTTCGCTCTGGACTATGTCTCCAGACATGCCACGACACGCGCGGAGCAGGAGCAGGTGATCCAGGCACTCGAACGGAAATGCGCGATCCTGTGGGCACAGCTGGACGCAATCGACTACGCCTATGTGGTACCCGGCAACATACCCCCCGGATGCTTCGTCCCGCAGGTTGACAAAGGCTGATATGAACCTGAACGCTATCCCACGGCTCGCGCCCGGCTGCCGCCTCCACCCGACCGAAGATGTACTGCTTATCCCGGAGGGCACTCTAAATCTGCGGGGCCCCGCACGTGATATTCTCTCGCACCTCGATGGGAGGCAAAGCGTCGCTGCCATTGTGGACAAATTGCTCGAACAATATTCCGGCGTGGACAGCGAGGACATGCGGCAGGATATCCTCAGCCTCCTGGAACGGATGGAGCAGCGTGGCGTAGTGCGGGTGTGAACGATGCCAGCTAGCAACCAGTCACCGCCGCATCCCAACCCGCTATCCCTCATCGCCGAGATCACGCACCGGTGCCCGTTGCATTGCCTCTACTGCTCCAACCCACTCGAACTACAACGCGCGGAAGAAGAGCTTTCGACAGAGGACTGGAAGCGGGTCTTTAAGCAGGCGGCTCAACTAGGCATTCTGCATCTGCATCTCACTGGCGGCGAACCCTTGGCCCGCAAAGACCTGCCCGAATTGATCAGCGCGGCACGCGATACTGGACTTTACGTAAACATGATCACCTCCGGCGTCGGACTCGCCCAAGAGCGCCTCGCTACCCTGGTCCACTCTGGCCTGGAACACCTACAACTCAGTTTTCAAGATCTGGAAGAGGCCTCCGCGAATCATATCGCTGGAGCTCGCGTCCACTCCCTCAAGCTGGCCTTGATCCCTGTACTCAAGCAGTTCCCGCTTGCGTTCACCATGAATCTGGTCGTCCATCGCATGAATCTGGATCGGCTGCAGGCATTTATCGCGTTGGCGGAAGATCTCGCTCCCGACCGGCTGGAAATTGCCCACGTCCAGTACTATGGATGGGCGCTGAAGAACCGCTCCCTCTTAATGCCCACTCAAGAACAGGTGGATCGATCCCTGCCGATCATCGAGTCAGCCAGACAACGGCTTAAAGGCAGAATCCATATCGAAGCGGTCTTTCCCGATTACTTTGGCAGTTTCCCCAAGGCCTGTGTCGGCGGCTGGGGGCGGCAGATGATGCTTATCGATCCAGTGGGAAATGCGCTGCCGTGCCACTCGGCAGCGATCATTCCCGGCCTGCACTTCGACAACGTGCGCGAACATGATCTTTCGTGGATATGGGAATCCTCCCCAGCGTTTGAACGCTTTCGCGGAGATGCCTGGATGCCGGAGACCTGCCTCGCCTGTCCCCGTAAGGAGCGTGACTTTGGCGGCTGCCGCTGTCAGGCATTCCTGCTTACCGGCGATGCCGAGGCCATCGACCCTGTCTGCAGTTACAGCCCGAACCACGCGCTGCTACAGACCCTCCGAATGCCTTCCGAGAACCCTTTCCCCATTTGGAGAGGTTAGCTGGTGTCTTGAGTCCAAAGTTCGCTGACATTCTTCGAGTGTGTTCCCAAATCCCGCTGGCTATCCAACCGGTGCATCCATTGCTGTTGCGGAGGCAGTTGGGTACCCCATCGTTCGTCCGCCGTAGGCGGGCGTACGTGGGTCTATCAACAAGCCTCCGAATTTAAATCCTCAATTGTTTGCGCCTCCAGCTCCGCGGTACCTCAGCGGCTGTCGAGCTGTATTTAACTGTGAGAATGAGGCATTTTGCGGTAGTTAGCTCGGAGACTGCGCCGCACAGGTACTGTACTTAACCATGAGACTAGCTCGCCACCAACATCTACCGAGTCCCGCACAAGCTCGCACAAGCGCCATACGGCGAGAAAGGGGAGAAACGGACGCTTACTGATCTGAGATTCTCGATAACGAGGCAAACATCAGCTCGGACAATCCGGCAGACCATTCCGCTGTACGCAAGTCATTCGTCAACAACTCATGGGGCGCAATGGCACTCGCAAGCGACCTCAAGGCCGCGATGCTCTGGCGCGTCTTCAAAGTCGAGTGCTCGCTTATTGGTCGCGTCACCGGGACCAATGCAAGCGGTCAAGCAATGAGTTGGCGTTCGAGTATACGCTCGGCCTTGGATACGTAATGTGGAGTCTTCAGATCGTCGGCCGAGAACGCACCGAGGGACTCTTCTGTGCCGTCCGGCCAAGAAATTCGAACGTGGACGCGCTCATAGGTGTTGAGGCCGGTGCTACCGGAAAGCACGTGGATAAAAATCGTTAAGCCTTCGTGGGTGACGATTGCCAGCTGAATTTGAGGGATAAAACACCAGTGCGTTTTTGGTATTCCGCTGATTCGCCTTCCAACCTCGGCTCGGTTTTTTTCGCCCCAAGCCTTTCGCAGATCGTCTGCAAATACACTCTGCATTATTATTTGCCTTCCTCAGTGCAGCATAACGGACCGAGACTCGACCGGGGGCCTGTGATTATTCGAATCGATCTGTGGATTTCTAGACAAGAACGCCATCGTGAGCAGACTAGTGACGGTGTTCACATTCGGATGTCATCTGGGGGAAGGTTGGAGTATAGCGCGCACCCGGCAGCGGCGAAACGACCCGAAGGCATCACCGTTGGTTACCCCCGCTGCATCAGCTCTAGCAAGCCGGCAATCCCAATCCCAGCGCGTCAGCAAAACGTTCGCGGCTGTCCTGTGGCCTCGACAACACTCATCCATAAATCGCCGTGGGGATCCACTGTATTGCGCTGTCGAATCGTAAGGCGCATGAGAACATGCACCAACCGGCCATGCCATCGGCCGGTGAACATTTCTGTTCGACCGACATGGCCGCGTGGACCGGTCGATTCGCGCTGTTTCTAAGGTGCTGACTCCCAAATCAGCGTAATCAACCGTCGCCGGTCCGAAGGAAGAAGGCTTGGCCATGTCGTCATCCGCGATGGGGTTCATGCACTATAGCGTAATCACGTGCGTGGCCCTAGCTGAATTGAGTTGTGGCCGCCCAGCCTAGTCCATCCGGATAACAGGCGTTTTCCAGGAATCTTCGGTTTGCGAGCAGGCGGGGAAGGCGTGGCTGCGTGCAGGTCAACAAAAACCGGAGGCCGAAGCCCTCCGGAAGTTTGAGCAACATCCGCGATTGAGTGTCGAGCTGTACTTAACCGTGAGACTGAGGCAGTTTACTGCGG
The DNA here is from genome assembly GCA_036500845.1 of Acidobacteriaceae bacterium. GTDB lineage: Bacteria > Acidobacteriota > Terriglobia > Terriglobales > Acidobacteriaceae > PALSA-350. The sequence continues at coordinate 9,292 of DASYBJ010000026.1, forward strand.
TTAACTTGGAGACCGGACCGCACAAGTACCGTACTTAATCATGAGACCAAGATGCACTCGGGGTTGGACCATCGGCCTGAGGCAGTAGCGTTGAAGTCTGAGGCCTCAGCTTATATGCGGCGAGCAGTCGATAAAAATGGGCACGACTGTTCCTATTTGTTGGATCGCCTTCTGGGCAATCGCCACAGAAAAATATGGCAGTGCGAATGGTTAAGTACAGCTCGACAGTAGGTAAAGCCGCAGAGAGATCTGGGAAACCGCAGATCTCTCCTCGGCGCTTCGGTCAATTCTGGTCGTTGTCCGGGCCCGTCCCCCGGCTCGGCGCGAAGTTCACGAAGCCGTTCACTTTAGTACCGTCGGAAAAGAATCCGACGATATCACCCCGGTCGTTGACACCGTTGATGAATGTACCCATGACGTTAAATGCAGGTGTCTGCGACGAACCTGCGGCGTCAAATTGAAAGAATCTCCCACGGACGAAGATAAAACCGTGTACGTTCCCACTGCTATCGGTGAAGGAACCGACGATCTCACCTTTGTTATTGCAGCCAAAAGCTGACGTGCTCGTGGCAAGCACGCCGTCGATTGAGACATCGAACGTAAAGAACGTCCTGCCGAGGCGCCCAAAGAAGCCGTGATTATTGCCTTTGTCATCCGTCCAAAAGCCGCACACGTTGTCTTTGTCAGTGATGTTGCTGGCCTGGGTCGCAACGGCATTGGGAAAGGTTGACGGTGGAATCTCTATGAAAGTCGACGCGCTCAGCGACTGAGTGTTTAGCTCGACAACAAAGCCATGCGCGTGGCCATTGTTGTCCGTCCAGAATCCCGCCGCCTTCGCAAAATCGTTTATGCCAAGCAAATTTTGAACTGGCGTTGTGACGTTCGGCGGAGAACCCGCGGGGTCATCGACTGGTGATTGAACGCCATTAGCATCCAGGAAGCCATGAGTAAAACCGGTCGCATTGTCGGTGTAAAAGCCCACGATATCGGGAAATATGGTGTTGTTATTGATGCCGATCGCCTGTGTCTGTGAGGCGAAGTCACCGGATGGTAAGTTAGTGAAGTTCTCTACAGAGTAATGATTTTTGGGAACCAGCACATAGCCATTATTCGGAATGACAGTGCCATCGCCGAAATAGCCGGCGATGACCCGTGCGTCGCTGATACCAAGCAACTGATTGAAGTTCGGATCGCCGGGGTTGTTGAGTACAAAGAACTGCTGCTCACCCGTTGCCGCTGATCCACTCGATTGGGCAAGCGTAACGGGCAGGAAAACAGCGACGGCCGCTATCATCAGCGACCAGCGGGTGAAGGCGGTTGGTATCCTGTGCGCAGAGTTGCTCGCGCAAATATTAAGCATGGTGATCTCCTTGGTAATGTTGAATATTTTGAACACTAGCCCGGAGCCCGCCCGCGAGTTTACCAAAGGGACTGCTACGACGTTAAGTTAAAATCGTATGTTTACAGGATTGATCGAGACGACGGATAAGGTTTTGAGTATTGAGGAACGACAAGGTTCGCGGCGGGTGGCCCAGTCAAGCCTTGTTTTGGCTTGAGTGGGGCAGTTTCATTGCAGCACTGAGTCTTTCCACTTGCCCGTTCGGACCTTCTTGCAGTCCACCCGGATTCAATCTCCACGCGTCCTTCACACCCGGTCGCGTAGTGGAGAAAACTACTCCACTTCATCAGCCATCCGCGACCCCGGAAGAACACCGAGAGTGTGCTGGTTCCAAGCGCCACAGAGACCGGATACCACCCATTCGGCGCAGTCATCACGAAAGGAAGCAGACCCACCGCGAGCGCGGGCGGCAGGTGTATCCGGAAGAGTCGCAGTAGAAGGATCGAGACGACGACCGTGACGACGACCCCGGCAACGCCACCGGAAAGACTTCGGTACGCGAGAACCCCCACAGACGCCGTCAGAAAGCACGCCAGAGGAAACAAGGCGGGGCGCTTCATCCAGCCTGGCAACTCAGGATGGCCTAGGATCTCGTAGGCCATAACCACCAGCGGCGGGAACAGAATGAAACGCAGCCCCGTCCATTGGCCGACAACGGACAGCACCAGCACGAACCCCAGCAGATGGAACAGCCAGAAACGGCCGGTTGGATTGATTTCAAGCGCGTCGTCGATGCTCGCGCCCTTTGGCTCTTCCGTTATCACCTCGATTGAAGCACCGTATCTCTGCCACATCCACAACAGCAGCACCAGGCCAGTCAGCCCAATGCAGATGGCGAGCGGATACATCCAGTGCCGCTCATCCAAAACCATTGGCAGCATACCGGCGGAGAGCGCGGGCCCGATGGACGAACGCAGGAGTCGAATCACTGCAAGGCCGGCAAGCAGGATCAGCAACATCGGAATCGCGCCGTAGTGGGCGTGCTGAGTGATCAGCAAACCGGCAACCGCTGTCAACGTCGGTGTCAGGATCAGACGAAGCGGCTGGCTTGCCCATTTTCCTTGTGGCCGTGTCAGCACATCATGGGATAATGCGGCCAGCTCCGGAAACAGAAGCAGTGTTACTCCGGTCTTGTTTGCAGCCGCGGCGATGAGCCCCATGAAAGCAATCGCAAGCAATTCGCCTGCCAAAATCATTCGCTGATGTCGCCGTAAAAACGACAAGGTAATCTCCTTTCGCAGACAAAGATTCACAGAGGCAGCTGCTGAGGTGGCGCGCACGCAAAATACCGCGAAGGTCTCGCTTCAACAGCGTGATACCACCGGCTTCCATGGCAACATCCGTTCCGGTTCCCATCGCGATGCCGACGTTGGCTTGCGCGAGAGCAGAACTTCTGCTTACGTCCTACCGAGCAGAAGTTATACGTTTTCGTCCTGGTACTCTGACTGCCCCGCCGACTCGGCAAGGTCTACCGTCATTCTGCAGAGCGGATCCTCAATGTCTGTGGCGGCGATCGATTGGTGGTTTATCGCTGCAGCTCATTGTTCGGCTCCATTCGTTTTCATCGCTGCTGACGCATGAGGCAAGCCCGGTCTTAACCTCTCTGCGGCGGCAGGTGCAATCTAGACTTCTCTGGCTGCGTCAAAGGCGTCCAAAGCGCGGGTCGAATAGACGATGGCAGCTCCCGCGTTGATGCCTGTGGCCACGCCGAGCGCTTCGGCGATTTCTTCTTTGGTCGCGCCGAATTTGCGCGCGGCAGCCGTGTGAACGGCAATGCATCCGTCGCATCGCAAGCTAATGGCTACTGCCACTGCAATCAATTCGCGGGTCTTGTCGTCGAGGAGATTTGTTCTGTGTGCGGCGTTGTTCAGGGTGGCGTATCCCCTGACCGTGTCGGGACTGAGCATTGAAAGATCTTCGACTCCGGCCGCGAGCTGTTGGCGATAGGTGTTCCAATCGTGCATGTGCATCAGGAGCTCCTTTGGTGCTTGAGGTGAAGGGTTGACCCCGAGATATCTGCCAAAATGCGGGGAAAGGCCCCGAGGCAGTTCAGCGGCTCAGTTGACCAGCGCGCCGCAGATAGGCTTTGGCGGAATCCGCCATGGTGGTGACCGCGGCCCCCAGCATGATCGCGTCCTTGATGATCAGCCGGCCCCCGCCGGAGAGATAAGGAAAGCCATGTGCAGTATCCCCGAGTGCGGGCACCCATGCCTCCGGGGTTGTCACCAGAAAGGAGAGAGTCGTGCAAGCCATGAGAATGAGAAGGAAACTGCCAATGGCCGCGATCCCGGGCCGGAGCGGATGGAGCGCGATGAGCAAGCCGATGAAGACAATCAGGATTCCGAGGCCATGGGAAAAGGCGTATGTCCCGTTGGCCTCGTGCCATACCCTATGGACGGGATTCAGCTCGCCTTCCTTGTTCATGTAGTGCCGGTATTCCGGTGCAGGGTAGTGATAGAAGAAGCTCATTACCGGGCTGTTTGCGACGAGCGGCACAAGGCTGTCGGCTTCGTAGTCGGCGAACTTCAGTCCACCAATCCAAAGCAAAACGATGACGAGTCCCAGCCGGAGAATAGCCATCCCGATGCGATCGAGGGCGGCGGCTTTTGCGTAGATACGGCTGGGGAAGCCATTCCCGGCAGGCTGCAGTGTTGCTCGAGCCGCGTGGGCTTTGCCGCTGTGTACTTCAGTTTGGGCGATCATCATTTCCTCCCAGTTGCGAATCAAGAACGCAACTGCATAAGAGAATCTTGATCCCGTTTTTTACACTCTGAATCACTCAGAGTATTGACTTGATGTCTGAGAGTATTTTCATGGATCGCTTGTCGCCGTTTTTCGAGAATTTCACGCTTTCGGCACGCGTCTTCTTTTCGGGCCAACTTTGCGGCCTCTCGAACGATCATGTGACGGCGACAGCGGGGCACTTGCATGTGCTTCGCAGTGGCGTGCTGAAGATTCTGCAGGCTTCCGGGCCGCCCATTACGATCAGCGAGCCGACGGTGTTGTTTTATCCCCGGCCTCGCCGTCATATCTTTCAAGCGGATCGAGCGGACGCCACCGACCTCCTGTGTGCTTTCGTGGAGTTTGGGGCGGGGATGCTCAACCCGTTGACCAGCGCGCTGCCAGAGCCGTTGATCGTTCCCTTGCATTCTGTGCCGGGACTTGCACCTACGGTGCAGTTGCTCTTTGCGGAGGCGTTCAGTCAGCGCGATGGCCGACAGACCGCCGTGGACCGCCTCACCGAGTATTTCCTGGTGCTACTCCTGCGCGCAGCAATGGACGCCCACCTGATGCAAGGCGGGATTTTGTCGGGACTCGCCGATTCACGCTTGGCGGAAGTGATCCATGCGATGCACGAACACCCCGAGAACCCATGGTCGCTCGAAGATCTGGCTCGGATCGCGGGAATGTCGCGCGATCGCTTTGCAAAACATTTTCATAAGGTCGTCGGTGTGACTCCCTTTGGTTATCTTGCCGCGTGGCGTATCGGCGTCGCTCAGGCGTTACTCAAGAAGGGCGAATCACTCAAGGTGGTTGCTCCCAACGTCGGCTATGCGAGTTCCGCCGCGCTGACACGAGCCTTTTGCCAGCACGTGGGCCTCTCGCCTACAGAGTGGATTGCGAATATGCGGAGTTAGCGAGCTTTTGAGAAGCTTTGAGCTGCGCTCTCGCAAGCAGGCACTCGTTAGAGTATGCCTTGTTACTGCCTTATCTGTGCTTCGATCACGATTTTCTAGACTCACGATCAAACCTGCTTGACTACGGTGTTCTGGTCCGTTGTTGTGCAGACAGTGATAAAACTATCACGGGTATCATCAAGGCTAAGTGCAACTTCATAAATTTCTAGTAATTTTTTAACCTCGCTTTTTATGAGTTGCCTGGCACAGTAGCTGCGTGTAGACTGAAACGGTCGTAGTGACTGAACAAAGACACGCGGCGTAACCACCCACTTCAAACTTGTTTTCCTGTTGCTTTCCTATCTGCCTCCTTAGAAGCGCAGGCTGAGATGTTAGCTTGTGCGCGGATGCAGTTCTTACATGGGAAAGGTCTTCACTGGTGCATACAGTCGCGTGGAAATGGGCAATTTGCTGTACCGCGTTTGCAAGTTCTATTCTGCAGGCTCCACATTCACTAGCAGCAGCAGCCGCACCCGGCATTCGCTGCTCGGCTAATCCGTCAATCATCAATCAGGGTGACAGCACGACGATCACTGCTGTCGGAAGCAGTTCACAGAACACTCCATTAACGTACAGTTACACGCCATCCGCTGGCTATATGAATGGGGCGGGGGGTACTGTCACACTAAGTACTCAAGGTGTCTCTGCAGGAGTTGTTACTGTAACCTGCAACGTTGACCAGCAAGGTGGAGGCACGGCCTCTGCCACAACCACGGTGCTCCTGCAATCAGTAGCTGGACAGCAGGCACTTACTGCCTTCAGCTTCATCGACTCAGTGGGCGTGAATGTCCATCTCGCCGATGCCAGCGTCTATTCCTCCCAGTTTCCTCAGATTCTGCAATCGATGCTCACGCTTGGCATCAAGCATTATCGTGACGGGCTGAATCCATACGCTCCACCCTTCCAGTATCAGAATGCAGAGCAACTTGGTCGAGCGGGGATCAAGGCGAACTGGATTATGGACATCCGCAATTCAGCCGCCGTCATCAACAGCGCTTATGCGAACGCCCCTGATGCGACCAGTTCCTTTGAAGCACCGAACGAAGATGATGTAGATGCCGGAGCAAAAATTGCCGCCTTCATGGGGCTTGTTCACCAGACAGTTCGCAGCAACCCAGCAACGGCAGCAATGCCGATCATTGGTCCCTCGTTCGTACAGCCATCCTCGTACGCTACTCAGGGGGATCTGAGTGCATTGATCAACCTCGGCAACACGCACGACTACTTCGGAAATCGCAATCCCGAAACAACGCCGTATGGTGGCCCATTCTATAACTGCGGGGCATATGGATCGATGCAGTTTGATCTCTGCCTGGCGCAGATGCCTACCGTGAATGAGCCGGTGATCGCAACCGAGACTGGATATCAAAGTGGAACCGGGCTATCAGATGCAATCATCGGCCGATATGAATTGAGAACGCTCTTTGAGAGCCTTCGACTCGGTGTGAGCAGGACATATTTGTATGAACTGATTGACGACGCCAGCGGCAATTGGGGTCTGCTGACGAACACCTTCTCGCCCAAGCCCGCCTATACTGCGATTCGAAATGTCCTAGCGCTGCTTCAGGACGTAAACTTCGCGCAGCCGGGCAAACTCGATTACGCGCTAGGTGGCCAGACACAGAATGTGCATCAAGTATTGCTCCAAAAAAGCGATGGCACCTTTTACCTGGCCCTATGGATTGGGGTGCAGGATGCAAATCCCGACAATCCGTCAAGCACCTACAATATTGCTCCACAAAATGTGAGCCTGAAAGTGAATACGCCCATCGGAGGAGCTACCGTCTATGCGCTCGACGACAGCGGAGATATCACGTCGATCTCCGATCAACTCACGAATGGCGTCCTCTCTATCAGTGTCACGGACCGAATTATGCTGATCAGCCTCTCGTCTGGCCAGAGCCACTGAAGCACGGAGCTCTTCGTTGGACGTGACCCCTACCCTAGAGTTCCTGCGGGTAAGCACAATATTCCCTCTACTCAGTCGCCTCATTGGCGCTACAGTAACTCTCTACACCTGATTTGATAGACTCTTCCGATGGGTACAAGCCAACTCATCGCAGAAATGGAGGCTGACATCTTCAATAAGTCAAGAGCGCGTATTAACAGCACCCTCCGATGGTAGGACAAAAGCGGTGGGAGCTGCCGGATGACCTGGAAAGTCGTTAACTGGAGATAGCACCATTGCGCAATGTGCTGCGCTATGGGTTCGACTTCAGCGTCTGCGGGGCGCACAGGAACCCTGACTGCTCTGCCTGCTTGGCAGCTCGAACCGCTAAATCGGCGAGCCCCATGTGTGAGGAGTGACGCGCGGACGCGGAACTTGGCCTCGCCTGCTGACCCCGAAAAGGGCTCTGATCGCAACGGCCAAGTGGTCACCGGAGCCCCTCAGACTCCTTCTCCGGAGTTTGTGGATTGTGATAGTTTGTCGTCCACTTCAAAGAAGCACGCCGTATTCAGACGTATTGACCATGCCAACCTCCGCACGTCTTTTCGCTTTGAGATCGTAAACCTCGCAGGTATCGTACGGATTCGAGTAAACATGCAGAGTAACGGCGCGAGAGCCGAATGAAGCCGGATTCGCCACCAGATGAATGGGTTCTTCCGGATCGACACTGCAGGGATGATCGGCATCCATGATCACACTCGTAGTGCGCTCCAACTCGCAGTAGTCTGAATCGCTGCTATTCTGCACGACCCGGAAATTCTGCACCAGCATGCGGCCCTGTGCGATCGCCATCCAGCAGCGCTGTCCGCGATGATTATGAATTGAACTCTGATGCCCTGGCTCCCAGCATAGCGCCAGCAATTCAAACAGCGGCGTCCGATAAATCAGGTTCCTGGTGTATTTTGCCTCGCGAAAGTGGAGGTACGGCTTCAGGCTCTCCACTGTCACCGGGTTCTTCAGTAAATATTCCAGTACTCCGCGACCATCGGATTCATGCTTGAAAGCTGCAGTAAGACCCTGGGCCAGATTCTCGACCGTTACCATATGTAAGACCATTCTAAAACCTGGCAGCCCCGCGATGCTGCTAAGGATTAAAGGATGCCCATTTCATGGTCGATAGCGTCCGCCGCTTGGTTGGTAGCTCAAAATATCGCAACCAACGAATCTCCCAAGCTTTGACAGGCGACAACCTTCGGATCGAAGGGATGGCCGAGACAGCAAAATAGTTCGCCCAAAAAGTTTAGCTTGTGACGCAGGAGGGCTGACTCTAGATCAGCAGGTCGGGGTTTGAACCCCTGGGGGTTGCTCTTCGGTTGTGGAGCACGTGATCTATTCCTGCTAGACTGGCCCATCAAATAACGCGAAGCCCGTAGCTCGTTGGGTCGCGTCCGAGGGGAATTTCGCTGAAATTATTTGCAATTCTGCCGTGCCCTGCCTAAGGGCTTTGGTCGATTCCAAGGTGGGCGGCCGAATGTAAACGGTTGCAGGAGCTTCTGCCAGCCGCTATCCTCATTGACACTTCAACATAGTGCAGCCTTTCAGTTGGCTACACAGGCATGAACATCAGGGAAGTGGCAAAGAAGGCCGGCGTTTCCATCGCCACGGTTTCCCGTGTCGTGAACGGCACGGCCCGTGTGCACGCGCGAACGGAACAGCGTGTCCGGGCGGCCATCGAACGAACGGGCTACTACCCGAACACACACGCCCGCACGCTGGGCACAGGCAAGAGCCACATCTATGGCCTGATCATCTCCGACCTCGAGAATCCATTCTTTCCTGAATTGGTGAAGTGCTTCGAGCGCGTGGCGGTAGAGCATGGCCAGGAAGTGCTAATTGCCAATACCGATTATCACCCGGAGCGCATGCACGTCTGTGTCCGCCGCATGTTGGAGCGCAAAGTGGATGGGGTTGCCATCATGACTTCGGAAATGGATCCCGAGCTGATCCGGATGCTGAGCCGACGCGGAATTCCGATCGTATTCCTGGACACTGGTTTAGTCGGACGCAAGGTGAGCAACATTTGCATCGACTATCGAGGAGGAATCGATCTGGCCATCGGTCATTTGACGTCGCTGGACCACCGCAGGATCGCCTTCGTCAGCGGACCGGTAAACCTCGCTTCTGCGAGAATACGACATGACGCATTTCTGACGGCACTGCGGCGGAAAAAACTCAAATGCAGCCCCGATTTCATCCGTGAGGGCAACCATCGGTTTGATGGGGGCCAGGCTGCGATGATAGAGATGCTGAAGCTGAGGGTCCTTCCGACCGCCGTATTGGCCTCCAACGATCTCACGGCGATCGGAATCATGGGGGCCATTCAAGCCGCCGGGCTGCGCGTCCCAGACGACATTTCGGTGGTGGGTTTCGACGACATTGCTCTAAGCAGCTTTATGCAGCCACCTTTGACCACCATACGCCTGCCGCGAGCGGAGATAGCAGAGTGGGCCTTCACCTCGCTCTATGCCGCCAGCCACCGTGGAGATAATCAAGGCATTACCCACATGGTCACCACGGAGCTGGTTATCCGTCAATCCACGGGGAAGGTCCGGCGCTAGCTGAGTGATGCGGATTTCATTGCCACGTTTAGGAACGGCTGCTTAAACCGTGGATATGCAGTTGGGCGGAACAAGCAGGGAGGAGCAATCCTAGTAGAATTCCCGAGGTAGGAATGTCCCTTCGTGAATGGTTCAAGCAAATCTCCGTCCTCATGTGGAACTTGGCATCGCCTGGATCGTCGGGGCGTTCTTGCACTCATTGCGGTCTGGATCCCTGTTTCAGTCTCGGCAGCAATTGCACAAAACGTTTCCCCGTCACAATCGGACGGAGTTACAATCCAGGGCTCCGTCCTCAACGCTGCCGGAAACTTTGTTAGCGGAGCGTCGGTACGGCTGGAGCACAAAGGAAGCCCAGGCGCCGTGGAGACGAAAACGAACGAAGCGGGTGCCTTCGTGTTTTCGGCCCTCCGGATCGGTAGCTATGCACTCAGCGCAGAGAAGTCAGGGCTACGCAGCCGTGCTACGACGGTCACAGCATTGTCGCAACCAGATCGGAAGCAGGTCGAGCTGGTCCTCCAAGCTTCAGGAGATGTGGATACAGACTCCAACCGCTCTTCGTCGTCTTCAGCCCAGGCGATGGAATTCGCGGATAAGCCAAATTTCACCGTCGCTGGGATCACTGATTGGACTGCTGTGGGCGGCCATGGATCGGACTCCAGTTTGCGCACCAGCGAAGCTCTCACGCGCGAAACCCTCCTGCTCAAACCCGCGGGTTCAGAAGGCGATGCATCCGGTCTTTCGATCAGTGCGCGTGAACTGAACAAATCTGAAAGCAGCCTGCGGGCAGCTCTTGCCGGAGCTCCCGGAAGTTTCGATGCGAATCATCAGTTGGGTGAATTCTACCTTCGCGCTGGCAGATATAGGGAGTCGGTCCCACTGCTACAGTCCTCATACCAGATCGATCCCGCCAACAATGCCAATGAGTATGATCTTGCATTCGCTTACAAAGAAACCGGCCAGCTCTCGAAGGCCCGGGAGCATGTCCAGCGATTACTGACGCAAAACGGGAGTGCGGATGTGCATCGCCTGTCGGGGGAGCTTTATGAGAAACAGGGTGACCCTTTGGCCGCTGTCCATGAAGATGAGCAAGCTGTCCGCCTCGATCCCAACGAGGAGAATTACTTCGCATGGGCCTCGGAGTTGTTGCTTCACCGGGCTGTTTGGCAAGCCGTAGAGGTTTTCAGAAATGGGGCAAACGCGTATCCGAAGTCGGCCAGGATGCTCTCTGGGCTCGGTACGGCTCTCTTCGCCGGCGCTCGTTACGATGAGGCGGCTCGCGTTCTCTGCGATGCGTCTGATTTGAATCCGGGCAATCCTGTGCCCTACATCTTCATGGGAAAGATAGAGGTGGCGGCACCCACCCCGATGCCGTGCGTTGAGCAGAAGTTGGCGCGCTTTGTGCGGGAGCAGCCCGGAAACGCGCTTGCGAATTACCTATACGCGATGGCCATCTGGAAACGAGAGGGACAGTCGGCGGACCAGCAGACGTTGCGACAAGTGGAATCCCTGCTGACGAAGGCCGTGACGATTGACGCCAAATGCGGCGACGCTTACCTGCAACTGGGGATTCTCCACTTTTCCGAACATGATCTCGAGAAGGCGATTGATTTTTATAAGAAGGCGATCGAAGTGGATCCTCAGTTAAGCGAGGCCCATTATCGGGTGGCGGTAGCTTATGATCGGCTCGGGGAGAGGGCAAAGGCCAAACGCGAATTCCAGCTCCATGACGAGATTGAGAAGCTGCAGGCAGCGGCTATTGAACGCCAGCGGCGAGAAGTTAAGCAGTTCTTGGTAGTTCTGCAGGGGGAGCCGGCAAATCCCCGACCCCAATGAACTCAAATGGTGATAGATAGGAGCGCCTTCCCATGTTCAAACTCTTGGCCGTGATGCTCATTCCCGTTGTGACAATGAGTGCAAGCGATCTACCGAGCAAGAAATATCTGAATCTAGCCGCCATCAAGACGATGATTGCCGCCTCGGAGGCGAAGGCCAAAGAGCTAAACGTTCAAGTGACAATCTGTGTCGTTGATGAAAGCGGCAATTTGCTTTTTCTCGAAAAGGGCGACGGTGCCTCGCTCAACACGATACAGTTTGCCCAGAAGAAGGCCCGGCACGCTGCCTTTTACGGGAACCCATCAAGAGATGGAGCCGAAGCACTCAAGAGCGGCAAACTTGAGGTCCTTGCTTTCCCGAATTTTTTTCCCAACCAGGGAGGCTTACCAGTACGCGTCGATGGCCAGGTGCTCGGCGGGATTGCGGCGAGCGGCGCGAAGTCTGAGATTGACGAACAGATCGCACAGGCGGGGGTCGACGCGCTTTTGAAGAAGTAGCGTGTCAGCGTTTGTAACGATTTTCGAGTGTATTCCGAAAACTCTAGGTCGCTCGTGGCTTGAGCGTTGCGACTATACCGTCACCTTCGCGAATGGTGAGTATCTGATTTGCTTTAACCTGCGCAAAACGTTCGATCTTCTGCGTAGTCGGCCACTTCACTTCGATTAAGTCCACGGTTTCGACCTTCCCGAGGCCGAAGTGCAGGCGGAGGTCACTTTGCGACATCACGCTCGTACCGCTGTGCACCTCATCCATCTGAACGTGCTTGTCTGTGACCACTCGTACCCGCGCTCCAATGGCAGTGCGGTTGCATTTGGTTCCCACCAGCTTGATCTTGATCCAGTTCTGCTTGTTACCTCCCTCATTGCGAAGGAGCGATGGCAGATCGTTCAGGTTCAAGATCAGCACATCGATGTCGCCGTCGTTGTCATAGTCTCCAAAGGCGGCGCCCCGGCTGGAATAATGCTCGCTGATACCGGGTCCCATTTCTGATGAGACATCCTTGAAGCGCCCGTTGGAAAGATTTCTATATACCAGTCGCGGGTTCTTAAAACTCTGGCCGAAATTGTAATTGTCAATCTCTGGGTAGACGTGCCCGTTGATCTGGATGATGTCAGGCCAGCCATCATTGTCGTAATCGACAAAGCCGCAGCCCCACGCTACATAGCGGCTATTGATCCCAACACCGGAAGTGAACGTGACGTCGCTGAACGTCCCATCTCCGTTGTTGTGATACAGGTTGCACGTATCATCTGCGAAGTTGGTCTTGAAGATGTCGAACCAACCGTCGCAGTCATAGTCCGCCACGGCGACGCCCATTCCGGCTTGCTCGTGACCGTTATCGCTGTAAGCGCAACCAGCCATAACGGCGATATCCGTGAACGTGCCGTCATGGTTGTTCTGGAACAAAATGCTAGGTTCCGAGTCGACCGCGACATAGATGTCCGGCCACCCATCGTTGTCGAAGTCATACGAGACGGCGGTGATCGAGTACCGTGGGCCTGGTTTCAGAATGCCCGCCTTTTCCGAAACGTCTGTAAAGGTACCATCCCCATTGTTATGGTAGAGAATGTTTGTGTCGCCGGGAAGGCCGCGCGGGCCGCATAGAACTGGAACGCCCTTCCATTGACAGTAGCTCGTATCGCTGGCAGGCGGAATCTTTTCGGGATCCAGTTTCAGGTAATTGCACAAGAAAAGATCGAGGTGCCCGTCGCGATCATAATCGAGAAAGGTACAGCCCGCGCCCCAGCGAGTTTGCTCCTGAGCAAGCCCGGCTTTGCGCGTCACATCGGTGAACGTGCCATCTCCGTTGTTACGAAACAGAATGTTGTGTCCCCAGAAGCAACAAAACAGATCGTCCCATCCATCGTTGTTATAATCGCCTATGCAGACGCCGGTCTGCCAACCGGTGCGCGCCAATCCTGATTTTGTCGTGACATCGGTGAAGGTGCCGTCCCGGTTATTTTTATACAGATGCGAGGTGGGTGCTTTTCCGGGCTGCCAATGCGTATCGAGCCGGTTTCCATTGGTCAAGTAGATGTCCAGCCATCCGTCATTGTCGTAGTCGAAGAAGGCGAGTCCGCTTCCCTTGGCCTCAATAATGGAACGTTTGTGCTCTATCCCGCCCCACACGTTAGGGACAGTCAACCCGGCTTGACTTGCCACATTTACGAACTGGACCGGAGATGCAGGGGAATTCGATGCTGCGGTCTCGGATAGGGCCGAACCTCTCCATCGCCAAAGAGGAGTCGTAAGAGCGTCCATCAGCGTGCTGCCAAGCACGAAGAGCGATGAGCCGAGGAAACCCCGTCGCCGAAGATTCATAGGCTGCGATTATAGAGAGTGAATCTGTCGTAGGCGGAGGCCTGGCAATCCTCCAACGCGGCCATATTCGTTGCCGTACTCAGCTTCATCGGCTTGGAACCCTCGGAAGGTTGCGCGGAATGATTCCTGCGGCCTCTTTGACGCAGATGATCGTATCGACAGGCACGTTCGCTAATTTATCTACGTGCCCGCTTGGCCAGGTGATCACGAGAGACTCGATCCTTGACCGTTTCCCGAGTCCAAAATGAATCCGCGGATCGCTGGCTGACATATAGCTCGCTCCACCCTCCGCTTGTTCGACGTGCACGAATCCTTCTGATGTCAGCTTCAGCACAGCACCGAGGCCGTCGCGGTTGGATTGTGTACCTATCAGAAGGACCTCCAGCCAGTGATTAGCGTTTCCTCCATCGTTGCGCAAAAGCGCTGGATTGTCTCCGCGGTTATTCGCAGCGATGTCAATGTCTCCATCGTTGTCAAAATCTGCTGTCGCCAGGCCGCGGCCCGCAACGGGGCGCATGAAGTCAGGGCCGAGAGAGCCGGAAGCCTTTTCGAAACGGCCCTTGCCCAGGTTGCGAAACATCAGCATCGGTTCCTTGTAGGAGACCTCGCTGTGATAAAGACTCACATTGTCCAACATTGCGCCATTCAACTGCAGGATATCTGTCCAACCGTCATTATCGTAGTCGACGAATTTGGCGGCAACGCCGCTCAACCGTACGGCCGTATTGCCAATTCCGGAGCGGTACGTGGCATCCGTGAAGGTCTCGTCCCCGTTGTTGAGGTACAGGCGATTGAGCTCGAAATCAAGGTGAGTGATATATACGTCCAAAAGGCCATCACCATCGACATCTGCGGCATCGATGCCCATTCCGGCTTCATAGCGGCCATCTTCGCTCACAGCCATTCCGGAAACGAGCGACACGTCCCGGAATGTGCCGTCGTGGTTATTCAGAAATAGGAAATTCGGCCAGGTGTCATTGGCGATGGCGATGTCTGGCCAGCCGTCATTGTTGAAGTCCGCCAGAACCACACCCATGCCTTTCGATTCGGGCTTGCCGACTCCCGATTTCTCGCTGACGTCGGCGAAAGTGCCATCGTGGTTGTTACGGTAGAGCTTTGTTCTTTGTCCCTTGTAGTTGTCTGGATTGCAATAGGATCGATAGCCAGGAGCGCGTTCGCCACACCAGAGATTCGTCTTTGGGGACCACTCAATGTAATTGGTGACGACGAGATCAAGCCATCCATCTTTATCGTAGTCAAACCATCCCGCGCTGGTTGACCATCCACCTTGGTCAGCGACCTTGGCCTTGGCCGTAACGTCGGTGAAGGTCCCGTTTCCGTTATTGTGGTACAGAATGGCGCGATCATAGCCGGTGACGTAAAGATCGGGATAACCATCGTTGTCGAAGTCTCCCACCGCAACACCTTGACCGTAATGTCCTTCGCCGCCCACGCCAGCCTTTTCGGTAACGTCGGTGAACGTACCATCGCCGTTGTTGTGATAGAGCGCCGAGCGCAACAGACCAGCAGGTTTGTAAGCATCTGTGGCCGCAGACTGGACGAAGTAAAGATCCATCAATCCGTCCTGATCGTAGTCAATCCATCCGACACCGGTGCCCATCGTCTCTAAGTAATACTTCTGGTCGGTCTGCGTGGAGTCTTGGCGAAAGGTGATGCCGGCAACCTTGCGAACGTCCGTATAGTGGACAGTGATGGGAGAATCTGGTGCTTGTGCGGGCGGTTGAGCGAAACTCTTCGAATGGACCATAGCTTCATCCAGAGCACTCAGCACAATGCACACGGTGCAAAAGATCACGGGAGCGACGCTCTTGCCTGTTTTGGATTGCTTTCCCATTACGTTCGATTCGTTCGCAGAGCGTTGGTAGAACGGAGAGCCGCCATAAAATTTGCTAGAGCATGTTGCATCAATGCTTGGATGAAAGGCTCTGCTTAGCGCGGTGAAGCCTTCTAGAGCAAAGCGACTCGTTGACGCGGTTGACTTTTCCCCGACGCCACTTTGAGTCGCCCATCAAGGCGGTGATTGAAGCATTTCCAGGGCTTGCTTTGCACCCGGATTCTGTGGTTGCGCACGCAGCAGTTCCAGCACCACTTTTCTCGCTTTCTCCCTGTCGCCCCGCATTGCGTAAAGGCGCGCAAGATTGAGATAAGACTGGTCAAAGTCTGGGACCAGGTGTATGCAGGTCTTGAATTGCTCCTCCGCCTTCGAATAATCCTGACTGCGGACGAAGAGAACGCCAAGATTGTTCAAGGCTTCGGGATAGCCCGGACGCAAGTCAATCGCCTTCTGCAAATACTCCGACGCGCGCTGCATCTGGTTTTCCTGGGCGTATAGCATTCCCACACTGTAGTTGATTTCAGGATCGTCGGGCTGAATCTCGAGGGCATGGGCCAAGCAGTCATGCGCCTTCTCAAAGGAACCTTGCCGCCGGTAGACATTTCCAAGGTTCAGCAGCGCGACGGCGTAGCCGGGCCTCAGTAGCAACGCCTGCTGAAAGTGTTGAATGCCTTCCTCCGGGTGGCCTTCCTGGGCGGCAATCATTCCAAGATTGTTCCACGCCTCCGGGTAGTTCGGACGCAGCTTCAACGCTTGCTCAAGATCGTGGCGTGCCTCCTGAAACTCATTTCTTTTGAGGTTGAGAGTGCCCAGATTGTAATACCCTTCAGGATCGTCAGGCTTGGCGGCGACGACTTGTTGAAAGGACTCTGCAGCCTGCTCCAGGTAACCGTGCTGGAATAGGGCCACGCCATATGTAAAGTCATTGCGCAGAAACGCGCCTTGGTAGAGCACTCCGCCTGGTGGGATCGCTTTTTGCATGCGATCGGCGGCCGTGGTTGGGACAGACCTCACATCCTCCAATAGCGACTGAGGATTCACTGGTCCCTGATACACCTTAAGGATCATGCCCTCTCTATCTAGCAGGAAGGAGGTCGGAATTGTGAGGTCCCTGCGCCGATCGAATAGGTAACGGTAAATGATGTTATAAATGCCGGCTACATCTTCTGAGGCAAAAAGGACCGGGAAGGAAAGCGCTTCCTGATTCGCGAACGACCTTGCCGTTCCAAGGGCACCAGTGTCGTCAACGTTCACAGCTAAAATTGCCAGCTGGCTTGCGGCAAGGGCGGACCGGTACTGATGGAGAACTATCAGCTGGTCGCCGCAAAGCGGGACCGTTGTCGCCCAGAAGTTGAGAAGCACGAAGCCACCCCGGAACGATTTGAGCTCTCGCATGTTGCCCGCGAGATCGGGCAGAGAGAACTCCGGTGCTTTTAAGGGTTCAAGGAGCCACGTGTCTACCTGCGAGGGCAGCGGCTCTACCTTCGGCGGTGGTCCCGCGTGTCGATAGGCCGAGGTTGGCGAGGCGAACGGTTTGGCCACAAATCTAGCGGAACCCTCCGCAATCTCAATCCGGTTGTTTACCGGTAGCTGCTCGAACTCTTGAGAGAGCCCGCTTGGCCACTGGATGACAGCGCGGATCATTCCATCCTGCTTGCCTTCCTGCTTGCCAACTCCGAAGAAAACCTCTTTGGAGTGCTGCGCGAGGAAGCCGGATCCTGCCTGCAGGTACTTTGTTTGCCGAAGACCTCCCGCTTCCACGGTGATCGCCGCCCCAATTGCGTCGCGATTGGTCTTGTCTCCGCGCAAGCGGAACGCGATCGAGTGGCCGAGATCTTGCATGGCGTTATGCAAAATCCGGAGTTGGGGGGCATTCCGGTTTTTAAGGACGACCTCCAACCGTCCGTCATGGTCGAGATCGGCCAGAACAAAGGAGCGGCTATCCTCAGGAAAGTCCAACCCTACCGCGCCCGAAACCTCCGAAAACGTGCCATCGCGGTTGTTCGCGAACATGACATTTCTCTCATAGCCGCTCCAGGAAGCGTCCGATCGGATCAACTCATTGAGGGCATTCCATCCATGCTCGTATGCCAACGAGGGAGTGGCGTCTTCGGGCGATTTCGCCACCACCTGTCGCCAGAAAAAGCTTGCGAGGTCGCTCCGCTCTGGCCCGGAAATATACCCATTGGCGACGTAGAGATCAGGGTAGCCATCGTGATCGAAATCCCAGAAATCCGAGCACCAGGACCAACGGCCCATCTCCACTCCCGCTTGCTGGCTGATGTTTTGAAACTTTCCATTCCCCATGTTTCGATACAGCGAATTGCCTCGCGCGTGCCGCTGATACAGCGCGCGGATATCTGCCGGAGCTTTTTCGTGAAACCGTTTTTGCCCTGAGACTCTTTGGCCGGCGGACGACCACATGTTGGCGGCATAGATATCCTGACTTCCATCGTTATTGAAATCGGACCAGCACGCACTCATTCCAGCCCCTACGTCCTCGACACGAGCATCGCTCGAGACGGCCGTGAACGTTCCATCCCCATTGTTGCGGTACAGGTTACTGCGTCCAAAATCGTTTGCGACGTAAAGATCGGGCAAGCCGTTGCCATCGCAGTCGCCCCACGCGCACGCGAAACTGTAGCGGTCGTTCTCAACGTTCAACCCTGCCGCTTCGGTCCGGTCTATAAAACTCGCACTCCCTTCGTTATGCAGTAGAAAATTCGGCGGACCATTTCGTGCATCGAAGTAGGGCACTGGATAGTGATACTGGTCGAGGCCTAGGTAGTAGCTATAGAGGCAGAAGTAGATATCGAGACGTCCGTCGCGATCGTAGTCGGCTAGAGCCGCATGCGTGAACGTTCCCTGAGGAGGCCGCGCAAAGTTGAAAGCATCACGCTTGATCGAGAATCTTCCGTTCCCTTGATTCAGGAACAGCAGGGGGCCGCTGCCACACACGACCAGAAGGTCCTGCAGTCCTTTGTTCTCAAAGTCGGCGAACAGAGCGCACGCGGTATTATCGAGCACGCCAACTCCGGATTTTTCCGTGACGTCTTCAAAGGTTCCGTCCCCGCGGTTGCGGTAAAGCCGGTTTGGCAGTCCTGCCGGCTGGCAGACATAGAGATCATCGAAACCGTCACTGTCGAAGTCACCCGCCGCCACCCCATTGTTGCCGTAAACATCGATACCGCACGCCCCGTCCAGGACCGTACGCCAGTAGTCGGAACCACGAAGAATCTGGGTTCTATACGATTCTGCTCCGCCGAGAGCCTGGAGCGTAACGTCGATGAACACCGGTCCGTGCGTGAGGCTGACTGTCTCCTCGCTGGCCTCCCACCTGTGAGCTTTCCACGAATCTGATCGGTCGCGCGACCACTCGGTGCGCCAAGATCCGACCCGCTCCTCAAGCCGCCCATCTTTCCGGTCGGCGACCATGTCATATCGGATAGTTGTGCGAACCCTGAGTGGCGCCCCTTCAAGCTCTTCGATAGAGACAATTTCGAATTCCGCAGTTTGAACTCGTGTAATCGGCCCGAGCCACGTTTGGATCTCCTGGAGAAATCTCTCGCGTCCGGGAACGACATTGGTGGCGAACCGTCTCTTCGTGATATCGATCCCGTCTCCTGAACGCAGAGTAATTTCCTTGGCGGCTCCGAGCGGGGAGGTTTCTATCGAAGGGTCCAGTGCACCTGCAAAAGCAGAAAGGTCGCGGACTGACGCCTTGAGGGCATGGCTCCATTGTTCGAGTACTGAGTCGATTTCAGCCGCATACTTCTCGGCAACGTACTCGTCCGAACCCGGAGGGACTAGCCGTAGGACGTTGTCTAGCGGAGATTTAGCTGGATAGTGGGGCGTCAGGCGAACATCGGAGAAAGGAAAAGCGGACTTCTGGCTCGGCGCTACCTTTGGGGCGCCGAACAGAAACGAGGATCCGTGGAAGGGCGCCGGACGAAGGAGCAGCGGCGCCAGCCCCATGCTCTTGAGAAGCGTCCGTCGGGAAAGGAATGGAGGTTCGTTTTTGTGACGCGACATCCTTAGGGGTTCCGTGCAGTCGGCAAGGTGTCTGCATGCTAGCACTAAGGCCAGATCCAGCCCAACGCATCTAGGATCCAAAACTCACCGATCGAGAGACGTTTGTTTACCCCAAAAACAACCATCTCCACCTTTTGGTTGACAACGGTTATGTGTTGGTACTAGCTTTTTTGCAAAACGATGTAAACGGTTACGCGGGCGCGATGTAACCGTTTACTCAACGAGTCAACGCCCACAGGGCAATGACCGCGGCATAACAAAGCGGAGGTTATTCGGATGAGGCCTGATCGCAATGCCACCAGTTTGTTTCGATCCTTTTGCTACATCGCCCTTACAGCTTTGTGCTTGCTTCTGGTTCAAAGCCAGCGCGGATTCGGCCAGGTAGACGAAGGGGCAATTACCGGAACGGTGACCGAT
>DASYBJ010000027.1:0-33960 GCA_036500845.1 Acidobacteriaceae bacterium
TACTCGTTTTTCTTCGGTGAACACATTGAAGTCGTAGTAACGAGCCTGCCAGAATGCCTCCATATTCTGTGATTTGAGTCGCCGGGCGGTCGTCTGCTTTAAGACTTGCAGGGCAGCAGCGAGATTGCCCCGCTCCGGTTCGCTGATGAGCATATGCACGTGCTCGGGCATCACGACGTACCCGCTCACGGTAAAGGCATACCGTTTCCTTGTCTGCTCCAGTTCTTCTTCTAGGTTTAGAAGGTGCCCTTTCCTTCAGGCCCCTGCGGCTCACCTCGAACGGAGTTTTATCGGACCAACTCGAGAGTAGCGGCCGCGCGATTGAGCGCTTCGCTCAACTCATTGATCTGTCCTTGAGCACGGGCTGCATCGTGCGCATCGATAGCCTCATTCACACCGGGAATCACCACAGCTGCATAACCGGTGTATTCGCCCGGAGCATAGATGGTGTGCTTGAACCACGGCCGCCCTGGAAGTCCAGAGGGTGAAAGCAGATCGCTTTCCACCTCGCGCAGAGATCGATTAAGCGCGGGGAGGTCCTTCTTAGCAGCGAGCTGTTTTGTGTGTACAGCGGTTGCGGCGGCGGTAAAGCGATCGCCCGCCTTCTGCGCCTGCGCAAAGTCCAGACCCGGCAGGCCTTCGTTTTTGGCGCGCAACTCCGCTGCGTCGATATAAGTCAGAATTTGCTTGCTATACGCAGTGTAGTCATAGGGCAGTACATCCGCGTCTGCCATATGCAATTCCTCAAGACCAAGGACGCGCGCCATTTCCTGCTCGTAGACGAACGTGGGGTCGGCGTTTCGCATGAACCAAGCATAGTTATCGAAAACAGAGTGGTAGACGCCGTAAGCACCCACTGAGCCGACATCCGTAGACGGCACACCGAGATGTTGAAGGAAAGGTGTGTAATCCGAGCCGCTGCCGAGATCACCTACTCGAAGACCTGTTTCGAGTTGAGGGCTTGTCTGCGCGTCATTGAAGGGATTTCCTGTCCGTTGGCGAGCGGCGGTGGCCGATTGGTCTTGCTTCCATTGGTCGTAAAGTGAACCTCCGCCCGGGCTGGAGACTTCCATCGTGACCTCGCGAACAAATTGCTTGAGTGATGGAACGGCGCCCGCCTCGAAATGCGTACCCGACACCGCGACGTCTGTGTTCAAGTAAGCAACCGCCCCTTGCAATTCGCTCGCGTGCTCTTCGGCCCATTCCGTCGATCCGATCAGGCCTTCCTCTTCAGCGTCCCAACTGCAGAAATACAGAGTCCGCTTCGGCTTCCAACCGCGGGTCAGGAGCGCTCCAATGCCATGCACCGCCTCGAGCATCGCGGTGGTGCCGCTGTTCGGGTCCACAGCCCCATAGACCCATGCGTCGCGATGATTGCCCAGCACAACCCATTCGTCCGGGAAGTCGACGCCGGGGACTCTACCGATCACATCCCAAATTGAACGCTCTGCATAATCCATGGTTAATCGCATGTGCACCTTAACGGCAGCGGCTCCGCCGACGTGATAGCTGAATGGCAACGCTCCTTGCCAATCGCGCGGCGCTTGCGCGCCTCCCAGGTGCCGGAGAATCGGTATTGCATCGTGGTAGGACAACGGCATGGAGGGAATGGACGGCATGTTTGTGACCTGGGACAAAGGTAGGCGCTTGGCGGCGGGCAAATCAGGAGTGGACGCGATGCCCGGGGTCGTAGCGTCGCCCGGGTACTTAAACAGGTACTGGACGGAGCCGCGCTGCACAGCCGTTTCGGGCCGCCACGCACCATTGGGATACGGGTCACCCTGGAAATAGCCGTCGTCGGCTGGATCGGAATAAATAATCACTCCGGCTGCTCCGTGCTGTTGCGCCACGTAGACCTTCACGCCACGGAAGTTTGCTCCGTACCGCGCGATCACCAGCTTCCCGCGTACGTCCACGTGCAACGCTTCCAGCTTCTTGTAATCCTCTGGACGCCCGTAGTTCACATAGACGGCGTCACTGGTTACGTCACCTGCCGGTGAGGATCCATGGAAGTCTGGCAAAATCCGTGGATCATTTTGATAGGGATCACCTTCGACATGTTCGGGACTTGGGGCGGCGAGCAGCATCGAACCGTCAGCTCCTCTGGCCTCCAGGTAAACTTCCTTTGGAAGATTCATCCAAGCCTTGTACTCGACGATCTGGGTCTCCAGCCCTGCGGCTTTGAACTTGTCTGCCACGTAGACCGCCGTTGCGTAGTCTTCCTTGGAACCGGCGACATGCGGAGCCGCGGTCAGCGTCTTCAACTCCTCTTGCGCCATCTTCGGATCGGGAACAGCAAGGAAATCCTTGTCGATCTTTGCCTGTTTGCTGAAGTCTCGGTACCCGAAAACTTTGGCGGGAGGTGCAACCGTCTGAGCGAAGAAAAGGACCGGGGCTGAGCAAAGGGAGAATAAGGAAACAGCTGCGAGTTTTCGGAACAGCACCAGAGGGGCTCCAGGAAGCAAATGCGACGCGGGAGTAGTGGAACAGCTCAGAGTACCATCCAACGGTTGGCGATTGGCCGAATAGCTGGGAAATGGGGCTGGCGCTCTTCGCTTTGCACACACTACCGCTTGTCAGGCCGCAGTGGTCGCTGTGGTGACCAGATAAGCTGGTGCGGAGTGAGCTAAGCGACCAATTGAGTGCAATGCGAGCAGCGCTTGGCGGCGATAGGAATATCGCTGAGGCACTCTGGGCACGGCTTGGTAGTCGGCAGCACCGTTGGCTGAGGGCGGAACCTTGCCAGAAGCGTGTTGACCGGAACCACGACCAAGAAGTAGATCGTTGTGGCAATAATCAAAAAAGAAATTACCGAATTAAGAAAGTCGCCATACTTGATCACCCCTCCATGGACGGTCAAAGTGAGAGAAGAGAAGTCAGGCTTGCGCACGATGGCAGCAATAAATGGATTGATAATATTGGTGACGAACGAATTTACGATTGCGCCGAACGCAGCCCCGATGATAACGGCGACTGCAAGATCAACGACGTTTCCACGGAGAATAAAGTCGCGAAACCCTTTGAGCATTTACTTCTCCTTAGAATCAAATTCTTCCAGCCTGCAGCATCCTACCGCAGGAGAAGCGCCCCTGGACCTGAAATCTTTCACTGATGCCAATACTTGCCTCTCCTGGAAAGGTGTCTGAACAGACCAGCATGTTCAAACCGGCTGCGAAATCATCGAGGATACTTGCATGAATAAGGTCGTCGAGAACGCAGACGAGGCGGTTCGCGATATTGGAGACGGCGCAACCGTGATGTTGGGCGGTTTCGGATTGTGTGGGATTCCGGAGAACCTGATAGCTGCTTTGGTACGCAAGGGTGTCAAAGGATTACATACCATCAGCAACAACATGGGTATCGACGGCTTCGGGATGGGTGTCATGCTCGAGGCAGGAATGATCCAGTCGCATACGGGGAGCTATGTCGGGGAGAACAAGCTGCTGGAAGACAAAGTCATTCGCGGGGAGATCGATCTGACTCTGGTTCCGCAGGGGACGCTCGCCGAGAGAATTCGCGCCGGCGGCGCTGGAATTCCCGCGTTCTTCACTCCTACGGGCATCGGGACACTTGTGACGGAGGGAAAAGAGACCAGGGTTTTCGACGGACGGCGGTATGTCCTCGAAAGATGGCTGAAAGCCGACTTTGCCCTGGTGAAGGCGTGGAAAGGAGACCCTGCAGGAAATCTGGTCTACCGCAAGACTGCCCGTAATTTCAATCCTATGATGGCGACCGCAGCCAGAATCACGATCGCGGAGGTGGAGGCGCTTGTAGAACCAGGAGAGCTGGATCCGGACGCGATCGTCACTCCGGGCATTTACGTTCAAAGGATCCTCGTCGGAGCGGTCTACCAGAAGCGCATTGAGCGCAGGACGACGAGGAAGGTGAGCGCCTCCTAAACCTACAGAAGCCACTGAGCGTACGGATAGAGCAGCAGGAATAGGATCATGCACAGCGCCATAATGTCCGAGTAGAGCAGCAAGACGACGGCTCCGTGATATAGGCTCCACCGCAGCCGAAGACACCGCGCCGTATCGAACGTGCCCAAGGCCGCCAGTAACGTAGGAATCAGCAGCTTGAGCGAGGGCCGGTCATTTGGAAATCCGGAAATCAGAAACGCCAGCAACAGGCTGCTCAGCACAAGCATGGTACTGCGAAGCAGCGATCGATTTCGGGGATTGAAGACGGCGAAAGACATCGAATTCGGGGGATCGAGGATGCTTTCTAATTTACAGAAGATGCGGGACCCTGCGCCCGCGGGCCCGGGCGACAACCGTGCCGAGATCGAAAAACGCGAACGGATTGTAAAGCGCGTAGCACAGGAGTTGCGTGACGGATTCTACGTAAACCTGGGGATTGGGATGCCTACGCTTGTTGCAAACCACCTGCCCTTGGGCATGGAGGTCGTGTTGCAGTCGGAAAATGGCATGCTGGGTGTGGGACCGTATCCGCTCAAGGGCGAGGAGGATCCGGATCTGATAAACGCGGGCAAGGAGACAATTACAGAACTGCCCGGCACCTCGTATTTCTCGAGTGCCGACTCCTTTGCCATGATTCGTGGCGGTCATATCGATCTAAGCATTCTTGGAGCGATGGAGGTCGATGCACAGGGAAACC
This sequence comes from Acidobacteriaceae bacterium, assembly GCA_036500845.1. Classification (GTDB taxonomy): domain Bacteria; phylum Acidobacteriota; class Terriglobia; order Terriglobales; family Acidobacteriaceae; genus PALSA-350. Next base: position 4,618 of record DASYBJ010000027.1, read on the forward strand.
TTGCCAATTGGATGATCCCGGGAAAGATGGTCAAGGGGATGGGTGGCGCGATGGATCTGGTGGCGAGCGCACGCCGCGTAATTGTTGCCATGGAGCACACAACGAGAGATGGCCGGCCCAAAATCCTGAAGAACTGTACGCTGCCGCTCACCGGAGTTTGCGTGGTGGATACGATTGCTACTGAAATGGCGTGGATTCGGGTGACCGCGCAAGGCTTGGTACTTGAGGAGATCGCGCCGGGCCTGACGGTAGACGATGTGAAGAACGCAACCGAGGCGAGCTTTGCAGTAAGCCCCAATCTAAAGCAAATGGAGTTTTAGTCTTGTTTCTCACGAGAGTTGAGAAGCGGGTGCCTGATGCTCTTCGCGGGTGCGGAATATCACCAAATTGCCATCGGGATTCGCAGCGTTTGACGCTCGCGAAACAGCGACCGCTAACGCGTTCCCACATTCGTTGAGCCTTGCAGGTAAGAGGCGCCCGCTGAACTACGGGATCACTTCGAGCAAGAAAGCCCCGCCACGCGCGATCGTCCACTTTGGTTTGCTCACTCCAAACGTGATTGGAGATGTCGCGTCTCCGGAGGAGATGATTGTGAAACCTACAAAACCATGCAGCCCGCCCACAGTGGTTGAAAATGGTCCCATCGCGTGAGGTAAGGTACCCGGCCCAGAGGGATCCTGATAGACACCATTCAGATCCGCAAATCCAACTGGCTCGCTGTATTGGTCGTACACCTTGCCTGCGCCCGCGGAACGGTAGACCTCGTCGCCTCCTACTTGACGTGTGGTCCAGTCGGCTGGATTGGAGTCGCCGCGGTCTGCAGCAGCCAAGGGCATCTCCGTCTGAAACACCTCGTCGAGCGATGCCGCGGCGACAAGGCGCACATGGACCGGCACAGTCTGGCCCTTCCAGCGCAACTCTGTGAACAGGATGCTCAGTGATGAGGGACCCACCTGAACGACGTGGCCGTCAATCTCGACGTTGCTTGGCAGATACGACGCGGGACTGACCGGTACACGCTGGAAGAAACGGGCTGTGATCGGCTGGCCGGCAGTCAACGATTGGGATTTCAAGGTTTTGATCAGGCGGATCGGCAGAGTCGCGCCCGTCGGAGGTGGAACAAGCCCCTTGGCGGGCTTGGCAGCCGCTTTGGCTAGATAGCCAGGCAGTGTGAAGCCAAGAAGTAAGAGAAAGGCAAGCCATCGCATGAGACGCTCCCTCCTGCGGAAGTAGACGTCCTCAGAGTGGCGATCGACACCGCACTTGAGTTGGCGGTTTCGACAAGGCGAAAAGCCGGCCGGGTGATGTCGCTCGTGGCCCACAACCGAGCACTGAGCGCCTGGTTAAACGGGCTGAGAAGCCCGTTCTTCCTGCCGTGCCCCAGCAGAGACTGCGGAGATCGCCGGTCCATAGGGAGCATGCAGCACTCCGCGTTCCGTAATGATCGCGGTGACGTATTTTGCCGGTGTCACGTCGAACGCGGGGTTCTCGATACCGACTCCGTGAGGCGTAAGCTGCTTGCCACCGTGGTGCGTAACCTCGAGGGGCGAGCGCTGTTCGATCGGGATGGCGTCCCCGCTCGGAGTCGCTGCGTCGATCGTCGACCAGGGGCAAGCGACATAGAACGGAATACCGTGCTCCTTCGCCAGGATGGCGACGCCGTACGTTCCGATCTTGTTTGCCACGTCCCCGTTAGCTGCAACCCGGTCGGAGCCGACGATGACAGCTTGAATCTTGCCCTGGCGCATCAGACTTGCGGCCATATTGTCGCAGAGCACTGTAGTGGGGATTCCGTCATGCATAAGTTCCCACGCGGTCAAGCGCGCTCCCTGAAGAAAGGGCCGGGTCTCATCGGCATAAACGTGCAGGGTGTGTCCCTGTTCAACAGCCGACCGGATCACACCCAGGGCCGTGCCGTACCCGCAGGTGGCCAGAGCGCCTGCATTGCAATGGGTCAGCACTCCGCCTGCCTGAGGTATAAGGTCCGCGCCGTTGGCGCCCATCGCCCGGCAGGCAGCAATGTCCTCGTCATACATTGTGCACGCCTCCTCGATCATCCCTGCTTGAATGGCTTCCAGGACGATTCCGGGTTCCGCCGCCAGTTCGAAGTACCGCCGCCGCATCCGTTCAATGGCCCAGAACAGATTGACAGCGGTGGGTCGCGTCGCGGCCAGCGTCTTGCTGATCGTCTCGAGATCGGCAGTCAAAGCTTCCGGAGTCTTCGCCGGGCTGTTCTTGAGCCCTAGAGCAACGCCCATTGCCGCCGAAACACCAATTGCCGGTGCGCCGCGAACCACCATGGTAGTGATCACGTCCGCAACCTGCTGATAGGTCGCCGCCAATACATAGGTTTCTTCGAGGGGCAGGCGAGTCTGGTCGAGAAAGCGAACACCCGCAGCGGTCCATTCAAGTGTGGGAATCATGCGTTCTCAGTGTAGAGCATTTGAAGAACGAGGTTGCTTCCCAATATATCTTAGAGATATATTGGGAACCCATGGCGAAAAAACGCCTCAACCAGACCCAATTTGCTCTCTTGGGGCTATTGGAGACGGAACCCGGCACCGGATATGACCTGAAACGGCGAATCGGTGAATCCATAGCGCACTTCTGGCAGGAAGGGTGGGGACAGATCTATCCCACGCTCAAGCAGCTTGAAGTGGAAAACCTCGTTAGAAGGTCGGTTATGAAGAGTGGCAAAAGGGAACTGCAGGTTTATCGAATTACCCGGCTCGGCCGCGCACACCTGACGGCCTGGCTTGCTTCACCCGTCTCTCCGGAAGTCCCGAGGAACGAGCTTCTTCTCAAGCTGTTTTTTGGCGGGCAACTCGACCGCATTCAGGAACATGTGGCGGTCTATCGCAAAGAGCAGGAGCGGCTGCTTTCGAACTACATATCGTTGGAATCGCAACTCAGACGAAAAGCTGCCGCGCATCCACAGCTGCCCTTTTGGTTGATCACCTTGAACTACGGACGGCACCGCGTCCAGGCTTTGATTAGGTGGTGCGAGGAGACGCAAAAAACACTCGACACCCTGGAGTGGAACCGCGAGGGCACCCACGGCATTGCATCAGCGAGGTGAAATTATGCGAGACCCAGTATGGATACAGTTGTTGCTCGGCGTGCACATTGCCGCGGGCATAACGGCATTCATCATGGCCCCTTTGGCTCTGGCCTCGGCAAAGGGCGGCCCCGCGCATCGACGCTGGGGAAGTATCTATTTCTGGGCGATGGCAGTGGTCGCTGCGACGGCGCTGGTTTTGGCCATCTACCGGCCTATCGTCTTTCTAGCCCTGGTCGCAGTTTTTAGTTTCTACGCAGCCTTTTCCGCATACCGTGTCTTGTTTCATAAGGATCTGCCGCGTGGCGGAAAAGTTAGAAGGCTCGATTGGGCTGCAGCAATATTGACCTTTGCCGCCTCCCTTGTGCTCGCGTTTTTAGGCGCAGCGAAGCCCGCCATCCTTCAGCGTCTCGGCATCCCCGCAATTGTGTTCGGCATGATTGGAATGTGGCTGGCGGGAAAGTCGATGTGGCAGTTCACCCATCCGCCGAGGGACAAGATGTTCTGGTGGTTCGAGCATCTTGGCGGCATGATGGTCAGCTATATCGCCGCATGGACGGCCTTCACCGTCACCACAATTGGCCGATTCGTGCACGGCGGATGGGTGATCTGGCTGGTGCCGACAGCGATCGGCTCGCCGATCATTGCGTTCACTACGGCCTACTACAAGAGGAAGTTCGCGCCCAGGGCCAAAGCTACCCTGGACCCAGCCGTTTAGTCCTTTTGGTGACTGTCCCTGGAATCCTTGGTCAGCAGGTACACGAGGCCTGTGATCGCCGCCGTAATCACCACCCAGGCGAACTGATACCAGTAAAAAAACGGGAATCCAAATAAGGCTGGGGTCGTGCGTGCGTAGATCCCGGGAAACAACAGGGCGGCCAAAGGAAGTAGCAAAAGCCAATACCAGGAGAGGAGCCCCCGTTTCTTCGTCCCGTCGGCAGACATGCGCCCGATTATATAGGGTGAACTAGCAGTGATCTGGGGCACCGGCTGGACCGGGTCCCTGGCCCGAGTGCATCTGCTGGGATCAAAACGTAATGCCAAAGGAGTTGCAGTTAAGAGAAAAACCTGTCGCGGGGCGCTGATTCGGCGTAAAGTGTTGCGCGAAGGTTAACACACAATTTTAGGGAGGCTCCTATGTTGAAGCCTTTTCTAACGCTTGCGGTTTTCGCTGTCTGCGGTTTTCCTGCCATGGTCCCTGCTATGCTGCAGGATTCGCAGTCTCCGAACGCTGCCACTCCCGCACCCGAAACCAAAGCTCCATCCGTGGCGGCGAATCAGGTCAATCCGGTCCATCCGACCCCGCAATCTCTAGCCCGCGCCAAAGCCATTTATGGCTACGACTGCGCGATGTGCCATGGCGTCAACGGAGATGGCAAGGGTGACATGAATGCCGACGGCAAGATGAAGATTACCGACCTTCGCGATCCGGCATCGCTAAAGGGACTCTCCGACGCTGATATTTACAACATCATCGAAGTCGGCAAGCCAGATATGCCTGATATGCCCCCGGAGGACGGCCGCGCCAAACCCGAGGAGGTATGGAATCTTGTGATCTATCTCCGCTCCTTATCAGGCGCCCCGCGAGGAGGGGGACAGCCGTGACGAACCTCCGGGAGACGATCTCTACCCTGCAGGGGCTATAAAACAAGCACGTGCACCGCTTGGCGTAACGTCCGCAGGCGCGCTTTTGGGGCGACGCGATAGACTTTACTCGGATGGCGAGCAACGGTGTACGCGGTCAGGAAGATCTTGGGTTCGAATCCAAAGTATCCGCGCGCCGCCCCTTATGGGCTCGATCATGGGCCCGGTGGATTGAACTTAGTTTGCTTGCTTTCCTCGCCGTTCTGCTGCTCCAGCAGGGAATCGGGCCTGGCTGGCGAAGACTCAACACTGACTTTCCAAACTACTATCTTGTGGCCCGGCTGCTCCGCGAGGGGTACGCCCTGGACCGTATCTACGATTGGTTCTGGTTGCAAAGAGTCAAGGATCATTGGGGCGTCGACCAGTCCCTGGTTGCTTTCGCAGGCCTCACGCCGTTCTCGGCAATTCCCGTTCTTCCGCTCTCCTTCTTCTCGGCGATTATCGCCAAGCGGCTTTGGATTGTCGCGAATCTCCTCTTCTTGTCGGCCTCGATTGAGCTTCTGACCAGGGTCGTCTCTTTAGGGCGAAGGCGGGCGTGGCTTTTAGGCCTGACCGCGCTCGTACCCCTGTGCAACAACTTTCGATATGGTCAAATGCACCTGCTTGTTCTGCTGCTTATCGTTCTCGCTTATTGTTTCCAGCGGTGGCGGAGGCCAATTTTGTCCGGAATTTGCCTTGCACTCGCGGGCGCTCTAAAGGTCTATCCGCTATTTTTCGGGGTCTATTTTCTGTGGAAGAAGCAATGGAAGAATTTCGCGATCCTGATCTGCGCGGTTGTTGCTCTTTTGATCGTTGGTTGGGTCGTGTTTGGGTATGGCGTGATGCATTTTTACCTCACGCAGGCGTTGCCACGGAGTTTACAAGGCGAGATGCTGGATCCGTACAGTGGGCGAGCGTCGTCCGGTGCTGCGTTCTTTCATCGGCTTTTCGTTTTCGAGCCCGAGTTGAATCCCGCGCCCAGCTACAACTCGCCGTTACTCTATGCCATCGTTTATCCCTTGTGGCAACTCACCCTATTGCTGCCCCTCTTTGCTGCAATCCCAGAGTTCGAGATTGGCCAGGTCTCCGGTCAGAGGGAACAACTCGAGTGGGCTGCCTTCATCATCGTGCTACTCGTTCTCTCGCCTGTTCCAGCGAGCTATCAGTTCGTCGTCCTAATCTTCTCGATGGTGCTCGTCGCCGATGTGCTTTGGAGGAGGCGCAGATACGGGCTCCTGGCAATCGCTCTCTTTTTCTATGCCGCCGTCAGCCTGGCCGATATAAGGAACATCACCGCGGGTCCAGGGCTCTCTTGGGTTACATTTCGAGCGTTCGGCCGGTTGTGGCTCGGAATGGTGCTCAGCGCTCTGATCGTCTTCTCCCTGTGGCAAGAGCGCAGTTTTCGGATCGTTGCCAAGCGACGCCTCCTGTTCCTGATGATCGCGTGTGCCGCTGTATGGAGTGTGGGATTTATCAGCTATTCCAGGCACTTTGCCTACCTCGCAACGGACTTCGGGCGGCGAATGCATATGCCAGCCAAGACATATATCGCGACCCCCCCGCGAGCGACCGATAGCGGCTATCTCTACATTGGAGTGACCGCGCAGGGCTATCGAATACTCAATCAGGATGGCCGACGGGCATTCGCGGAAGGAAGTCTAGAGGGCCGAGTGGATCAGCTCTCCGCCGCTGTGGCGGCTGACCGTTCCGTGGCGGCCGCCGAATTGGCAACCGTTTCGACTTCGAGAATCGTAGGAATTCCTCTGGTTCACAGCGGTGGGCCTGGCGGCAGTGAGCCCGGCGAGATTCCGTCGGAGCCCTCAGTCTCAATCGAGAATGCCGAAGACCCTGCACTCTCATTCGACGGAGCAGCCATAGCGTTTCTGAGGGAGGAACGAGGAAGAGGAAGCCTATGGTGGACTCGTCGGAAAACAGCTATGGAGCCGTTGGCGCAGCCCATCCAACTTGTCTCTGAGTCCTACGACGTCCAGGACGTCACCTTCGACTCGACGGGAACTCTCTATTTCACCGCGAGGATGAAGAATAAGACCAGCATCTACCGGATTGATGAGTCCGGTCGCCTGGCCCTTTTTCTTTCCGGACCTGACGCCTTGCGATCGCCGGCGTTCTCTCGCGATGGACGATACTTGGCGTTCACTCGCCTCCTGCACGACCGTTGGCAGCTGGAATTGATGGATTTGAAAAACCGTGAGGAGCGCTCTTTAACCGCTGGGGACTGCAACGCGTATCGTCCGGCGTGGTTGAGCTCCAGTACTCTGGCCTACGGAACAGACTGCGCGCGAGGCTTAGGACTAACCGCCTTCGCTACCGTTACCGTCCGCTAAGGAATGGTGAGTTGCGGCGAGATACCAAGCCATTCATGGTTTTCAGCTGCGGCGTCGGAGCCACCAAGGTTTCCACCCATTGGACACTCCAGAATTGTGGCGTTTCGCAAACTGTTTGCCGTAACCGGCCTTATATCCGGCATCGCCTCCGTTGACTCCTAGCTTCGCCCCCTCTACCATGAGCGCCTGATCTGAACGAACAGAAGCAGTCTCTGGGCGTCATACTGTCCATGAGGGAGAAGCATGAAACGAATCGTATTGGCTCTGTTGCTTTTGGCTGCTGTGCAGGGTGCTTTTGCTCAGGATTGGGCGCAGGCTCGCTTGGCCAAGTCTCCGCGCCACCGCGAGTGGATTCCGGTGAAGAATGGCGGGCGCTCGGTGGAGACCTTAGTCGTCTATCCGGAAGCTAGCGGCAAGCGGCCTGTCGTTCTGATCATTCACGAGATCTTTGGGATGACCGATTGGGTAGAGGACTTGGCAGACCAAGTAGCCGAGGCCGGATACATCGCGGTCACCCCTGACCTCCTCTCGGGAATGGGACCTAATGGAGCACGCAGCACAGCGTTTTCTCAAGACCAGGCGATAGAAGCAGTCAGTCACCTCAATCCGGACCAGATAACGGGCGATCTGAATGCTGCGGCGGACGCCGGACTCAAGCTTCCGGCGGCGAATGGGAAGCTCTTCGTCGCAGGTTTTTGCTGGGGCGGCGGTCAGTCTTTTCGTTTCGCAACCAATCGCCGGGATCTGTCAGCGGCCTTTGTGTTCTACGGACAACCGCCGGACAAAACAGCGATGTCTCGCATCACCGCACCCGTGTACGGTTTCTATGGCGGCAACGACGCGCGTATCGGAGCTACGATTCCCGGCGCGATTGCAGACATGAAAGCCGCCGGAAAGACGTTCCAGCCAGTGACCTATGACGGTGCGGGGCATGGCTTCATGCGTGCCGGCGAAGCTCCTGACGCCTCTCCCGCAAACGCCAAAGCGAGGAATGATGCTTGGACGCGCTGGAAGTCTCTGCTCTCTCAAAGCAAGTGAATCAAAGGCTTCATTCACTGCGCATCCTTTCGCCGTAGATCTTCGCGGGGTTAAGGATACAGAACGCAGGCGAACCTGTCGGCGAGCGGAATCGACGAGCGGAATCGACGAGCGGAATCGATGACCTCTTCTTTCGCTTTGCTTCAATTGCAACAGACGAGGCTTCGAATCGGGCCGCAGGTGAACCGATTCCATTGAACCGTTCGCTAAACGGGTCCACGATCTATTCAGCTTTTGTGATCCGGGCAGGTCTCAGCCACGCCACGCCCGGCAGCCGAGCCGTCGTCGTGGTGCGCTGCAAATTGAGCAACCGTTAAACTGAAGACAATGAAGCGCCGCCAGATCGAGCAGTATGAAATCGTCCGTAGGCTGGGCGCTGGAGGCAGCGGCGTCGTGTACCTGGCCAATGACACGCTGCTGATGCGGCCCGTAGTCTTGAAGATGCTGAAGAAGGGCGCGCTCTCGCTCGAACAGATGCGAAAGACCGTGCTGCGCGAAGCACGGCTGGCTTCCGCGATCGAGCATCCCAATGTCTGCGCCATTTACGAAGTCGGTGAATCGGATAACGAAGCGTTCATCGTGATGCAGTACGTACCCGGGCAATCGCTGGACAAAATTATCGCCACTGGCCCGGCGAGCGTGCAGTTGGTCCTCGCGGTGGGTACGCAGATTGCCGACGGCTTGAGCGCGGCACATCAACTGGGCATCTTCCATCGCGACTTGAAGCCAGCCAATGTCATGTTGACGGACGGCGGCGTGGTAAAGATCTTGGACTTCGGCCTGGCAAGAAGGATGAAGCAGGACGAAGTCGAATTCGATCCCTCAAAGCCTGCGCGGCGGTCAACGAATTCGGTCAATCGGCCGGCGAACACATACACGGCGCGAGGCGGCACCATCGCCTACATGGCGCCTGAGCAGTTTGTCACGGGCCAAACCAGCGTACAGAGCGACATCTTCGCGCTCGGCGTGATCCTGTACGAGCTGGTCAGCAGCCGCCATCCATTCGTGCGTCCGGACGCGGAAGAACTTCAGAGTATTCGTGCAATTCAATTCGCGGATCCGCCGCCGCTCTCCGATTGTTGTCCTCAAGTCCCACCTGAGCTCGTACGGGTCATCATCACTTGTTTGGAGAAGACCCCCAGCGAACGCTATTCATCGGCCGCGGACGTGCGCGAGTCGCTAAAGACCATCATGAGGACCGTCCAGATTGAGGTTGGCATTCTGCCTGGAGAAGCCGCAGCCGGGGTATATGTACCTGCAGCTGAGCGCGAAAAGCGGTCCACCGGATTCCTCTCCATGCTGGCAGAGCGGTTTCGGGAATCCGGTGACACCAATGCCCGGGAAGATACGATCCTAGTGCTGCCGTTCCAGAACTTCGGTCAAACGGAGGAGGCGGCGCTCTACGGACACGCGCTCGCCGATGCCGTCGCCGCTCGCCTGGCCCGCGTGACCTCCCTTGTCGTCCGGCCGTCGAGTTCATTGATGCAGCTATCGTCGTCTTTGCAGCAGATGGACCCGTTGTCCATTGGACAAAAGCTCTTGGTGCAATGGGTGCTTGCGGGCAACTTCATGCGCTCGCAGAAGGGCTTCGATCTGAATTGGCAATTGCTGGACGTGCCCGGGCAGAGCGTGCGCGCCGGTGGCCCCATCAGCGTGCCCTCATTTGATCTGATCGCCGTTCAGACGGAGATCTGCAATGAGGTCTTCGCAACGCTGCAGGGGTTGGGGAAGTTGCAACAAACGCCGGAAGCTCCGCCGGCCCGCACCGCTTTGGCCGCACCCCTTTCAGAAGAATACTTGCAAGCTCGCGCAATTCTGTCCTCGTTCATGTCGCGTTCCGGCGCGCGCAGTGATCTGGATAGAGCGCGCGAGATGCTGGAAAGCGTCGTCGAGCGGGACGATAAATTTGCGCCCGGATGGAGCGGCCTGGGAATCACGCACCTCCAATATGTGCGCTATGGGTTTGGCGGCCAGATGCATCTCATGGCGGCGCGGCGCAGCTTCGATCGCGCATTGGATATTGATCCGGGTTCCGTTGAGGCGAACCTGTACCGCGTTTACCTGCTGTTGTCGCGAGGAGAGAAGGAGAGTGCTCGCCACGGCATTGAGCACCTGCTCCTAACTGCGGGCAATAATTGGAACGTTCGGTTAGTGGCGGGTCAGACGCTCCGGCTCGACGGCATGTATGAGGAGGCGCTCGACCAGTTCAATCGTTCGTTCCAATTGGACCCTTCGAATGCGCCGGCGATTTATAACCACCGTGCCCGCGTCTACCAGTATCAAAACCAGCTGGAATTGGCCGAGGAGGAATTGCAGAAGGGATTGACTCTTGAACCGAAGCATCCCCTCTTGCGTACTTCGGTGGCTTATCAGCGAATGCGTCAGGGAGATATGCAGCATGCGATCGAGATTCTTGAGGGCGTCATCCGCGATGACAACAGCATGCGGATTGCCTTCCCAACTTTGGCCCTGTGCTATGTGCAGGTAGGCGATCGGCAGCGGGCTGCGTCACTCATCGAGGAGGATTCGCTTTCTGCCGCGGAAGCAGATAGCGAGATGGCCTACAGGTTGGCAACTTACTTTGCCCTTGAAGGCGATGAGAGCGAGGCTCTGCATTGGCTCAGGAGAGCGATTTACCTCGGTAACGAAAACTACCCATGGTTTTCGAAGAACCCAGCGTGGAACCGCTTGCATGGACACGCAGACTTCGAACGCCTTCTTGAAGATCTGAAGAAAAGCTTCCGCCGGAATCAAAGGACATGGCGGCGGTTGCTCGAGCGCGTCCCCTCGAGTAAGAAGGTCTAATCGATCCCCAGTTCTCGCAGGGGATCGGTTCTCATTGGTCAGTGATCCGTGACAGCTGCCATTCAGTCATGAACTCCTGATCATTTGCAACTGAGAACCGATCCCTTACGCCTGTCTCTAATCCTGGTTCAATCGGCCGCGACCATTTTCGCCATACGCCGGTTCATTTCCTCCGCTGAGACATCTTCCACGTGCGTCGAGACGGTCCAACGGTATCCAAATGGATCGAGAAATGTCCCGCTGCGATCTCCATAGAACTGGTTCTGCACCGGACGCTCGATCTCCGCTCCAGCAGCTACAACGTTCTTGGCGGCCGAATCAACATCTTCGACGTAAAGCACCAGGCTCACTGGAGATCCGTTGTAGTGCTTGGCGCTGTGGGTCCCCATCTTGGGGTTCTCGTCAGCCAGCATGATCCTGGAATTGCCGATTTGGAGTTCCGCGTGGCCGATGCGGTCGCCCACCGGCATACGTAAGAGCTCTTGTGCGCCAAAAGCTCTTTTATAAAACTCGATAGCAGCTTTGGCGTCATTCAGGACGAGGTAAGGTGTGACGGTGCTGTACCCGTCGGGGATAGGTTTCACCATGGCGTTCTCCTCCTAGTCTGGGTTTCCCAGAGAAAAAATTATATGCCTGGCGGGAGGAGAAGGCTGGCTGTTGAGCAACAAATTCTGGTGAAACAAAAGAAGCGGGCCCTGTTGAGGGTCCGCTTCTTTATACCGCAAAACGTGATGTCTAATCGCGTGTCGGCGTGAGGAACATCGGATCGGTCAAGCTGAAGACAACCGTGGAGCCTTCAGGAAGATCGACAGACTGATTGGCCAGAAGGAGGTGAGCACCCATTGCACCCGCACCGACCACTGACCCTACAGCCGCTCCAGTCGGTCCTCCCACTGCTGCTCCGACCAGCGCTCCTCCTCCGCCACCGATCGCGACTTCCGCAAGAGCGCGTTTCCCGTGCGATTTTTGTGCGATGTTTCCTTCACCGGTGGCCTTGGTATCTGAGCCTTGCGTATCGATCACCATGGCATGCAGGTGATAACTTGTTCCATCGGGCAGCACGAACTCATCCGGGCGCAAGTGAATGACGGAAGTCCCGCTGATCCGGCGACCATGGGAGGTGTGGACGATTTTGCCACGCAGTTCGGAACCCATGGGAACGACGATGCGTCCGTTGTAAACCAGATCGTGGCTCAGCTTTGCCCGAAACGGAGTGCCTGGTGTCGTTTCCGCAGCCATCACGTTCTGCAGCATCCGGGCCCGAAAGACTGTGCCCTCCGGCAGCGCGTTTGCGGGACCTGGAACATAGGTGACGATTCCGGCGTCGGGATCGACGGCGCCAGCGGAAGCAGTCTTAACGTGCGTCGGTGCATCATTCGCGCCCGCACTGAGATCTGCAGAGGGCGCTACCGATGTGGTCGACAATGTTGGCGAAGATACGGAATTGGCCGGAGGCGTGATCTTGACGGGTGCTGCCGGGGCTTGCGGAGCCGGCTCTTCGCTGGTCGAGATGACGTCGCTTGCGGGAGGCGTCGCCACTCCCTGGTATGGACTCGGCTTCTTGACCTGGCCGGATGAATTCGCTGGAGTTGCTTGAGCTTGCGCTTGCGCGCCCAAGAGGGCTGCTGCCACAACAGCGGCTGCCAGAGGAAGAGATTTGTCAGTCATAACACCCTCCGGATACAGAATACCGGACTGATGAGATTGTATGAAGTTCTCGAGCTCCCTGCATCCGTCAGGCAAAATAAGTAAATCCGAAGTACCTGAACGGTAAAGCCACGGCGATGCAATAGCCCGAAGTCAAGTGTCCGCGCAGTCTTGGAGAGTGCGTGGCGACTCAGCAGAAAACACGCAAACCGCGTTACTCTAAATCCAATGCGCTCGTTTTCGCTGAAGTTGCGGCAAAAACTGTTCGGAAAGTTGGCTGTCGATGGACAGCTTTATCAACGTGATCGGCGGCTTGGGCGGGCAGCCGGTTCCTGTGGACCGCCGCCCGCGGCTCGCCGACCGGCTACGGCACAAGATCGCAAGGAGTGACATGACCGAAATTGCACAAATTCATGCGCGCGAGATTTTGGATTCGCGCGGAAACCCAACGGTAGAGGCGGATGTGGTCCTCGCCGATGGGGGAATGGGCCGAGCCGCTGTGCCAAGCGGAGCCTCCACAGGAGAGCACGAAGCAGTCGAGCTGCGCGACGGTGACAAAGCACATTATTTGGGTAAGGGTGTCCTGCAGGCGGTAGAGAACGTAGAAAGCATTCTGGCTCCGGAACTCACCGGAATGGATGCCGCCAATCAGCGATTGATCGATGCAACCATGATCGCCCTGGATGGTACCGAGAACAAAGGACGTTTGGGCGCCAATGCGATTTTGGCGGTCTCAATGGCTTGCGCGCGGGCCTCAGCGAATGCATTGCACATTCCTCTCTACCGCTACCTGGGCGGAGCAAATGCCTCGATTCTGCCCGTGCCCATGATGAATATCATCAATGGCGGCGCCCATGCAGACAACAACGTGGACTTTCAGGAGTTCATGGTAATGCCGGTCGGTGCGGAGCGTTTCTCGGATGCCCTGCGATGGGGCGCTGAAATCTTCCACACTCTGAAGGGTGTGCTCAAGAAGCGCGGCTACAGCACTGCGGTTGGGGACGAAGGCGGCTTTGCACCGTCATTGAAGTCGAATGTGGAAGCGATCGAGGTCATTCTGGAAGCGATCGAGGTCGCGGGGTACAAGACTGGTGAAGAGGTCGCAATTGCTCTCGATCCGGCAGCGAGTGAGCTCTATGACAAGGAACGCGCGAAGTATGTATTCAAGAAGAGCGATAAGACTGAAAAGACCAGCGAGGAAATGACGCGGTTCTGGGAAAGTTGGGTTCGCCAATACCCGATAGTCTCTCTCGAAGATGGATTGGCTGAGGACGACTGGACTGGCTGGCAGTTCCTTACCAAAGAAATCGGAGACCGCGTTCAGTTGGTTGGAGACGATCTTTTCGTCACCAACACGGAGCGGATACAGCGGGGCATTGACGAAGGGGCGGCAAACTCCATCTTGATCAAGGTGAACCAGATCGGCACCATCAGCGAGACATTTGAGGCTATCGAGCTGGGACGTCGTTATGGATACACCTCGATCATCTCCCATCGCAGCGGCGAGACCGAAGATACATTCATCGCAGATCTGGCCGTGGCCACAGGCGTGGGTCAAATCAAGACCGGTTCCGCCTCTCGTACCGATCGCGTCGCGAAATACAACCAACTACTGCGCATTGAAGAAGAACTGGGCCAGACGGCTGAATACCTTGGAATCGAGGCGGTGAACTTCGGAGAGTAGAAGTTCCCGAAGCTCGTTGCAAGTTCGTTGCAAGACACCGATGGCAGGCCCGCGGCACGACTCCCTCTCTGCGCTTCAGCTGCGCGGAGAGCGATGCAGGCCCTGCTATACGCGCCATGGAAGGGAAGGATCTTCAATGAAGGATTGTCCTCGAGTTGTTCTTTCGGCTGCGCTTAGCGTGCTGCTCGTGCCGATTACGTTTGCGCAGCAATCTACGCAAAAACCGCCGCCGCATCCCGTCACAAAGGGGGAAAGCGGCTCTCAGTCCGTAGAAAAATCCGCACCACCTACGCATCCAATCACTCTCGAGCAGACCAAGGAGATGTTCGACCTGATGCATTTCCGGTCGACGATGCTGAAAATGCTACACGCCAATCTGCAGCAGCAGCGGCAGCGCGCACCTTTCATTCCCGACGACGTGTGGCAGGATTTTGAGACGTCCTTCGGCAAGGCTGATTTTGTTCCGGTATTCCTTCCGGTCTATCAGAAGTACCTTTCCGAAGCCGATGCAACAAGAGCGCTCGAATTCTATCGCACGCCGGCGGGTCAGCACGTGCTGGGTGTGATGCCCGCCTTGATGCAAGACGTCGCCGCGGCAGCGCAGATGAAAGGTGACCAGATAGCGCAGCAGGTTTTCGAGCGGCATCACCAGGAAATTGAGGATGCTCAAAAGAAGTTCACCCAGCAGATGGCGCCTGGCGGCAATTCCCCCTCAGGGGGAAAGTCTCCTGACGGGAACCCACCTAAGTGACGGGTTAGTCGGCAAACTGAGTGCCTGCAAAAGAGTAGAAGTGAGAACGCTTGTCTCTCACAAACAAGAATGAAATCGGGACTATCCAAGAAGGAGATGACTTGCTGATCAGAAGACCGTTGGTGCTGACGATTTTGGACGGTTGGGGTTACCGCGCGGAGACCCAAGCCAATGCGATTGCGCTCGCGCGCAAGCCGACCTACGACAAGCTGCTGGCTGAATTTCCAAATACGTTGCTGCACGCCTCCGATCATTTTGTAGGGCTGCCGGATGGGCAGATGGGGAACAGCGAAGTCGGCCACTTGAACATCGGGGCGGGACGGATTGTGCGCATGGATATTACCCGAATCGACGATCTGATCCGGAGCGGGGAGTTCTTCGGGCATCCTGTACTCTCCGATGCCTTTAGACATGCCACATTCAAAGGCCGCGCAGTGCATCTGCTGGGTTTGGTCTCCGACGGTGGCGTGCACTCGCATCAGGAGCATCTCTACGCGCTCCTGCGGGCGGCAAAGGAGCACGGCGTGGAGCGGTTGTTCGTCCACGCATTTCTCGATGGGCGCGACACGCTCCCTACCAGCGGCGCCGGCTACCTTCAAAAGCTGCAGAACAAGATCTCCGAAATCGGCGTAGGAAAGATTGCCAGCGTGAGTGGCCGCTACTTCGCCATGGACCGGGATCGCCGTTGGGAGCGCGAGAAGAAAGCCTTCGACGCAATGGTCGCGGGCAGCCCCGAAGGTGGCGCATACAAAGATGTACTTGCCCGTGTGAAGGAGTCATACAACAACGGCGTTACTGACGAGTTCGTCGAACCGTTTGTTGTGATCGACGCGCAGGGCCAGCCGGTAGGCAGAATTCGCGAAGACGATACTTGCATCTGCTTCAACTTTCGCGCTGACCGTGCGCGGCAGATCACACGAGTGCTCGCCCGCAATAGCGGCCTCACCAAAGATGAGGGCCGGAGTTTGCCAGGTGCCGAGGATCTGGATCGGACCATTCCGCGAAGCGAGGTGCCCAGGAACCTGCACTATGTTTCAATGACGCAATACGACAAGATGTTTACCTTGCCGATGGTCATTTTGCCGGAGTCGATGGAGAACTTGTTGGCCGATATGCTGGCGCAGGCAAACCTGCGCAATTTGCGAGTGGCGGAAACCGAGAAATACGCTCACGTGACCTATTTCTTCAATGGCGGAATTGAGAAGCCTTTTCCTGGTGAGGACCGCGTTCTGGTCCCTTCGCAGAAGGTCGCGACCTACGATCTGGCGCCGGAGATGAGCGCCTCCGGAATCGCCGATGAGGTCGTCAAGGCAATTGGCGACACCGCATTTGATCTTGTGGTTGTAAACTTCGCCAACGCTGACATGGTTGGTCATTCGGGTAAGCTGGAACCGACGATCCGAGGCGTTGAAACGGTGGATGCTTGTCTGGGGCGCATCTATCAGGCCCTCAAGCAAAAGGGCGGTTCGATGCTCATTACCGCCGATCACGGCAATGCCGAGATGATGATCGACCCGGTGAGTGGGGGCCCGCACACCGCGCATACCACCAACCCGGTTCCTTTGATCTTGGTAGCCGAGGATGCTCGCGATTACCAGTTGCGCCCGGACTCTTCACTGCGCGACATTTCGCCGACGCTCTTGAGGATGCTTCGTCTTGATCAGCCAAAACAGATGACTGGGGGCGACCTCCGGCTCAGTAAAGTGGGTAATAACAAAGTCGCCGCCTCTCTAAGTGCACAACCATAGCGAGGATCTCTCACCGCAGATCATTGCAGTGACAGCCGATAGCAGCTCGTGACTATCGGATCAGGGGGAACGGATGGATCCTTCAGCGCCCCGAGGAACCAATAGTAACCGTTAGTGTGTCCTTATCGTGCCTCCGGCCTAGATTCATCCTCTTCAGAAAATGGAGAACCTTCATGGCAGAAAAACATCACTACCAACGTTTCAGGCCGAACGAAATCGCCCGGTCCTTTCCAGAGACTGCGGAGACGCTGTTAATCGATACCTACCTGACCGACGAAGCGGCTGCGAGCGTCCGAGTCTTCCGCGTCTACCGGGAGACACCTCCGCATTATCATGCGGGCTGCGACGAGTATCTGTATGTTCTTTCAGGTAGGGGTACCTTCTGGATGGGCGACGCCTCCAACGTAGGGGAGTTCGCCCCTGGCGATCTCCTCTTCTTCAAGCGGAGCATCGTTCATGCTTTGCCCAAAATTCTTGAAGGTCCGGTTGTCTTTCTCTCGTTCGACACACCGAGACGCGACCCGAAAGACATCATCTTCGTTAACCCTGAGGACGGCACGCCGGAAAGCTTTATCCGAGGAAACATCTTGCCTAACTGACGGACGCCGACGTTCCCGGAATCATCGTCCTGGACCTCCTAACTGGTAAACCGCGGAAGGTCCTCGATCACGTCAAATTCGGCTACGCAGGCGTGTTCGCTACAGCTAGAAGCGCTGCTCCATTTTGGGATACCAGGTCAGTTGGAAGGAAATGGCAGTATTCGACTGAGCCCCGGCCTTATAGATTGGAACAACCCACCGCTCATATTGAGCGTAGGCTTTAAGTTCCACGTCCGGCGTGAGTCGCTTGACTGCCGAGAATATGTAATCGTTCTGCGTCGTGCCACCCGGAATGAAGTCCTTTGTTGCCTTATTCTGCCGATAAGAAACTTGCAACCATTCCCGCGGCGAGAGATGGTACGTAAGCCATGCTTGACCGCCCAGGTTCTCGCGGCCGATCCAGTCACCCATCAAGAGCCCGTTGTTGGTGTATCCATTTCGGTGTACGACCTCGATGTACATGAACTGTCCACCGTTGGCTTGGCCGTTGTTCGGAGCCGTGTTTGCAGCCTCGACGCGCAGGTCGAGCTTCGGAGCACCGGGAAAGTGCGAGAGGTAAAGGCCTGGGCGGTATGCGGCGCGGCGCGGCGCTGACACGGGGAAAACGTCATCATGCGTCTCCGAGTCGGAGTAAAACGTTAGCCAATGGCGTAGATAAGGAAGACGCCAGGAAAAGTTGACCGAGCTGAAGCGGGCTCCGGGATCCCGTGTCGAAAATTTTTCCTGGCCGGTCGTGTCGCTGATGCTATAGAAACTTCTCCAAAATGTGCCCAGCGTTACTGGCTGGTGTCCGATACCTCCCCAAATAACCGTGCGTTCGAAGCCGAATTCAAAGTTCGGAGTTGGCTTGAAAGAGATCTGTTCGGCATGCACCCACGGGCTAACGGGGATGTTATGACCTTTAAGCGGCCCAACAAAAAAGTCATAGCGAATGAGGCCTGCAATCCGAGAAACATATGGAATGTAGAGAGGCTCCACGCGGTTGATGCGGAAGCTATAGATATTCTCCGCGTTGTTGCTCCACGACATGCCACCGCCTCTGGCTGTCCCGAACCAGTTGTCCATCTTGCCGAACGAGAGCTCGTGCCCATACACGTGAGCGGAAACATAGCCTTCGAGAACAGTCAGATTGTTGACGGACGAAATTGGTCCGAGCGGAATGGTGGTGTTTCCCGGGATCGCTACCGCTGCGCCGGTTGCGAAGCCGTCGATGAGGGCCAACCTATGCGCCAAGCTAGGCGAATAACCTTCCCAAGAAGGAGCGTGCTGGTACTCGCCGCGAAAGTAAATCGAGAAGCGGCCGTATTCACTGTAGGCGCTGAAGCCGGTGTAGTTGTTGAATCCGCTGGCATAAGGCCGGCCGAAATTATTGACTACGCTCTGACCCAAGTGGAAGCTGTCACGCAAAGGGGTGCCGGAGATTCCTAAAACGTTCGAGTAAATCGATTCAAGGTGCATGCGTCCAAACCGCCGGTCCATCGGAATCCGCAAATCAGGCGCCAGTTCGTGCTTGACCGCGTCATAAATTCCAATGGCTTCGTCGTTGTTGCTATCGGAAATTGTTTCCCAACTCTTGTCCAACATGTTGGCGACGCTCAATCGAGTCCACGGACGAAGGCCGATGAATTCTGAATCGACAAACCCCAGCCCATACAGGCGCTCCATAGCAGGATAGATCCAGCTATCAAGCGGAATGTACGGAGAGCTGAAGTCCTCAATGGATTTGATCGGCTCGTAGTTTTCGAAATCGATCTTCTGTTTCGGCTCCGGCAGTTGTTCTTTTTGAGGTTCCTGCCCGATGGGGATCGCTGGCGGCAGTTGCTCCTGATTGGACTCCGGTTGTTGCTGCGATTGAGGGGCGGCTGGCAGCGATTGCACGGGTTCCGGCTGCGCTGCGGGGGATTGGTCCTGGGCCACGATCGGCAAAGTCAAAGCAGCCGAGAGTGCCGGGACAAAAATCAAAAACACGCGCAGAGCAGGAACCAATTTCACTAATACCTCAGTACAGGTTGTGGCACTTTGACGCAAACCCTGGCATCGTGAAACACCCAACAAAGTGCAGAAGAATGCGGGACGCAGTTTCCAAGCTAACGAATGCGAGACCACGGGTCAATTTGTTATTCATCATGAATGCCGAAGAGGAGCGGACAGAGATAACAATAAAAGCAGGATAGCCAGGCACCGGTAAGCGGCGGTTGTGCAGAATCGATAAGACAACTAGACGCTCGGGTAAGTGGTTTCGTGTAGGTCAGCTTTCGGTTGACTCCCGAAAGCTAAATCCAATTGCTTTGAAAATTCCCGGACTATTCTGTTTTTCCAGGAATTCTGAAAGAGACCTTTTCGTATAAGGTATTGCTCCATCTGCTCGATGGGATCCTTCGTGGTCCAATCGAGTGAGTTCTTTTGAGGGGCTGTTGCTCCATTTCGCCTTCCATCTTTCGCGTCAGATTTGGTGCCCCTCGTACCAGTGGCCGTGCCATTTTCCACCAGATAAGGTTGGCATTGAATGAGGGTTGGACCTCCACCGCGGCGCGCTCGCTGAATTGATTCGTGAGCGACGCGATAAACAGCAACCACGTCGTGCGCGTCCACCGGAATTTCGGGGCAGCCGAAATCTTCAGCGCGAAGCTTCGACCTTCGCCCCCTCGGACCATTCGAGTTGAAGGATGAGTTCGCTCTTTCGACGAAGATGAAAGGTAAGGACTGCGAACCGGCCCGTTTCAGAACTCGCCCCCAAGGAAATGGCGTGGCATGATCAGCGAACACCACGACAACCATCTTCGTGCTTTTCAATCGATCTGCACTCGCGATCAGTTGCTCTGCCGCCTGCTCTCCGACGTGTTGTATGCTTCGGAGGCGGCCGCCTAAATGGGTTCGAAGAGAAGGTCTTTGGAGAATCGCAGAGAGCCAATGGTCATTGGGTAAGGCAATCGCATCGCGAGATCGCAAATCAATCGTGCAGCCGATTTCCGTCGCCTCGCAGCCGGCCGGTCCCGGTTGAGTCGCCCTCGGCTGCTGGCCGGCCGACGGTGATGACACTCGCTGTTCCATCAGGCGGTATCGAAGCATCGCCATATAAAGCTGCTTCAATTTTTCATTCCGGATGAGCGATCCGCCCTCCGATTGTGCCGCTGCCGCGAGGGCTGGCCGTTTCGCCTTCATTACCATTTGCCGGGTTCCAGTGAGGCCGATTGTAAATGGAGATGCCGCCCGCGCATAGGCCGTTCGAGAATCGAACAGGGGATTGTGCTCTACTGGCAGTACTCGTTCATTTTGGGTTTCGGGTGAGTGACTCCAGCTCTTCTGGAGTCTTCGGCCAGTCCTCGCGTAGCAATCGCGAGAGCGCGCGGTCAGCAAGAAGCCTCCCGCCCGTTTGGCAATTCGGGCAGTAGTTGTTCTCATTGGCTGCATAGCGGATCCGTTGGATCTTTGCATGACAACGAGGGCAGGGCTGCTGGTAACGGCCATGGACGGCCATTCCCGGACGGAAAGCGGTGACATTCTCAGGAAAGTCTGAACCCGTCTCCGCCTCAAGCTGCTCGACCCATCGACTAAGACTGTCGCGCGTTGCCTGAAACAGCCGCTCGATCTCCGCGGGCTTGAGCTTCTGTGTCATTGCGAGAGGTGAGAGTTTCGCTTCAAAGAGGATTTCGTCGGAATATGTATTACCAATCCCGCTGAAGAGTCGTGGGTCAGTGAGCGCGCGCTTCAGCGTGTGATTGGCGGAACGGAGGACTTCGGCAAATTGGGCTTCACTGATTTCCAGGACTTCCAGACCTCCCGGATCCAGAGCGCGCAGTCCCGCCTCGCCCTCGACCACATGGAGCGAGGCGCGCTTGCGGGATCCGGCCTCAGTCCAAAGCAGCGTTCCATTCGAGAAGTCAAAGGCACAGAGGCCTCGGGGCGGCGAAATCTTGATTCCACGCTTACGCCAATGCAGACGCCCCGCGATCATCAGGTGCAAGACGAGCCAGAGATCTGATTCGAGTCCTATGCAAATGCGTTTTCCCAACCGACGCAACCGGATCACTTTCTTGCCTTCTGCGGCAGTAACCGGCGGGATCGCGGTGCGCAAGAGAAACGGGCTTACAATCCGCACCGTCTCGAGCGTTTGACCGAGAATGCGCTTCTCCATCGCCTTGATGTAGACGACAATGTCGGGCAGCTCGGGCACAAGCCTCCTGATTCATCTCACGACCAACGTTACTACGGAACCGGATCGAGAGTCCGCCTCTTCAGAATGCAGCTATTGTGAGGCGCTCCGGGGCGGCTCGCCGTTTTGCACAGTTGTGTGAAAAAGCCTGTGCATTTCTTGGGGTCGCGAACGGCAGAAAGCTTGAAAGGACGCAGGTTCGAGCGGTATGCACCGCTTTCGATGCTGGCTACGCACCGGCTTGTTTAGGTCGAGTACTCCGCGTTGATCCGCACATACTCCGCTGTAAGATCCGTTGTCCAAAATCGGCACTCGCCCTTGCCTACACCGAGATCGACACGGATCGATAGATCGCGCTGCTTCAGATACTCGTGAGCCGCTGCCTTGTCGAGATGCGAAGAGACTCCGCCCTTATTGCAGAGTTCCATCTCTCCAAGCCAGATACTGATGAGCGCGGGATCGATCGAAACTCCGGAATAGCCGATGGCAGCTAGAATCCGGCCCCAGTTCGGATCGCAACCTGCCCATGAGGTCTTGACTAAGGGCGAGTGTGCGATCGCGCGCGCCACCTGTAAGGCATCGCGATTGCTCAGAGCACCGGTAATGTTCAGTTCAACCACGTGCTGAATGCCTTCGCCATCGGCGACAATCTGTTTGGCGAGCGACAGGCAAATTGTTTGGAGAGCGGATCCGAATGCGACGCTGGTGATGTTGCGGTGGTCTTCGCTGGCGTCAATCCTTATTCCGCTGGCGCCACTGGCCAGAAGAAGAATCGTGTCGTTCGTAGAGGTGTCACCGTCGATCGAGATACGGTTGAATGTCGTCTCAACGGCTTGATGCAAAAGCTCGTCTGCCGTGGTGGGCTGCAGGACTGCATCGGTGAAGAGGTAGACGAGCATGGTGGCATGTGTTGCCGAAGGTCCATCACCGAGCTGCGGAAAGATCATGCCAGCGCCCTTAGCGATGCCCGCGAGGCGCAAGGTGCCTGTCTCCGTTTCGATATGGGTAACGGCGATCTTGGGGCGCGTGTCTGTAGTCATGATGGCTCGTGCCATCAGCTCAAGATGCGCGGCGGAGCCTCCCAGGCTCGCGTCGAGCGACGGGAGCGCGGCAACCAATTTTCCCACTGGCAGCGGCACGCCGATGATGCCGGTGGAGGAAGGAAACACAGCGTGGCCTTCGCATTCAAGAATCTCCGCGGCTTTACTGCAAACCTCTTCGGCGGCGAGAATACCCGCTTCGCCCGTTGCGCAGTTCGCATTGCCCGCATTGACCAGAACGGCTCGCACGCGATGCTGATTCCGCCCGAGATGGCGCTTTCCGACAATCAGCGGTGCAGCCACAATCTTGTTGCTGGTAAACATTGCTGCGGCGGTTGCTGGCTGGTCTGCGACCGCGCATGACAAATCCAGATTGCCGCTGGGCTTGATCCCGGCGCGCACCGCTCCAAAACGAAATCCGCGAGGGACGTCATCTTCCTTGATCAAGGGTTCCTGTGTAAGTTGAGAAGAGGTAGTCATGAGCTCTTTTACTCTATCAAGAGTGACGCGCTCTTTTCAGAACCTCGACAGCGGACAAGTGAGGGATGCAAGCGGAAAAGCATTTTCAAGTGCCCCGGGAATTCGTCTCCATGCGCGATGTGGATGTAGCGCGCGGCGAAAATATTGTGTTGCGCAGCCTGGACCTAAAGATCGCGACCGGAGAGCACCTGGCCATCTTAGGGCCCAATGGCTGCGGGAAGTCAACCTTGATCAAGACCATCACATGCGAGTGCTATCCAGTCGTCAAGCCGGGTATGGAACGTCTCATCTATGGCCGGGAAAGATGGGAGGTCCTTGAGTTGCGCAAGCATCTTGGCGTTGTCGCAAACGATCTGCCAGGTGAGCGCACGCCGAAAACGCGCGGATTGGATGCCGTCGTCTCCGGCTTCTTTGCCAGTTCGACGATCTGGCCCAACCTCGAGGTCAGCGGCGCGATGCGCGACGCGGCGCTTGAGGCTTTGGAACTGCTCGAGGCTGCGCATCTGCGTGACCGTTGGGTAGGGCAAATGTCCGCAGGTGAAATCCGGCGGGTGATGATTGCTCGATCGTTGGTCCACAAACCCGAGATGTTGCTCTTGGATGAGCCCAGCAATGCTCTCGATCTGGCTGCGCAGCGCGAACTGAGGGAAATCCTTCGCGGACTCGCGCGCAACTCCGGAGACCGCAAGACAGGCATCGTTATGGTGACACATCACCTCGCTGACATTCTGCCGGAGATGGAACGGGTGATCATGATGCGCGAGGGACGGATTGTTGGTGACGGCTCCAAGGCCAGACTGCTGAATTCCAAAAAGCTCGAAGAGCTCTTCGGAATTCCTCTGGAGTTGACTGAAAGAAACGGCTACTGGCATTCATGGTAAATCTGCGAGGACTGGGGAGCCCCAATGTTGCCAATCGCCCCGGAGCGGTTTCAAAGGCTCTAACGGAAACTACCCAATCTTTGCGCTCGACTGACCCTCTTTTGGAGAGTCCCTCACAACCTCAGGAGCTTTTCGCTGACTTGCTGACTCGCTGACTCCCTGAGTTGACTTGCAAAAATCCCGCTCCCCGTTTTAACTTGTTAATACACGGGAAAGGAGGATGATCCAGCCGATGAACAATTCTGATGGTAGTAGTTGCAACAAACGTGAGGTGGCTGAGGCTTAGAGCCGTCCCGCTCTAGACCTGGCGAAAGCAAATCGTCGAGGCCCACTGAAAAGAGTGTGGACGCCTCAGGCCAAACTCAACAGTTCCACCGGTGAAAGGCCCGCGGCCATTTTGGCGCGGGCCTTTTGCTCGTTGGGTGCCGCATAGCTGCACGCAGGCTTACAATTGCACTCATGGAACCGCTAGTCATTGCAGGCAAAGCTTTCCAATCCAGGCTGATCGTGGGAACTGGAAAGTACAAGGATGGACCGCAAACCCAAGCTGCGATCGAGGCCTCGGGTGCGGAAATGGTTACGGTCGCGGTACGCCGCGTCAACCTGGATCGCTCCAAAGAGTCTCTGCTCGACTTCATCGATCCCCAGCGTTATTTTCTGCTGCCCAACACCGCCGGTTGCTACACAGCCGACGAGGCTATCCGCGCGGCACGTCTCGGACGCGAAGTCGGAATTTCGGACTGGGTCAAAATCGAGGTGATAGGGGATCAGTCAACGCTCTATCCTGACGTCCAAGCGACGCTTGAGGCGACACGGGTTCTGGTCAAAGAAGGGTTCACTGTCCTCCCCTATACCTCGGATGACATTGTCTTCGCCCGGCGACTGATCGACGTCGGGGCTGCTGCCGTAATGCCCTTGGGGGCGCCGATCGGCAGCGGGATGGGTCTTCAGAACCTCGCCAGCCTGCGCATTCTACGCGAACGAATCACCGAGGTGCCACTCATTGTCGATGCTGGAGTAGGCATGGCTTCAGACGTTTGCCTCGCCATGGACATGGGTGCGGACGCGGTCCTGATCAATTCTGCGATCGCGCACGCTGCGAAGCCGGTGCTGATGGCTGAGGCCATGCAGCATGCCGTATTGGCCGGGCGACAATCCTTCCTCGCCGGACGCATGCCGAGAAAACTCTACGCCACTGCAACCTCCCCGCTAGAAGGCATCTCGAGATAACCAGCGCGCAGAAATATTCAAAATCGGTAGTTCCCTTTACAGGTGCATCCTGCGCCTCGGGGTTCAATCGTTCACCTTCGCTGCGCCATCCAAAGAATGGCTGCCATCGAAGGGACACTTTGTTCTCGATGAGACCGCTCTCGCTGGGGATCCGGTGAAGGGCTCTAACCGGAGACTCCCTTGAGCCGCGAAATGGGGATAAACTCTTGTTTGATGAGGGTTTTCGGGATCGATTGCGGCACAAACTGCACCGGCTACGGGGTGGTCGAGGTGCATGAAACTGCGCGGGAATCGCGCTTGGTGGCGGTTGCGGCCGGCGGCCTCAAACTCGCTAAAAAGGATTTGCTCCCGCAAAGACTAGCGTACATCTTCGCTGAACTCAACTGTCTTCTCCAACTCCATCGGCCTGACGTGGTCGCAATCGAAGAGGTCTTTTATTCGGTGAATGCGAGATCAGCCCTCAAGCTAGGACATGTACGTGGCGTTGCATTGTTGGCGGCCGCGACTCAGGGTCTGCCGGTCGCCGAATACGCTCCACTCGCCATCAAGTCGGCGGTGGTTGGCTACGGCTTGGCGCAAAAGGCTCAAGTCGGCTACATGGTTGCTCGCTTGCTGAACCTGGAATCCGCGCCCCAGCCGGCCGATGCCTCAGATGCGCTGGCGATCGCCATTTGTCATCTGCACACCGCACAGACCCACTCGGTGCACCAGGAATCCGCGCTTTGAGGCGCACTTCCGTGAAGGTACTTCCAAGCTTCGCAGTCATGGTGTTGCTGGCGGGTGTGGCCTTCGCTGCCGTTTCATCTTCCGGAGCCGCAGCAACACCCGTACCTCCATCCTGGAGCCCGTCCCACCTCGAGAGCTTTGCAGCCGCAGGTGGCGATTCCGGTGGAGCGCAGATCAGCTTCACTTATGAGAATCCGAAGCTTCAGCCGGCCAAGTACGTTGTCACTCTGCAGGAGAATGGCTCCGGGCACTACCTCTCCGAAACCGGCGCCGCAGTTTTGGACCACACGCAGCTTCCGGTGCGCGGCCAAGACAGGCCGATCCAAATCTCTGCTGGAACGCGCGATCTGATCTTCACTGCAGCACGCCAGAGTAAATATTTCTCCATACCCTGCGATAGCGGAGCCAAACACATTGCTTTTCAAGGCATGAAAACTCTCGCGTACAGCGGATCTGATGGGCACGGAAGTTGTTCATTCAACTGGTCGAAAGACAAGCAAATTCAAAACCTTACGGATAAGTTTCAAGCCATCGCCTCAACCTTGGAGGAAGGAGCCAAGCTCGAGGTGGAATATGAGCACTCACGTCTTAGTCTCGATGGAGAACTCGAGCTGCTGGCGGGGCTGGTCCACGACGGCAGGGCATTGGAATTGAACAACATAGCTCCCATCTTAAATAAGATCGCAGAGGACGACGCGATCTTGAAACGGGCACAGCGCCGGGCCCGCGATCTGCTCGCGATGGCGAATCCAGCAATCGCTCAATAGCGGCAGCGTCCAATTGCCCGCTGGAGAGTCCAATGAGTGGACGGCGGGCCCGTGAAACTGTAGATTGCAAAGCGGGTTCAAAGATCAGGATGAGAAATTGGACTGAAGATCAGGCCGGCCATCCGGAGGTGCGCATCATGGAGCGCCCAATCAAGAGCAATACAAGCTGCAGACTGGTGGGAATCAATTTCCGGAGAGGGTTGGTCGCGTGGTCTACCGCATTCACGATCTGTTTGGGATTGGCAGGCCTGCAGAGCCTGGCTCAGAACCAGGACCAGGGACCGCCTCAATACCCACAGCAGGATGACCAACAAGGCCCACCGCAGTATCCTCAGCCGGGGCAGCCCCAGCAACCCCCTCAGCAAAACGCGCAGCAGTATCCGCAAGGTGGAAATCAGCAAGGTCCTATGCAATCTGCTGCAAGTGTGGCTCGCGTGAGCTTCGCTCAGGGCGGGGTGCAGATTAACACGGGCGGGCAGGCTCAATTTGAGCAGGCGCTCATGAATATGCCGCTGCTCGAGGGCTCAGTCATTCAGACGCAGGAGGATGGGCAAGTCGAAATCGAGTTCAACGACGGCAGCGTGGCTCGGCTTACGCCAAACAGCTCTGTCCAGGTGCTTCATATGGCTCAGGACGGAATACAGTTGCAGCAATTGTCCGGATTGGCCTATTACGAGCTGAATGTGGGCCAGGGTCAGCCGCCCTACAACATTGCATTTGCGAACGCGTCGCTCGCCCCTCTAACAAACTCGATCTTT
Source organism: Acidobacteriaceae bacterium (assembly GCA_036500845.1). Lineage (GTDB taxonomy): Bacteria > Acidobacteriota > Terriglobia > Terriglobales > Acidobacteriaceae > PALSA-350. The sequence goes on from DASYBJ010000027.1 coordinate 31,951, forward strand.
CGCGTGACGCTGGACAACATGCCCGAAGTGGCCGTCATAAACGGAACCGTGGAAGTTACAGGTGACAACGTTCCTCCTTCGAACGTGACCCAGAATCAAACCCTGCGGTTGGATGGCAACGCAGGGGCGCCCTATACGATTGCGCAAAATTTAGATCCGGATTCCTGGGATCAATGGAATCAGGATCGAGACCAGGCGATTTCCCAGGAGGCAGCGCAGCAAACCGCCGTGCGCGATCAATCAGGTGCTTCGAGTGACGAAAACTGGAATGATCTGGATTATTACGGGAACTGGTATCCCGTCCCAAGTGGCGGGAATGTTTGGGTACCGTCGGGGGTAGACGCATCCTGGGATCCGTATGGATACGGGTATTGGGGCTATTATCCGACCCTCGGATATACGTGGATTTCAGGTTATCCGTGGGGATGGCTGCCCTACCATTGCGGCTCTTGGAACTACTATTCGTTTGGATGGGGATGGAGCCCAGGCAGGTCCGCGGGCTGGGCTCCGGTCGGAGTCATACACGGCTATCCTGGGTATTTCATTCCGGCACGTCCGATATTTCGCTACCGCCACGACGGTCCAGTGATCTCGCAGAGGCTTATTCGGGTGGAGCGTGGACCAAATGCGAGAGGCCCCTGGATTGTAGGTCATCCTTTTGGAAACCATCCAGACACACTGCACATGGGCGGACGAGTGATCGCGCCCGTTGCCAAAATCGGCTATCGTGAGCAGGGATTCGCTACTTTCAGAGGAACGACACCCGGTGTTCGTACAGCACTCGGTGGCGAAGCTGGTTTTCACGGGGAGAGGAACCAGCCGGGGCCCGTGGTTCACCCGCAGCAGCCTATCTACAACCATCCGGCGCAGCCGAACTACAACAATGTCCAACGCGTTCCCGATAATCGACCCACAATCCAGCAGAACCGGATACCAACGAACGTGCCTCAGCAGAATCAGGTGCAGCCCCGGTTGAATCAGGTGCAGCCTCGTTCGAATACATTCGAGCCGGGCCACGATTCGCCTTCCACGTTTGGACCGCGAAATGTGCCGGCTCCGCATTATAGTGCTCCTCCGACGCGTTACACTCCGCCGCCGGCCCCGCACTACTCTGCTCCGCCTGCGCCTCATTACTCTGCGCCACCCGTCCAGCACTATTCAGCGCCACCCGCCCCGCACTATTCGGCGCCACCCTCAGCACCGCCGGCCGGTGGCGGCGGCCACGGACGGCACTGAGAGCTCTACCTCGTGTTCCCCTTTGTTTGATCTCGCATCGGGTCAGCAAAGGGGAGCACACTTAAGTAATTGCGCATAATTTAGCCTACGGCGCCTGGAATCTGTTCACAACGCCTCATTGTCATCCCGGCTGCAGCGAATCCTTACTTTAGTCATCCCGAGCGCAGTCGAGGGATCTGCGGTTTTGTCCGGCGTAAAGAATTTTCACTTCGCGTGGAATTCCTCAGCAATCGGGAATATCGCTCCATGACAACCTACGCAATTATCGATGGCGGCGTGTTTTTCAACGTGGTCTGTTTGCATGCATCTAATAAAGTATGCGCGTGTCTTCTCTTCCGATACTTAGTAGGGTGACATCGGTGTATTTTGCGGGTTCAACAGCCGTGCCGAAGCAGCCAGTTTTCCTCAAAAGAGGCTTTCCACTCTTTTCACGCAGAACTCATTCGCTACCCAAAGGTAACTTTCCGCGCTTACTGCGCTTTTCGCGCACTATTCTCCTCCAACCGGTGCAAGGCTCTGGGCGACGATGACAGGGAAGCACAGCATCGTAACCTGCAGCCGCGAGTGACCTGTCGCAGTGACTTCGTTAAAACACAGCGTCGTAGACCTTTGCGTATCGAGCAAAAGATTCGGCCGCTTCCACAATATCTCCTTGCACTCGACACGCAATTACTTATGACGTTCTGTTCAGAAACGAGGAGCGTCGTTTTGCGCCGGTTCCCACCAGCCGGCCGTCGGTAATTTTTCGGAAGTAGATGATTCGGAAGGAGGTCG
>DASYBJ010000028.1:0-3356 GCA_036500845.1 Acidobacteriaceae bacterium
TTCTGACAAAAGAGTTATGCCAGAAGTAACAGCCTTTTTCCACTCCTTTGGTGAGATATTGCGGCTAGTGACTCGATGCCAAATCTGTTGATCAAAAGCTAGGTTCAGCAGCGCGCCAACCGCGAATACAAAGAGAATGGAGCTTAGGTATTTCCCCCGGTCGATGCCGTTCATTGCCCCTCCCACGAACGCAAATCGCGCCAGAATGCGACAAATGGAAAATTGGTCCTAAGTGGAGATTCGTTGGACGATCCGCTCGAACCGCTTTTTCGAATTCGGGTCATCGCGGAACCCGGGAAAGCCGGACGCGGCGCTGGGGCTGTCGGCCAGTCGGATCGACTCCGCAACCAGATCGCAGATGTCGCCAGAAAAGTCTTCCGCCCGAGTTAATCCGCGAGATAACGTCACATGGAGCGAAGACACTGTAGTTTCGCTTTGGACTCCTGAAACTGAGTCGAGCTTCGTTCTGCACGCGCCCAGCGCGGATGCGAGGTACCCATCGATTTCGCCGTCTCTAGACGCATTGAGAGGAGCCGCGACCCCTTTCCCAGATTCCTGCGCAGAGCCGTATTTTCAAAGTCCGTAGATGAAGATGCCTTCAGACTAGCTTTTCCCTGCAGCTGGCTGATGGCTTTGAGATACGAGTCTAGCGGATCAGTGGTGATCGAAGAATGTGGCCAGTTGCGCAGTGAGGTCAGCGCATTGCACAGGAAGCGATGCGAATCGAAGGAGGCCTCGATTTGGTATGGCGGAATGTCCTGAGGTTTGGGTTCATATCCCCTGTTTACCGAGGGAATATCTTAGTCGCTAGCTTGTTTCTACCTAAAATAGGTCGAAATGAACCACCACGACCTAGAGGTAAAACCAAAATGCCTGTGATTAATAATACTTTTTCCCCCCATCTGAGTGACCCTTCGGTCGAGGACACCTATCGGCAGGAAAGCTCATCGAAAACATCGTCAAACGAAATCCAACAGCAAGCTGGCCTCGATCCTCGCACTTTGCCGGCTGGCAATGCGGCACAGCTTCGCCGGAACGGTCAGGAAAGCTTGACACAACCGAGCAGCGGGTATGGAACAATCGAAGAGGCCGGCATGACCTTTGAACTTCTGACTCCGCCTAATTATGACGATGTCGCTGCCATTCTCGATGCCTATCACCCGCAGCCTGATTCATCTGACGGTGCCGGCGCTTCACGCAACCATGAACCAAGCGTCAATAATGGTCACTCCGAAGCCGGGGGCCAGAACGTGCCATTGGATGCACACGAAATCCCTCAGTATGGAGCCAGGTTAGAACCTAGCCAATCGCAAGGAAACCACAAACTAGGGCTGCCTCCGAATCCAAGACCGAACGGGACGCGTCCGAAAGCGCGGACGCGGGAATCGCCCGCTATCCAGAAATTAGGCTTGCCTCCGAATCCAAGACTGAACGGGACGCCTCCCAAAGCGCGGACGCAGGAATCGCCTGCTATCCAGAAATTAGGCTTGCCTCCGAATCCAAGACCGAACGGGACGCCTCCCAAAGCGCGGGCGCAGGAAACTTCTCCGGGTCTCGCAGATGGCCCAGTCACCACCAAAGTCGTGCCTGAGAAACCAGCGAGCGATCACCCTAATCTACCACTCGACGAGAAGTTCGAAGCAGCAAAGAATCACTCCGATTGGTTGACAGGTACTGCCGATGCAAGGCGGAATCTTCGAAACAAGGGCTTTCGCAACAGAACGGGCAACAGAACGGACGGTGTGGATTCAAACCAGTAGTCAAGTCACAGTTCAGTTACGTTTTCGCACTATGTCGTCTGCTCGGGGACGCAGGGCTCAACTTCCTCGATCGCGGCGAGCGAGAAGCCATCGCTCTGGCGGAAGAAATCAAAGCAGGCCGTCTGTTCGTTGATGAAGCGCTTGCCCGCGGAGAAGCTCATCGCCGAAACCTCTCTGTGATAGGCACTCTCGGTGTGTTGCGCAATGCGGCTCGCGCCGGATTACTGAACCTGCCCGAAGCGCTGGTCAAATTGCAAGAGACAAACTTCTACGTGGCTGAGGAACTCATCCGATCGCTGCTTGAAGAGGATGCCGCGCGGCCCCAACAACACTAAAGGTTCTCGGCGCCGGCGTCCTTTTCGTGTGGAAGGCCTGACGGCGAAAGAGGTCGCAGCGCGAACTGGCGAATCCATGCGCGTCGTGCGCCACAACCTTTATCGCGGCGTGGAGAAATTGCGCGGCGTTCTGTGCATGCCCAGAGATGGCTGCGATCCCGCCGTCCGTCAGCAGAGCGGAGGAACGCGAAGATGAAAACACATGGCCAATTCCAAATGTTCTCTGCCTTGGCGGCGAGCGGCCAACTGAGCGAGCCGGAACTGCGGGCGCTCGAAGAGCACGCACGCGAATGTCCGGAATGTCACGAGCGCATCATCGAGTTTGCGCAGATGAGCGCACAGGCGCTTCTGCCGCTGGGTTCGATGGCCAACCGAGATGCCGTTCCTCCAGAGATGGAGGCACGATTCGCAGCGCGGGCGATTGCCGCAGGCATTCCCCTGGTCCACTCCCACTCCCGTTCCATAAGTTGCACGGATTTAGTTCCTACAGCGAAAGGCTCTTCATGAGGCAACTTCTGCTGCTCCTGCTCGCGCTTCCTTCCATCGGCTCCGGCAATGCTGCTCTCACGCAGTCGAGCGCACCCTTGCCCTCTGCTCCGGCGACCCAGCAAAACGCGGCGGTTATCACTTTCAATGCCGCCGTGCTAAACACGAACGAAGCGCAAAATGAGTTCGCCGATTTACAAAAGAAGTTCGTGCCACGCGAGGCGCACCTCAAGGCGCTTAGCGATGAAGTTGACGGTTTGAAGAAACAACTGGACGCGGCTGGGGACAAACTCAGCCAGCACGAGAGAGCCAGCCGCGTGCAAACGTTGGATGCCAGGAATAAGCAGCTGCAGCGCGAGGCCGAGGACTACCGAAATGACTCTCAGACGGAATCGCCCGCCGACAACCCTATCGTGTGGTACGCAGGCAGTGAAGTGGACATCACAGCGCAGGTGATCTAACTCGGTTCCTGACTCCACGATTCTTCCTGATGATTGACGCCAGCCGCGTGATTTGCCCATTGATGCATGCTGGCGTGACCGACCGGAAGATTTTTGAAGCGGAGGATGCATAGGTCCCCTGAAACGGGCCAGGATCCTGTATCGGGATCTCGGTTCCGGATTCCGCGAGCCATGCCGACTTTGCGGGAGTTACCGGGCATCCAGCGCTCGCGGGCAAGACCGCGTCCTCATCACCCACGCTTATCAAAAGCCACGCGCGCTTCTTTTATCGAGTTCCAGTTGCCTCCGATCCAGTCAACCAATAGCTCCATAGG
>DASYBJ010000029.1:0-8741 GCA_036500845.1 Acidobacteriaceae bacterium
GTCGTCCGCTGGACCCAGGCTAAAGGCGAGGAAGAGCTGCCCGGCACCCGCGTCGGCTACCCGAATGGTGTTGTTGTCAGTGCGGATGGCCGCTACATGTATCTGGATGCATGGTCGGCCCGGGAGGTCCACAAGTATGACCTCAAGCAGCAGAAGGACGTCCAAGTGATTAAGGTCGATTTCATGCCCGACAATCTTGCCTGGCTTACAGATTTTGGACCAGGGAAGTCCTCTTCAGGGCCCCGGTACATGCTCGCCGCCGGAGTTGAGGGCGTGATGGGCGATTGTCCAACGGGTAGGGGGCACTTGTGCGTGCAGCAATTTGGCGTAGCCGAGATCGACCTTGCAACGATGAAATCGCGCTGATTTATGAACCCCCGCCCCGCAATCTTCAGGGTACGAGCCGTTGATTGCCGGAGCATCGGTCGCGGTCCAGGTTGGCGACGCGATCTATATCGGTTCCTACACGGGCGACCGGTTGGCGAAGATCACTCTCAAAAATCTGAAACAATAGAGAACGGAACTGTACTGCCAGAGGGAGAAAGACAAATGGCGCAATTGATGAGGACATCGAATCCAGCACTGAATGAGCGGGCCTTCCGCCGCGAGCTTGGAGCCTTCGGCGAACCGATGACTCTGCAGGGCACGGTCAACAAGACCGGAGTGCTAGTGCTCTGCACGATGGCGAGCGCGGCGTGGGTATGGCATTTGTTTATGGAAACGCATTCGCCGGCCCGCATAATGCCGCTGATGTGGATCGGGATGATCGGCGGATTGATCGTTGCGATGGTGACGGTTTTCCAGAAAGCATGGTCGCCGATAACGGCGCCGATCTATGCGCTGCTTGAAGGCTTGGCTCTTGGCGGCATCTCGTCGATTCTTGAGCTGCGCTTTCCGGGAGTTGCCATTCAGTCGGTCAGCCTCACCTTCGGCACGCTGCTGGTTCTGCTGCTCGCCTATCGTTCCGGACTGATCCGAGTGACGCAGAAATTCCGTCTGGGCGTGATCGCCGCCACTGGCGCGGTGTTCTTGTTTTATCTGGTTCAGTTTGTGCTGGGCTTCTTCGGCGTCCAATTTGCGGCGGTCAACGGCTCTGGGCCGCTCGGCATTGGCTTCAGCGTGATCGTGGTGATCATCGCCTCACTTAACCTTGTGCTCGATTTTGATCTGATCGAGAGCGGCGTGCGTGCCCGCGCTCCCAAGTACATGGAGTGGTATGGCGCATTTGGCCTGATGGTCACGCTGGTCTGGCTCTACCTCGAGATTCTCCGACTGCTGACGAAGCTTCGCGGACGCGACTGAGAGCCGTAGACGAGACGCATTCCTCAAATGGGCACGGCATAGCCGTGCCCAAACCTTTGCTCCAGCCGCTGAGGGGAGTCCAAGCCTGCAGCAGCGTCTTTTCCGCGGAACCCGATTCTCTGCTGATTCAGAACTTCCGCCAAGCCAGCGCTTTCGGTCCGCTTTGAACGGCTCTTCTCCTGAGTGCTGGCCCTGAGTGCTGGCTCTTATATTCTTGCTGGGTGTTCCTCCACCCTGGCGACAGCCTGCTGCCTTTCGGTTGGCGGCTCCTCCTGGAAAGTCCATTCATAAAAAATGGGGAGCAGTAGCAACGTGAGCAGAGTCGAGGTGAGAAGTCCGCCGATCACAACACTCGCCAAAGGACGCTGAACCTCAGCGCCCGTGGATGTCGAGAGAGCCATGGGAATGAAACCAAAGCTCGCAACACAAGCTGTCATCAGGACCGGGCGGAGACGGCGGCGGGCTCCGGCGAGCACAGCATCGTAGGTTGCCTGCCCTGCCTCACGCGCCTGATTGATCGAGCTGACCAGTACGACGCCATTCAGCATGGCAACTCCGAACAAAGCGATGAAACCGACAGACGCGGAGAGATTCAGGTTCATGCCTCGAAGCCAAAGTGCGGCGATGCCGCCGACAAGGGCGAACGGAATATTACCGATGACCAGCAATGCTTGCTTAAGGGAGTTGAAAGTGAGGTAGAGCAGAATATAGATGAGGAAGATGACGATCGGAATGATGATCAACAGGCGCTTGGTTGCGCGTTCCTGGTTCTTAAACTGGCCTCCGTATTCAACGGAGTAACCTGCGGGCAGTTTCACTTGCCGCGCGATCTTTGCTTGTACCTCCTTGACGAAGCTGCCGAGGTCACGTCCTCGCACATTGGACATGACGACCATGCGCCGCTGTGCTTCCTCACGATCGATCTCCATGGCCGCTCGTACAACCCTCACTTCGGCCACCTGCCACAGCTTGACCTGTGCCCCTCCCGGAGCGCGCAATGTGATCTCCTGCATCGTCTGAGGATTCGCCCGGTATGACTCGGGCAGGCGCATGGCGATGTCGTAGCGTCTCTGACCCTCAATGAATTGCGAAATCACAGCTCCGGAAGCTCCAGCTTCCACGGCCTGCTCTACATCTGAAACATTCAGGCCATAGCGAGCCAGGGCACCGCGATCGATGCGCATCGAGAGATCAGGGACGCCGGAGGTGAGTTGAATCTGCGCGCCTGCCGCCCCACGGACGCCGGATACAGTACGAAGGATTTGTTGCGAGAGCGAATTGAGCGTGGCGAAATCATCCCCGAAGACTTTGATGGCGAGATCCGCCTTGACTCCCGAGACTGTCTCATCGACCCGCATCGCCATCGGCTGGGTGAAGTCGTAAGAGAGGCCCGGAATTTTAGCAAGCTCTCTATCGATAGCGTCAATCAGCTGATCTTTGCTATGAAATTTGCTATGAAAACGATGCCACTCATTCATGGGGCGCAGCAGAAGATAGGTATCTCCTTCATTGATACCCATGGCCTCGGTCGCGAAGTCCGGACGGCCTATCTTGATCACGACATCCGCGATCTCGGGAAACGCACGCAGCTTCTGCTCGATACCCTTGCTGATCTCAACTGAGTCCGTAAGGGAGATGCCAGGCAGCTTCCGCGTCTCCACCAGAATCGAGCCTTCATCCAGCCGTGGCATGAACTCTGTGCCGATGACGGTGAGCGACCAGAGAGCCACAACGAGAATGAGCAGCGCAACCGCTACCGTCGCTTTGCGGTGCCGGATGACGGTTGCAAGGAGACTCTGGTATCGCCCGGCAAGCTTCTCCATCCATCCGGCGGAGGTCTGGATGCTCTTTGCCGGCAGACCTTGATCGAAGGCGAAGGATGTGAATACCGGGACGGCGATTAACGCGAGAAAGAGAGCGCCGAAGAGCGCGGAGCAAACAGTAAAGGCCATGGGCCGGAACATGCGGCCTTCGAGTCCCTGCAGGAAGAAGATCGGGAGATACACCGCGATGATGATGACAACGCCGAAAGCCATCGGCCGGGCCACATCGTGGGCGGCCATGCGGACGGCGTCAATTCCCGATTCGCCTTCCCTGCGTTCCTCCAGACGATGGATCGAGTTCTCCATCATGACCACAGCACCATCGACAATCATGCCAAAATCAATCGCCCCCAGACTCATCAAGTTCGCGCTGAAACCGAAGAGGCGCATGTTGATGAAGCTGATCAGCATCGCGAGAGGGATGATCGAGGCCGTGATCAGTGCTGCGCGCACGTTGCCGAGGAATAGAAAAAGAACGATGGTGACAAGAATGAAGCCCTCGAAGAGATTTTTTTTGACGGTGTGAATGGTGCCGTCGATCACGCTGGACTGGTCGTAGAAGGGAACGATCTTGACGCCAGCGGGAAGGCGCATATTCTTGATCTTTTCTTTAACGGCAGCAATGACCTGCTTACCATTCTCGCCCTTGAGCATGATGACCATGCCAGAGATGGTCTCGCCATTGCGCAACACAGCACCCAGACGAGGGGCAGGGCCAATACCCACTTTGGCGACATCACTTAAGAGAACCGGGACGCCGCGGCTCGAAAGCAAGACGATGTTACCGATGTCCTCGATGCTCTGCGCGCGGCCCTCACCTCTCAAGGTGTACTGCTCGTCGTTGTGCTCGATATAGCCGCCGCCAAAGTTCGTGTTGTTCTCGGCGACACGTTGCGCGACATCCTGCAGAGTCAGCCCGTACTGTGTCAGCAAGGCGGGATCGACTGTGATCTGATACTGCTTGACCTCGCCACCCCAGTTATTGATCTCGCTAACGCCCGGGACCGTACGGAGTTGTCGCTTAATCTGCCACTCCTGCAGGTCCTTGAGTTCCATCGGAGTCATGGGACCGCTGAGCGTGTACTGATAGAGTTCTCCAAAGGCGGTAGCCGGCAGGCCCAACTGCGGCTGGATTCCTTTCGGCAATTGATCTGTCACCTGCTGTAGCCGCTCGTTGACCATCTGGCGCGCGAAGTACATTGATACCGAGTCATCGAAGACAACCGTGATGATGGAGAGCCCCAACTTTGAGAGAGAGCGAACCTCCTGTTGCTTTGGCATCCCCATCATCGCCTGTTCGATCGGATAGGTAACAAGCTGCTCGACGTCAGTTGGCGGCATCGATGGAGCCTCAGTCACGACCGTCACCTGGTTGTTGGTGAGGTCGGGAAACGCCTCGACGGGCATGGTGTAAAGCGCGTAGCCACCTCCGGCAACAAGAGCGATGAGAAGCAACAGCACGATCCAGCGTGCGGAGAGGGCGGCGTCAATCGTGCGATTCAACATGCCTAGTTTCCGATCGAGGATTTCAGAAGCTGTGATTTGGCGATGAAGCTTCCATGCGTGATGACCTGTTCGCCTGGCTTCAATCCCTGCAGGATGCGCGCGTTGCCACGCACGTTTTCGCCCGTCTGCACCGCCTGCACTCTGAAGCGGTCCGTCGCCACACGAACAAAGACAACGTCTTGACCGTTGACCTGTTGGATAGCCTCCTGCGGCACAAAGACAGCAGGTATACCTGCCCCGGTTTGGAACTCCGCGCTCGCCAGCATCTCAGGACGAAGGCGATGGTCGGGATCCCTGATCTCAATGCGCACCTGCATCAGCCTCGTCAATGGATCGAACTCCTGACCAAGGTTCGTAATCGTGCCTGTGTAAGTTGCCTCCGGCACGTCGGGCAAAGTAACCGTGGCCGTCTGCCCGAGATGGAGCTTGGACAGGGTCGCCGCATCAACCGAAGCCAGCATCCACAACCGGCTGAGATTCCCGATGACAAAGGCGTCCGTGGAGGTCGAGATGGTCGAGCCGGGCGTTACATTCTTCTGCAATATCCTCCCGCTTGCGGGAGCTTTGATGGGGATCAAATCGCCGTCGTCCGATCCGTTGGCGAGCGACTCCGGCAGAATCCCGAGAATTTCCTCCATGTGGGACAGTTCACGATGCACATCATTGTCCGCTTCGCGGGTTGCGCTCTGGGCGTTTACAAGCTCCTGCTTGGAGGTCTCTACTTGGGAGACCGATTCGGCCTTGAGCGCGTAAAGCCGCTGACTGCGCTCGTAGTTCTTCTGCGCCAGACTCTCGGCTGACTGCAGGCGTCCGCGCTCGGCCACTGCGTTGGCGTACGCCGCTCGCACCTCATGTACGTCATGGCTGTGCATCCGGGCAAGCACCTGATTCTTTTGCACGGAGTCGCCGAGATTGAAATAGACCTTCTCCACCCTGCCCTCGGCAAGAACGCCTACTCGCCAGGTTGCATTGTCAGGCAAGGCGATATGGCCCTTGGCGCGCTGGGTCACTACTGAGGTGCCCAGTTCGACAGGTGCGACCTCAATCTTCTGTTCGATCTGCGCCTGGGACGATAGCGTCACTTCATCCGAAGAAGCTTTGTCCTCGGCCGTGGTGCCAGCCTTACTCTGCCCGTCATCTTGAGCCTGACCGCAACCGCTTAGAAGGCAGCAGATCAACATACATACCGATGCGGCTCTCTTTCTGATTTTCATTCATCCACTCCTTCCGCATAGTTGAGTGCGGCAACGCTGAGGTGAAAGCCTTCCAATGCGCGCACATAACTGAGCTCTGCGTCCACGCGCGCCCGTTCTGCATCGAGGAATCGAAGCAGATCCAGTCCTCCGGCCTCATACGCGGCGCGGCTGATATTTGAAATCTCGATGGCTTGCTCCCGCAGCGGCTTGAATGTCTGAAGATATTGTTCGCGACGCATCTGGTATTCCCGTTGGGCCAGATCCAGTTCCGCTGCAAGCCTGTTGCGCGTAGCCTGAAAAGTCTCTCGCGCGGCGTCTTCTTCCGCACGGGCCGCAGCGACCGCCCCCTGATTCCGATTGAAGAGGGGAAGATTGAACTGAACACCTGCTACCGGCGAATCAATGTTTACATCGCGTTTATAGCCACCCGTGAAGAGCAAGTCGGATCGGCCGTTCGCTTTCTCCAGCCGGGTTTGCGCTTCTGTTTGGGCAATTGCCTGTTGGGCGATCTGCCCTTCGGTGCGCTGCGATACCACGTCCGTCCCAGCTGGGACTGCCTTCGGCTCTTCCAGCGTCGCGAAGTCCTCCGAGAGCGCCCAGGAACTGCTGGATGGCGCGTTCATCTCCTGAGCCAGCAGCAGAATCGCCTTCTCGAAGTCGAGCCGCGCATTTGCCGCCGCAGCGCGAATCTGCTCACCCTGCAAGCGGACCCGCAGCAGATCCACCTCAGCTATCTTGCCTTCGCGGAAGCGTGCCTCGTGATATTCGATCACCTGCCGGAAGTAATCCGCGTCTTGCGCGTACAGAGCAGCAAGAGACTGCGCGGCTTTTGCCTTCCAATAGCTTTCGCGCACGTTCAGCACGGTCTGCCGTCGCTCGAGTTCTGCCTGCAGGCGGCTCTGTTCGAGACCCTGCTGCGCGACGGCGATGCGGCCTCCTCGCTTGCCGGAGGTCTCCAGTAGCTGTTCGCCCTCCCAGTACGTTTGCGAATTCTCTCCGAGGGGAGGGAAATTCGAGCGCAGATCTTCCTTGCGGAAGAGAAAGCGCGGATTAGGAATCAGGCCGGCTTGGGAGCGCAGTTCTTCAAATGCACTAACGCGATCTTTTGACGCCCGCAGTTCTGGACGGTGTGCGAGTGCGTAGGCGACGGCGTCCTTCAATGACAGGACGGTCTGTCCGTGACAAAACTTTGTCCATAGGAACAATTCCAAAACTAGAGATAACAGCAATCGCTTCATCAATAGGAGTCCTGCGGGAATTCGCTGAGAGCCGCCGGGGGAAATAGGGCGGAAGATGCGAGAGGCGCCAACCACAAGTCCAAAGAAGATCGATCAACGTACCCGAACGACGTTCTATGAACGCACGCACATCAGAGCGCGACTTGTGCTGGTAAGCGCAGCAGCGAGGCAGGACTAGACAGGAGGGGAACGTGGGGCAGCACACGACAAGCTCGGAGGATCATGTCCGCCCCGGATGTTGGGCCCAACAAGGGTCTCGGTTGAACATGAAGGTACAACGTAGACGAAGGTGGGAATGAAGACTGCAGTAGAAAGATCACTGATCGTCGCCGAAAACCAGTGCTGAAACACGGCGTCATTGTCAGGATCAAAACCGCGAAACTCCGGTGATTTAGAGGTTGAGAGGTAATGATGGGGAAAGTGAGTATGAAAGAACCGGTGCGGATGATGCTCCGTACTCTCGTGCTCATGAACGTGCAGAAAGGGCGCCTGTAGAAACGTCAGAGCCAGCAAGAGGTTCATCAGTATGGAAATGCAACGCCGCACACGAATATAGTACCGTTCTATTCACCGCGAGGCATAGAGCGGCTGCTATCGGATTGAATCCCAGGTCGACTTGCATGCGCACGGAGATTGGTCCGCACTCTTGGTCATGATGGGAAGGCTGCCGATGTCGCGCAGGTTATGACGCTTTCCACAGCGGAAACCGGCAAGTCGTTCCCGAAACGCTCGATGAGTCAGTTGGCGATTTTTGGGGTAGGGTGAGCCATCCAGGCTATTTCAGCGGATAAAGCTTGATGTTGCGGAAGAAGACTTCGGCGCCTTCGGACTGGAAGAGGATTTTGCCACTGGCGGGGAACGCGTCGGTTCCTTCGTTGGCTAGCTTGCCGTTCACGTATTGCCACACGTGCCCATCGCGGTTCACAAGTTCGACGACATTCCACTCCCCGTGCGGTTTTTCGAGCTCATTGGTCGGGTCGCGAAAACCGGTCACGTTTTTGAATTCGCCCTTGTTGAAGCGGTCGATCTTAGACGCTTTGCCTTCGGGTCCAGTGACCCGCGCACCGGCCTTTCCGTCTGGACCAATACCAGTCAGCGCTGCTCCATCGGTCATCCAGAAATCGCCCGTGCAGCCTTCGTTGATCTGAAACTCGACCGAGCGCGGCCACACCTTATTGGGACCCTGAATGTTGTACAGAATGCCGCTGTCGCGCGCCTGTCCCTGCCGCGGAGCAAAGGTACCCTCGCCCCATTTAAATTCGGCGCGCAAATAGTAATTCTTGTACTCCTGTTTGGTGATGAAGTAACCGAATTCAGTTCCGGCGACATGGACGACGCCATTTTCCACAGTGAAGACATGGTTGGGATCGGAGTTCAGGCCAGCACTGGGCAGGAATGTATCGAACTGATTCAGGTCCTTGCCGTCGAAGAGAACGACGGCTGGGCCGTGGGCAGGAATGTCCTTGGAGTGCGCGTTGGCGCTTAGCGTGCACACGCAACAAAACAAGACGAGGCTGCTGATCCTCTGACAGTTAGAGCGAATACTCATGAAGGATGGGGTCCTTTCAAGCCCATTCTCGTCGGAGGAGCCGGGGACCGCAAGCGGACCCGAGCGGGGATTCCGGGACCTACACGATCTTTCGCCTGAAGTCCTCGACGGCGCTATGGCGATGATG
>DASYBJ010000030.1:0-1555 GCA_036500845.1 Acidobacteriaceae bacterium
ATCATCGTGCAGGTTTGTGAGTCTACTGCATGGGCTGAACGACGTGGCGTGGATGGAAGCTGGGTCCGGTTTCTCAAGGAGCCTGGATCGCTGACGATCGTACCTGCCGGACCGGTTCCCGATCTTCGCATTCTCACTCCCTCTGCTCTAATTGCCTGCGCGTTAGAGAAGAACTTCACGAGTGAGATCGCTCTTGAGATGGATCGTCAGCCTGCCGAAGGTATTAGCGTTCAATCCGGTGTTCATGACGCATCCATCGCAGGACTCGTTCGGTTGATGATTAATGATTTCGAGGTAGAGGGCCAGCCGTACGCGCTCTACTCTGAGACGCTGGCGCATGCACTGGCGATGCGATTCCTGCTCCACAAAAGCCCGGCGGCGACTCAGAATTTTTCGGCCAAGCCCTTGCCGCCCAGGATACTGCGCAGAATACGGGATCGGATCGAGGCCGAGCTGGATACAGAAATTTCGCTTACCTCGCTCGCGAAAGAGAGCGGCTATAGCCGAGCGCACTTCCTTCGCATGTTCCGTGCAGCCACTGGGTTAACACCCCACCGATACGTACTGGAGATGCGGCTCAGCACTGCCCAGCGGTTGCTGCGACAGTCCAAGATGTCGCTGGCCGACATCGCGTATAGGTGCGGTTTCTCCAGCCAGACACACATGACCGATGTCTTCCGGAAGCAGCTTGGTGTTACACCGCAGGGATACCGGCGCGCTCTCTAGCGCGCTCTCCTCATATTCCATGAGCAGCCTTCAGTATTTCTCCTGCGCGTTCTCCAATGACCACGCAGGGGGCCATAGTGTTGCCGGTGGTTATACGCGGCATAATGGAACCGTCTGCAATCCGCAGGTTGTCGATCCCATAGACCTTAAGCTTGCTATCTACTACCGACATGGAATCGCGTCCCATTTTGGCAGTGCCGGTTTGGTGCCAGTATGTGACAACGGAATCTCTAACGAAGTTTTCCAGAGATTTTCCCGTCAAGCCTCCTGGTATCACCTCGCGTTTTACGAATGGCCGCAGCGCAGCGGAGTTTGCTATCTCACGACAGAACTCCACACACCTGACCATGGCCTTCAGATCGTCCGGGTGTCCTAGGTGATTCGCTGTAAGTTCTATGGGGGAGAGAGGGCTCACCCCGGTCAGGCGGATGTGGCCTCGGCTCTTTGGGCGGACAATGCCGGGGGCAATGGACCATGAGTTCTCCGGGGGATTGAACTTGGCTGTCTCGGGGCTGACAAACACACCCTCGCCCATAGCGCACTGCATGTCCGGGGTGTCGAGGTTGGCGTCGCTCTTCCAAAAGATCATTGACTGCTCTTTTTGGGCAACCGCCTCCGGCTGTTGATGTTCCCAAACACATCCCAAAATCAAAGCATGGTCTTGAAAGTTTTCTCCCACGCCTGGAAGATGCTGGACAAGCGGTATCCCGAGGCGCTGTAACTCAGCCTGATTGCCAATGCCAGACTGCATCAGTACCTTCGGCGTATTGATCGCACCTAGAGATAGAACAACCTCAAGTGCGCCGATGCGAAGCACGTTGCCATCATG
>DASYBJ010000031.1:0-3801 GCA_036500845.1 Acidobacteriaceae bacterium
TCGTCCCACGTTCGGGGACGCTTTGAACATCTATCTTCGCCCGGTGAGAATCGACGATCCAACGGCCAATCGCCAACCCAAGTCCAGAGCCTGGAGCCCCTGTCAGGCGAGTGTTGGCCAGATTTATTCCTAGTCGGTTAACCCTGTTGCGATATTGAGATAAAAACGCTCAGTCATGAAGACCTGGTCGATCTGCTCGGGACTGAAGTGCATCGTAAGGCGATTCCAAGCCTCTCCATAGTCAGGGCCTCGACGATCGAACAAAATCCGCAGTAAACTGCTCTCCTCAGAGTTGAATACAAATGCCTCGACCTGGCCCTGTTGTATTGCGGCAATCTGCAAATCACTGATTCCGAGCGGCCTCGCTTGCTCTAAATGCGCCGTCCACAACAATTCCGATTCTGCGTGCCACGAAATGTGCAGTATCAGGAGTTCGCGAAGGCGTCGAGGAAGTAGGCTTCCGTAAAGCTCCCTTACAAACTGCGCAAAGGCATCTTCCAATGTTTGGAGACTAGATGCTAATCCCCTCGCAATCATCGCACTAGAAGCCGAGGGATGCTTATTTGACATATCGATATTCCGATTCTCAGGCAGATCCTTGAGTCAACGCTAATGAGATCCTGTTCATGAATTTACCTGTTCCACATCCAACCCCAAATGATCCACATCGTAGAGGTATGGCTATCGCCGACCACAGACGAAGTGCCTTGAGGGCGTTCAGACCTGCCTAACAAAACACCTAAGTTGACGAATTATTCCTGCCGCAGGCAGTCCGCTGCGCGGTTCGCTAGGTTCATGCCAAGCCCATCGCGATGATCTCAGGCGGTAGATGGAGAGAATGCTGCGGTCGACAGCATCCATCGGGGCATTGCAGGCGCGGAACCTGTGGTGGTTTGTCGTCTTCTGTCCCGGAACTCCGGGACTGCCGGTCTCAAAAAGCGAACACTGCTCGCACGACTGGGATACGCCAAAGACACCAACGGAAGGCGAACAACAAATGCTTGGCTTTAGGGGACGCGGTACCTCACTGAAACTAAACGGAGAGTGGGCACTTTCATAAAGCTGAAAGCCGGGAACTAGTTCAGAAATGTGAGCCCGAGTAGAATCCGGTCGGGGCCGACCACAATCTAAAAATCGGATGGCTGACTCTGACTCCCAACGCGGCATTCGATTTAGGGATTACGATCAGGTGCAGCAGATCCTGTCAGCGGGTGGACTTCCGTTTGACATCTTCAGGAACAGGTCGGCTCCCGTGGAGATCGAAATCGCCGTCCACGCAAATGAGTTAGCGAATATTGTGAAGACTTCAGGAGCCCCTGCCAGGATTTCTCGTGGACCTGCCGAGATAGCTAACGATGAAGGGCGCTTTCTTGGAGTGTGTCTTCAAAGGACCGGTCGAACGGTATTTGAATCTGGCTCCGGGCAGAGGGTGATCCAGTCAGGCGATCTTCTGATTTGGCATGGTGGGCATTCCGTTCGGTTCGACTTTCCGGACCACTTTCAAAAGGTATGCCTAGTGGTTCAGCGCGACATGTTCGAAAGCATGCTTCCTCATGCGAGCTCTTACACCGGAGAGCACCTGGAGCAACGCAACAATGTATCTCGTCTTCTCGGTGCCTGCATTTCCACTCTCGCAGACGATGTACCGACGAGTGCCGCAGAATCCATCGGAACGGCCATAGAACTGACACTCGGGATGCTTGGTGCGGCTCTGACTCAGCACAGAGAGTCAAGTAATATCGGACCACGCACTAGCCTATACCGACGCTTGACGTCGTTCATTGAGGAGCAGTTGGCTGATCCGAATCTTTCTCCTGCAATGATTGCGCAAAAGCACCACATCTCGCCTCGCTATCTCCAGCTCCTATTTAGCGAGCACGGAACAACGGCGGGGACGTGGATCAGATTACGCCGTCTTGCAAAGTGTAGAGCTGAACTTGCCAACCTGCGCAAAGATCGTAGTGTCACAGAGATCGCAATGGATTGGGGTTTCAATGATGTCGCGCATTTTAGCCGCTCATTCAGCTCGGCCTATGGACTTTCCCCGCGTGAATTCCGTAGACATGCAATGCGTCGCCTTGATTGATTCAATAGACGGGTTCTGCTGATGTTCACAGTTCCTCGAATCCCGTGCGTTTTCCATTCAAGGCGTTCTTCATAGCAATCGATCAACAGAGCAAGCGGTCTTAGTAGTAAGTGCCGTGCCGATAATCCCAGCTTGGAAGTAAGTCTGCCAGCATTGGTTTTTTTATCGGTGTCAAGCCCCTTACGTATAACGACCGGCCCGGGTTGGAGTGATCGTCGTCCGCTCTGTTGAGGAATCAGGTTTCCGTCGGCATCGACCATCGCTACCATTACTCCTTGTTCATAGTGGGTGTGTTTACTCGCACCGGGCTGAATCGAGCGGACAAACTAATCCGCCGCAATGACAAGGTCAGCTTCGTTGTGAATGCGTTCACCAATGCCCGTAATATGGCCCGAATTACCCTTTCCCGACGGGTTGGCAGAACTGGCAAAAGCCAATTTCTCGTGCTCTTCCCAAAGCTCGTGGGCAATGACCTCCGAGGGGACGCCATACTTGATTCGCAAATACGGAGGACATTCCCAAGCGCCTGATCCTCGGCAGGGCCGCGGAGATTTACGTGAAGAACGCCGAGAAGGCACGTACTGAGGAGGCAGCTGCGTTTCGAGAACTGACGTTATCGACAGTCTTTCCTGATTCGCCGGAGATTCCGCGTTGAACAGTGGAACCCTGCGCCGCCGCTTCGATGGCGTATTGGAAGGTCTCAGACCCCGAAACTCGACTTCTTCCTACCGAAAGCAGATATACGAGACCTATCAACAGATCGTAGCGCTGCTCAATCAGCGGGCACCCATCGTTGCTGAGGTCGGAAAGATCAAGCAAGAGGCCACCTTCCGGTTGCGGCCCCAGCGCGAGAGCAGCAGGTCCTGGATCACATCGTTCAACTCGGAGGCGCTGGGCCCCTTCCACCTGATCGTCTTCGCCGGGTATATCACACTGTCATACAAGAGATGAGGACCTGGGAAGAAGGGTTATCACAAGAGAGCGAGCATAAAACTGCCCAGTGATCAGCTCGGCCTATGGAATTTCCACGAACAAATTCCGCAAGTCACGGAACGTGTCGCCTCAATAGACGCAATAGATAGGGTTCTGCTGACGAGTTCATAGAATCCAGTGCGCTCCCGTCCAAGACATTTTTCGTTCTCATACAAGTAAGCATTCTTCGTCATGGGTAGCTTTGATCAGAGGCATAAAGCCTTTGGCCAAAGCTGGCCTTCTTTGTTGGAGGCACACCTAAATGCAGAGAACCGCTATCCGACAAGCTCCGAGACTCCAACTTGGGTCTCATCTTGACGAGATGACTTTCGCCCGATCTCTTCAATACCGCAGAGTTAGCTCCGATGCAACTTGGGGCTGGCAACAAGAAAAGGAATCACAAGGGGAACCAGTGAGAACTCACCGTCGGAAAGCAAGGATTCTGTCACGAACTTAGGAAGACTCGATTGAAAAGGAGAGCACAGAAAGAACCATTGAATGTCTAAGGAGACAACATGTCAGCAGCGTTTCTAGAGCGAGTGCGAAGTAACCAGGCAAGGCTAACTTCAGAAGTGAAATCACAGTACGACTTTATTGTTTGCGGATCCGGCAGTTCGGGTTCCGTGGTGGCGCGCCGGCTCGCGGAGAACCCCGAAGTCAACGTTCTCCTACTTGAGGCAGGCGGCGATGACGACTTGCTGCCTGTGATGGAGGCGAATCAGTGGCCTCTGAATCTTGGGAGC
>DASYBJ010000032.1:0-9051 GCA_036500845.1 Acidobacteriaceae bacterium
CCCGTAGAGAGCGCACGCTTCGCCGCCGCGGCAGCAGCCATCTCGGTCACACGGCCGGGTGCCCAGCCATCGATGGCTAAGATGGCCGAGGTCGAAGAACTCCTGAAGAGAGGCCGACTCTAGGGATCGAAGGCTCTCGGCTGCGGCGTCCGGCAATATTCTGTATTGAACCAAAAATGACCCCTGAAGCAGACGAAAATATCGGATGCAAAACTCTGCGCGCAAAACTGCCGTTAAGCCCGTCATCTAATAGGGTCAGCCAAGATTTCGGAATATATCAATGTTCGTTTATATAAACCGATTTTTATACGTCGAGAATCTCGGTTTCAATAGGGACAACGAGCGGACACTGCGCGTGGGAATCATTGCTGGATTTCGAGGTTGGGCGGTGAGTCGCGGGTGCGAAGCGCGACTATCGAACATGTGCCGGAGTACGTCGTAAACGCAAGCCTTGGGTGACGTGGACCAGGTATCAAAAATCGAGACCTGGCCGCCGCCCAGAGTCGATTCGGTTAACCGACCATTGCGAGATGATCGACTCGAAAACAGCACCATCCCTTGGGAAATTTTGAGCAAGTGGGCCGCGTCAAGGGGTGTTTTGGATCGCTTGTGGGCGGTATCCGCAAGCTGCTATCCTCATGCTCACGCTGGGACGTTTGTGGAGGAATTGGATTGTTAGACGTGGATGTTCCGACGACCGCGGACCCTCACTCACCTACAGTCGAGCAGTGCCAGCAACAGGTTCGCCGAATCCTTCAATCCGCCACCTTTCGAAACGCTTTGACGCTGCAGCAACTATTTCAATTCCTTGCCGCTAAGGCTATCACTGGGAGTGCGGAGAACCTCAAGGAATACACCATCGGCGTAGAGGCCTTTGGCCGGCCGCAAGATTTCGACCCTAAGACTGACACTATTGTCCGGGTTCAGATCCACAGACTAAGGCAGAAGCTGAAAGAGTTCTACGATACCGAGGGCAGCCGTGACCTCATCGCAATCGAAATTCCCAAAGGGCACTACCTTCCTAGTTTTGAAACGACTGCCGTTTCACGTGATGATCTCAAGCCTGCGTCTGCGCCTTCACAGGACACGAACGCCGTCGCAACTTCCTTAGCCGGATCCAAAGTTCAGAATGGAAGCTTCGGAACCGCCGCCCCGAAAGGTCGCCGGTTCGAGTGGCTTCTCTCGCGACATACGGCGACCGCTATGGCGGCGGCGATTCTCGTCTTTGTCACGGGTTTCTGGTTTGGAACCAAGCACTTGCGAGAGGGCGCGCAAGGAGAGAGTTCCATCGATGGGCCGGAAACGGCACGTGGTAAGTCAATTGACCCTGTGAAAGCGTTTTGGGCTAGCTTTCTCGGCAATGATCGTGCGCCCGTGATTGGCTACCCAGATGCTGTTTTCCTTCTGGATGATTCCAACGATCTCTTCCGCTTCCGTCAAGGGGCGATCGATAACCGCGGAGCACTTGTCGATCCACATCTTGCGCGGCAGTTCGCTTCTAGTCCCAGGCTTGTTACCCAAGCAGGCCAGCTCTACTACGAAAATGGATACACCGGTACTGGCGAACTCCAGGGCCTTGCAATGTTGACGACCCTTTTCGGACAGATGGGCGTGAAGGCGACCATAAAGCCTAGTCGCGACATGACCCCGGATGATTTTAAGCAGCACAACGTGATTCTGCTCGGCTCACCGTTCCAAAATATCGCTGTCGGTCAACGCATTGCCGCGGGAGACTTCACATTCGAGAATCCCGATTCTCGACGTGAGCAGTGGAGAGCTCAGATCGTGAATGCTCATCCCCGAACGAATGAGAGCTCGACCTACCACACAGAGCGAGACCCAACTACCCACGTTCTCAAGACGGATTACAGCCTCATATCCATTCAACCCGGGGTTGTTCCGGGACGGTACATCGCGGTGATGGGTGGCCTCGACACCAAAGGCACAGAAGGAGCGACCATGTTCGCGACCTCCAAACCCGGAGTTGAGGAATTATCCAGGAAGCTGGCGGGCGAATCATGGTCAAAGGGCGAAACGCCTGAATTTCAGGCCCTGGTACGAGTCCGCCTCGATAAAGGCTACCAGGTGTTGAACGCCGATCTGGTGGCTGTGCATCAACTCCACTCTCGCGATGTTGCCGGAGCTGACGGCAATTCTCCTCAGGCCTCGAACCATTAGCGAATATTCGCCCAAGTTCTGCCATGAGCCGGCCAGCCGGGTTGACTTCGCCGGAAGTAGGCTGAGAAGTCCTTCCCATCTGCAGCCCGCACTCATCTCAAGACTGGACTTCACCCGGGCTTGTCAGTCCCAGCCGACCGAATCAGGCCCGCAGAACCTCAAAGTTCAGGCCGAATTCTCTGTGTAACACGCCGTGTTTGTGCCTGTAACATCCCCAAAAATCCTCTGTAACAAGCATGTTTCAAATTTCTGTATCCCCACGGTAACTAGACTCCTCGACACATAGCTCACTACCGTCTGCTGCGTAGTATCGATCCAAGCCGGCAACAACCAGACTTGGATCATTCGCTGCAAGACGTCGTGTGGGGCCCCGAGATCGACAGGGAAGAAAAGGAGAAAATATGCGATCAGGAATTTTTACCTTCAATAGGAGCGCCAAAGAGGCTCGTTCAAGGATCTTCTCACGCAAACTGCCGCTGTTCGCCGGTTTGTTATTGTTCGTGCCCCTGGCCTTTGGCCAAGGCGTAAGCGGACGCATCCTGGGGACAATCCTGGACAAGAGTAATGCCGCTGTCCCCAACGCTACGGTCACCATCACCAACCAGAACACCGGCACCACCGCCAGGATTCTGACCAACTCCAACGGAGCGTATCGAGTCGACAATCTTCCTCCAGGAAACTATCAAGTCAGTCTTGAGGCTCAAGGATTTCGCCCGGTCATCTCCAAAGGGAATGTGGTCACAGTCGATAATGCAACCGTAGCCGACTTCACTCTCGAGGTAGGTTCGACAACCGAGTCGATTGAAGTCTCGGCGGTCAACCCCCTGATTGACACCACCAGTTCCTCGCTCGGCGCAGTGGTCGGCGAGAAGGATATCGCCAGCTTGCCGCTCAATGGGCGGATCTTCTCACAGCTCGTACAAATTATTCCCGGATCTGTTGCGACGGGCTTCGGAAGTGCCCCGGAGGCGGCAGCGGGCGCTGGAGCCGCTGGAGCCATCACCGCGAGTGTGAACGGCATGCCATGGGGCGGGACTACCTACACGTTGGATGGCGTAAACAACATGGAACTTTTGAACGCTTTCATCAACGTGACTCCTCCACTTGACTCTCTTCAGGAAATAAAGATTTCGACGAATAATGCGGACGCCACTGTCGGCACCTACGGCGGCGCCCAGGTGAACGCCTTCGTCAAATCTGGCACCAACGCATTTCACGGCTCGGCATACGAGTTCTATCGCAGCGATATCTTGAACGCCTATCAATGGAGAGCCAGCAGCAAGGCGCCTTACCAGGGAAATCAATTCGGTGGCTCTTTGGGTGGTCCGGTCCTTAAGAACAGAGCATTCTTCTTCGTGGACTACCAAGGACTGCTGCTACAGCATGGTATCAGCTATATCTTGACCGTTCCCACGGATCTAATGAAGCAAGGAACTTTCCTGAAGAGTCAATTTGCAGGTCCAATCTATGACCCAATCACTCGGGCTCCCTTTCCGACTGTCGCCACCAGTCAAGGTGCTGCCTGGCAGATTCCGAGCTCGCGGTTTGACCCCGTTTCGGCACAGATGGTTTCAGGCAATACCATCTGGCCAACGGCAGGCGATCAAACAAGTCTTAGTAATAACTTCCGGGCAAACACCTCTGAGACCGATCAAAATCACCAATTTGATGTGAAGGTCGACTACCAGTTCGCAAATGGTGACCGGCTGTTTGGTCGCGAATCCTTCCAGCGGCGCGATCTGACGGCTCCTTCACCGGGTACTCGGTTCATCCAGATTGTAGACGTCAACGCTCTTTCCAGAGACCACAATGCCGCCATCGGATATGACCACACGTTCTCGCCTACGGCGACGAACGAGATCCGGTTCGGATTCAATCGGTTTTATACAAAGGATTTCGGAAACGACCTCGGAACCAATGAGAATACTGTTCTGGGAATTCCGAATGGCAACGATCCTGCATTTGGGGCCACCGGGATTGGCAACTTCACCATTGGGAACATAGCCAACACTGGCTCACAGGGTTGGACAAATTCGCATCGGATCAGTAACTCTTATCAAATTACAGATAACTTTACCAAGGTGCACGGTCAACATACGTTCACCATCGGTGAAGACTACCGCCGCTTGCAAGCCTCATTGACGAATTCTGACGCTAACAAGAATGGCGACTTCACCTACATCTCAGACTACACAAGCAGTTGCACCAATCAGCCGTCTTGCACTGGCGCGGTGGGCGGCAACCAGTTTGCCAGCTTTTTGCTCGGCCTGCCTTCCTCGGTGGACCGGGGTTTTGTAGCTACCGATCCGGCTACTCGTGCAACGATTCTGGGCATATATGTGCAAGACCAATACAGAATGACAAAGAATCTGACTTGGAACCTGGCACTCCGCTGGGATGTCATCACGCCCGCAGTCGACAAGCAAAATCATCAATCGAACTTCGACCTGGCAAATGGGGTTCTGGACTTTGCCAGTTCAGGGAATCGCGGACCTAACGTGAATACTTACTATGGTGGCTATTCGCCGCGAGTTGGATTTGCCTACTCCCCGAATAGTGGGAATACCTCCATCAAGGGGGCTTTCGGAATCACACATTTTCCCGGAAATTTCGGAGCGATGGGCGGATTTCTGGAAAAGAACTTTCCGTTTTTCGAAGTATTCAACAGTCCGGCGCAGCTTCGCAACACTCCGCTTCCTTCGCTTAGCAGCGGTGGGCTTCCGTCCTATATTCCGACACCTATCACCGCACCGGTTCAGCCCCCCGTCGGGGTCGGGGTCGACCTCATGTCGAAAAGCATGCAACCTGATGTGGCAAATGCCTGGAACTTTGGGATAGAACAGAAGCTTTCCACCTCCGCTGCGCTTAGCGTCACTTACGTAGGAACCAAGGGCTCGCATCTGTTTCGGAGGTATAACCTCAACACGCCTCCCCCAGGGAACACCCCGTACAATTCGCGCCTTCCGTACAAATACTTCAACGGACAGGGGCAGCAATACGCCACAAATATTGGTTATGGAGCCGCAGACGGCTCCTCCATCTACCACGCGTTGCAGGTCCAGCTCAAAACGAACATGTCCCGCGGACTCCGGGGCTGGATCTCATACACATGGTCTAAGGAGATCGACGACATGAATCTTTGGTGGCCGCTCGATGACAGGTTCAATCGCGGAGAGGGTACGAGCCAGGCCCCAGACATCCCGCAGAATCTCATCGCGAGCCTTACTTACCAACTGCCATTCGGGAGGGGACAGCAGTGGCTTTCCGCACCATCCCGTCCCGCAGAACTACTCTTTGGCGGCTGGCAGCTCAGTACGATTACCACCCTTCAATCTGGACTTCCCCTCACCTTTACAACCAGCACGGACAATCTTGGCAGCGGCGTGACCAACCGAGCGAATGTCACGTGCCCATCGGTCAAAACGTTCGGGTCAGTGTCGCGATGGTTTGACACCAGCTGCTTTGCGACTCCCGGCCCCCTTCAGCTGGGCAACTCTGGAGTGGGCCGGGTGCGCGGGCCAGGCTACTACAACTCGGATGTCTCGTTGTCGAAATCGGAGAGTATTCGAGAAAGAATGACGATCAAGCTCCAGGTAGACGCCTTCAATCTCTCGAATACTCCACACTATTCCAACCCGGATACAAATCTCTCAGACTCGAACTTCGGTCAGATTGGCGGGACGAACGGGACACCCAGGGAGATACAGCTGGGTGTGCACTTCATGTTCTAACATCGCACTGCACTCCTACGCACTGCCGGTGTCGTTCGACTCTCGAAGACACCGGCGGTTTGCGTCCGACCGACGAAAACACTGCGCTCCAAGCCAGCCCAAATGTTCCAGGCGAGGAGAAGGAAGGGAACAAAAGATTGGTTGATCGCAGAGAGTTTCTAACAGCACTGATGGCGACCGCCATAGTCTCACAGTCAAGGGGGCTTGCGACAAATATCACCCCCCCAAAAAAGGCAGGAGAGAACCTGGTACCCGAGGAGCCGTCCGGCGCTGCGAACTATTGGTGCACCTGGGCCGTTCAAAACTATACGTATGGTCAGAGTCTTCCGGCGCTGGACCCCAAGGTGCTTGAGGGGGATTCGGGAAGCCAGCTGGCCCACAATGCAATGACCGAGAAGGCACTCTTTGGAGAAACGGGATGGGCAGCTAACTTTTTCCCTCGGATTCGCAAGGACGTGTTCTTCTTGCTGGATGACGGTTGGCAGGTTGGAGGCACCGCAACCTTTGAGCTTGATACAAAGAAGTTCCCCTCTTTCACCGGGAATCCCGTTGACCGGCTTAGGAAGCTGAACCATGCGGTGGAGAGTGCCGGATGGCGCGGGACCGCACTGTGGTGCCGCAATACTCCCGGCGGAGACACGGACAATCGCCTTGAAAAGCTCAGCCAGTCTGCTGGGATTCGGTATTGGAAGATCGACATCGGAGATCCAGCGTTCAACCTGGTGCGGCTTCGCGATGAATCGCACATTCGCCTTACTCTGGAGCATGTGCATGGCGAATGGCCCGTGAACGGGGATTGGCGGAAGGACGGACGCTTCGGCCCGCAGCCCTGGGGTTCCAAACGGATGGACATTCTGCGTCATACGGATGTTTATCGAACCTATGATGTGACCTCGGCCCTTTCTTTGCCGACCACTCTTGATCGGCTCGCCGAAATGCTGAAGGGGGCTGAAGGGCATCCTGAATTGCGCGGCTTGTTGAATTTGGAGGACGAGGTTTATGCGGCTGCAGTGATGGGATGCACGATGGGTATTCTGCGCCACCCGCTTACCGGTTTGAGGCCTGGATACGATACTGATCTGTTCTTCAACGGTCCCAGACAAGCCAAGAAACGGATGGATGAAATAGTACGGGCGCTGCGCTGGCAACGGATTGCGCCTCCGTTCTCTCCAGGGTTGGGATCTGTTATGGTCAGCGATGAGATTCTGACGGATAGCTGGATCTTTGAGCCAGGCGAAACCTGGCAAAACGAAATCATAGGAGCCACTGTGCGACAGGGAGCACCGGCTGTTCTCGCCCGCAACATTGACTTGCCCGAGGTGAATGCGCAAGAGGATAAGCCGTTCGTGTTCGCCACAAGGTTTCCCAATGGGGCGGTTGCAATCGCAGCACAGGAACGAACTAAGATTGGCAACGCATGGTACATGCCTGCATGCGACGTCACCCTATCTGTATCCGATGCGCCCGGGCCTTACGGCGTATTTGGTTCCTTCGAAAGCCTTACTTTGGCTTTCGACAAGCCTTTGCAGAGTAGGCGAATTTTGGCCCAGGACCTCGCCAGCGACAAATCCGTCGATATCTCGACATCAGTACACATTCGGGGACAACGCCTGCACATACCAGGCGAGGTGATTCGCAGGGTTGGCCTGCAGAATGGAACACCCGGCGACATCTCCGCACCCGGTCTAGTCATTGCTATCAGTTAGGGCGGCGGTCAGAGTCAGGGCGCTCCGGGATGATAGGACAGTTCGCAGCCAGTTGAATATAAAGACAAACAACTGGCTGCGTTATCGCCGTGTAACAGGGAAAGCACAATAACGGGTACAATTGTAGCTATGCCGATTACGCAAGATGAAGGTAATGAATACTTTGAATTCACTAAAGCCATTGTTGGACATCTTAAATCCTTCGACTTTGACCCAGATATAACGCTCTGGCACTACACGAATGGAGCCGGACTTCTAGGAATTCTTCAATCGGCTCAGATCTATGCTACGCAGGTTGCGTGCTTGAACGACAGCACGGAGACGACGTACGCGCAGAAACTCTTCAGGGACGCGATATCAGAGGTCAAAAAGAAGCATTCGAAGGATGAGACCGTGTTGGCTTATCTTTCAGAGCAGGTCACGGATGATGTCACTCAATCAGTAAGTCCTAGTAAATTTTTTGTCACATGCTTTTCAGCAGAAAAGGATGATCTGAGCCAATGGAGAGCATACAGCGAAACTGGCGGCGAGAACGGCTATGCAATCGGCTTTCGCGCACAAGGGCTATTCAGCTCATTACCAAACCGTATGGTGGCTAAGGTGAATTACGATCGCGAGTTTCATCTCGCAGAGGCGAAGGAGGTTGCTGAAGCGACGATCCGCTTTTTTCTGAAGGGACTTCAGACGGTTCAAGCTAGAACTCCCGAGGAATGGGCCAAGGAGTTTTTCGCAGCTTGGGACGATCGTGTCTACAGGCTAGCACCGCTCGTAAAGGACCGAGGTTTTAGAGCAGAGAATGAGTTTCGGATCGTGCACGAACTCTATACGCACGAAATGAACCAAGTGCAAGTTCGTCAAAAGCGGAATCTGCTTTCGCGGCACATCGCCCTAAATTTCCCGACATGGGTTGGTAGCCAGCGGCCGATGCTTCCTATTGTTGAAGTGATGGTAGGCCCTAGCCGACATCCCGCAGTGAGCCGCGTCAGTGTCGGAACTCTGCTACACCAAATGGGCTATGCTAATGTCCCGGTGACGGTATCTGAATGCCCTCTCCAAGCCCCCTGATCTTCAAAGCATAACTATCTCGCCCATCGAGAGGAGCAGCGAATATGAAGCGAGGCGTTAGGGTTCGCGAACGGCTGGCAATCCAATTCGGTGCTGTTTGCCTTGCGATATTTTCCCTATGCGTGACTGCATTCGCCCAAACAAAGGATCGCGGACGACAGTCAAATCTCGAGTTCACGTCCTCAGATCATCGCTTGGTTGAGGCCTTTAACTGGTCTAAACAGCAAGCTATGGCCTATGTATTTAACGACGATCCTGTGGGGCCGTGGTATGAAGCCGCTCTACCCGGCCGCAGGGCCTTTTGCATGCGTGATGTTTCGCATCAGGCTGCCGGCGCACAAGCTCTGGGGCTTTCAAGATATACGCACAAT
>DASYBJ010000033.1:0-12358 GCA_036500845.1 Acidobacteriaceae bacterium
GTAAACGCCGCGCAGACCGGCAGTGGTGCCACTGCGCTCCATCTTCCATGGCCCAGTACTTTTCTCCAGACCAAGACTCCTGTGGGGTGTGCTGGTCTGAGACAAGCACACACTCGAACCGAGGAGAGGTATAGCGATGAGCCACAGTCCAATGCGTGTGCGCCGGGGCTTATCGTAAATTTTCGAAGACTCCGTTCGTTGAAGGGGCACGGTTGCTAAACCGGCGGCAATCCGTCGATCACCGAGACGCCTGCAGGTGGACGAAAGACGAATTCGCTCTCGGGTGCGGGTGCATTCGGTTGATTGTTAGTGAAAGTAAAAGATGTGCGAGCGCCATCCGTCTCCGTGATTGCAATCGAGCGGATCGCGCCGTCGGAGTTTACGCCGAGTGTGATTTCAGAGACACGCTGTTGCATCCCTTTCGGCACTCCGGAGAGTCTCAGTCCGCTTGCGTCGGTCGATAGGGTGAGGCTCTGAAGTTCCTTTTCGAGCTGCGTGTGGCCAAGCAGAAACCGAAGCGGCGAGCGCATGTCATCCAGATGTGAAGCTGCGAGCCTCTCCGCCTGCTTATCCCCCGGGCTATAGAACCAGCCGTATTTCCCATCCAGAAGGAAAACCTTTCCTTCCGGCTGGGAATAGTTCCAGCGCATCTTTCCCGGTTTGCGCAGCAGAAGGCTACCGCTCTCTTGGCGGCGAACACCCATTCCCTGATAGTTCTCGGTGAAGTTGGCACGCAGGGAATGGAGCCCGTTGTAGTACGCATCCACTCTTTGTGCGAGCTCGTGCGCGGAAGGCAGCGGTTGAGGAATTTCCACTGCGAAAAGCGGATAACAACACGTGGCTAAGGAGAGGGCGATACCCACCAGGAAGCTTCTACGGGTAGTGACGCCTCGGTTGGGACTCACGACATTCCCAACTCATTGCACCGGCTGCGTGCAGTTTGTCCCGCCGGCCGGGTCAGCCGTGATGGATCCCCTCTCGTCGAGGCAGAAGCCTCGATGTCCCGACTTACCGACAGATTGAGGAACGGCGGTTGCCTCATAAGAGGTGTACATGTCCTGGTTGTTCACCGTCACCTTATTGCAGTTCACGATGTTGAAGGTATAGCCGGACTTTTGTCCTGTGGCGAGGTCGCCCTGCAAAACCTGGGCCGCTTGTGCACTTGGTGGGCCCGACTGAGAATTGCCGCCGAGCGAGGCCAAAGAGCAGGCGAAACCATTTGCCGGGAAATTGATCTGATATTGAATTTGCGCCTGATAGATGGCGCGCAGCGACTGCATGGCCGACGTCTCATCCGCCTGTGCTCTCATGCTGATGAAGTTCGGAATCGCGATGAGCATCAGGATGATCATGATGGACATCACAATCAACAGTTCCATCAAGGTGAAGCCGCTCTCGGAGCGTAGCGAGGAGACAAACCGGAGCAGAAGCGCCGGACCTTTTAGGTGTCGACTGGAGTTTTCAGTAGGGTTGCTATTCTCGATCATTGGCCTTTTCCTGCTGCCGGGCGAGTGTTTTCCTGGGATTCTGGCACTACAGAGTCTATCAAGGCCAGACGCCCCTTCCAACAGACGCAACGAGGCGCAAAAATGTTCACAAAAGGAAGGGCAGTGTCCAGAGCCTCCGGCGAACTTCTAGTCCTCAGTAGTAACGGGGGACCGCTGAGCGATCTCTCCGGACGGATGGGAAGAAACCCGCGCCGTGAAACTCGGACCGAAACCTCAACCTCGCCCGCTAGCACGCGAGTTGATTTCGAGTAACCTTCAGTCCGTCCAGCCGGCCGAGCAGTGTAACCGCCACCTTTTCCG
This sequence comes from Acidobacteriaceae bacterium, assembly GCA_036500845.1. GTDB lineage: Bacteria > Acidobacteriota > Terriglobia > Terriglobales > Acidobacteriaceae > PALSA-350. Next base: position 1,809 of record DASYBJ010000033.1, read on the forward strand.
GAGAGAAGAGGAAGTTTGCCATTTCCATCACCTGCTCGGCGGAAACAGTCTCGACCTTATCCATGATTTCGTCGATGCCAAAAAAGTGTTCGAAGTACATCTCTTGCCGCGCAAGGTTCGACATGCGGGACATCGAGCTTTCCAACCCCAGAATCAGATTCCCTTTCAGTTGATCTTTTGCGCGGCGAAGCTCGTCTTCGGGCAGGGCCTCGGACTTGAGCCGCTGAAACTCACACATAATGAGCTCGATCACCTTGAGGCAGCGATCCGAAGAGGTGCCGGCATAGACGCATAGCGAACCGGTATCACGGTAAGGGTTCAGGTCACTGAAGATCGAGTACGCTAAACCGCGCTCTTCCCGGACTGTTTGGAAGAGCCGCGAGCTCATCCCGCCGCCCAGAATCGTGTTCAGCAGCAGCGTGACGTAGCGCAAATCGTGAGCGATGGGCTGCGACGGCACACCCAAACAGAGCTGCACCTGCTCAAGCGCTTTCTTATTCCGCAACGTAATCTTCGAGACCGGGTGCGGAGGGGCCTCGCTAAACTTGTCTCCTCCAGCCGATAGATGCTGAAAGCGGCTACAGACAAGGTCGACAAACGCGTCATGCTCCAGGTTCCCCGCAGCGGAGAAGACCATGTTGCCCCCGTAGAAGCGCCGGCCGTAGTAGTCGAACAGGATCTCTTGCTCAAAGCGGCGAACGGTCTCTTTGGTTCCTAGAATTGGTTTACCGAGTGGATGGTCTTTCCAGAAATTCTGAGTGAAGATCTCATGCACGAGATAGTCGGGATTGTCCTCGTCCATCTTGATCTCTTCAAGAATCACGCCGCGCTCACGTTGTATGTCATCGCTGTTGAAGACTGGGTTCAATACCAAGTCGGACAGGATGTCGAGCGCTGTGGGTACGTGCTCGTCGAGCACCTTAAGGTTGAAGCAGATGGTTTCTTTCCCGGTGAAGGCATCCAGATTGCCGCCGATCGCGTCTACCTCTCGGGCGATCCTCTGCGCCGAGCGAAACTGTGTACCCTTGAACACCATGTGCTCGACGAAATGAGAAATGCCATTAACTTCGGGCAATTCATGACGTGAGCCTGCCTTGACCCAGACTCCCATCGCGACGGAGCGGATGTGCTCCATGCGTTCAGTCAAAATGGTCAGTCCATTCGGGAGGACCGTGCGTTGAATACTTCGTTCTGTCACCATCTAAGTCTATCGGCTTTCCCCTGACTGTGGCGCAGCCATGGGTTCTAGGCGAGTTCACAGCGTTGCAGTGCTATCTTTGGAGGGAGCGACTTGGCCCCATCGATGCCTGGCAGGAATAAACTTATTTACCTTTTAGACGCTCCAGCCCCGCCTGTCGACAAGAATCTTTTCGGCCTTTCCCGTGAACAACTTAGGGCACTAATAGTCGATTTGGGCCAGCCTGTCTACCGGGTTGATCAGTTGCTCACCGCGATGTTCCGGCAAAGCGTAGATTCGCTCGATGCGGTGAGTGTCCTGCCGCGTGCCCTCCGCGAAGAAATTGTGAATCTTGGGTGGGGGATCGCTATCCCTAAGATTCTCGAAGGCTTCCGCTCGGTGGACGGGACCGAGCGCTACCTGATTGCCGGTGAAGACGGACAAACTGTCGAGACGGTCTGGATGCCCGGCGGAGACGGCGGAGAAAAGGGCGACGACACGGCCGATGACTTTGATGGCGCGAACACGAAGCGAGCTACGATCTGCGTCTCCAGCCAGGTAGGCTGTGCGGTGAATTGCCGGTTCTGCCTGACTGCGAAATTAGGTCTGCAACGAAACCTCAAGGCTGGAGAGATTGCCGGTCAAGTGATCGCCGTGCTCGGCCGGCACAAAGTAGAGTTGGGGCGTGATCGAATCAATCTCGTATTTATGGGAATGGGCGAGCCCTTTCTCAACTATGACGAGTTTATGGCTGCCGTCCGGCTTCTTGTTGAAGAGACGGGTATCGCAGAGTCGCGCATGACGGTATCCACTTCGGGCATTGTGCCCGGAATCTTGCGCTTCGCCCAAGAGAGTGTCCGGCCGAAACTGGCGATAAGCTTGAACGCCAGCAATGATCGGGTGAGGGAAGAGATCATGCCGGTCACGCGCAAGTGGAAGATCGAGGATGTGATGCACGCCGCTGCCCAGCTCAAACTGCGGCCCAGGGAACGAGTGACTTTCGAGTACGTGCTGCTCGGCGGGATCAATGACAGCTTGCAGCAAGCCGATGAGCTCGTACGGCTGGTCCGGAGCGCGTCGTTCCCGTCCAAGGTCAATCTAATCGCTTGGAACTCAGGGCCGGGGATCGAGTATGTGGCTCCCGAATCGAGCAGAGTGGAAGCGTTCCAGAAACGGCTCATCCAGAATGGCGTTCCCGCCTTTCTGCGCAGGCCTCGCGGTCGCGATATCTATGCCGCCTGCGGACAATTGAAACGGACGACCCGGGAAATCTGACGAGGTTGTAAGAGGAGTTGCTAGCGGCGAGGTCTGCCGATCAACCCGAGGCGCAGAACCTCCTGTGCAACCTGATCTGTTGCATGCCGCAGCACATCACCCTCCGCGGCAAAACTGCCTGTGATACAGCGCACACCGAGCGCTTCAATCCGCTCGATGTCAGCTTCGATCGGAGCGGCGCTCTCTGTCGCATACCGATCGAGAAGCGTCTGAGAGACCGGCGCGATGTTCACCAACGCGTAGTCAAAAAGCGGCCGCCGGGCATGTTCATAGATACGCTCGATGTGCTGGGAGGCAGTCAGGTTGAGGCTTTCGTTCGCCTGCGTCATCAGATTACAGACGAAGACACGGACCGCCTTGGAGCAGGCAATCGCTTCAGGCACTCCTTTGACGAGCAAATTCGTAATCAGGCTCGTGAACAGCGAGCCGGGACCAATGGTTATCAGATCGGCGCGTTCGATGGCATCAAGGGTTTCAGGCAGAGCCTCGGCACCGGCCGGGTCCAGCATCAATTCGACGATGTGCTGGCGGCTGGCTGTGATGCTGGTCTCCCCATGCACGATTGAACCATCCTCCATGAGGGCCGCGAGCGAAACGTTGGAGTTTGTCACCGGGTAAATGCGGCCGCGGGTCGCCAGCACTTGCGAGGAGAGCTTGATCGCCTGTGCAAAATCGCCGGTGATTTCGGAAAGGGCAGCAACGAAGAGATTGCCGAAGCTGTGACCTTCGAGTCCCTCGCCGCTTTTGAAGCGATGCCGGAAGAGCCGCGAAAGCAAATGCTCATCTTCCGAAAGCGCGACCATGCAGTTCCGCAGATCACCAGGCGGTAGCATGTTGAAGCCGCGGCGCAAGCGTCCACTCGATCCTCCGTCATCGGTCACAGTCACCACGGCGGCAAGATCCGAGACAAGGCAGGGGGCATCCTCGCAGTCTTCCGACGTTTGTATGGGTGAGGCAACGTAGCGGCGCAGACCTCGCAGCAGAGTCGACAGGCCGGTGCCACCACCGATCGCAACAACGCGCACGCTCGAACGAAGTTCGTCTTGTGGTTTGACAATCGCTTTCGACGGCTTGGGAGTAACAATTCTCACATCAGTTCCTAGCAGGCTGCTGAAAAACTACTGCGGCGAACGAACCGTCTATTCCTTGGGGTGCTCCGATTCGGGTGATACATCTTCTTGCGCCTCGCTTGTTGCTTCGGCGCGGTTTTTCCGCAGCCTGCAAGTCGTCTCAAAACGCCCATTCAAGAGACGGACGGCGGCTCACGGAACTTCCGGATACAGCAGTTCCGTAAAACGGGGATCGTCTGCCATATCTTGAAAGTCCGAGTCGGTGCGTGCCTGGATCCGGTTCCGCGGATTGAGCTCGATCGCCTTGGCAAGGTGTTCCAGGCAAGGTTCCGCCTTGCCGGTCATGCTCTCCAGGATGGCTAGCCCATAGTAAGCATAGTCGGCCTGCGAGTTGAGATTGAGAATCTGCTCGAATTGTTCTCGAGCCTCTTCGTAAAAGCCCGTGTTGAGCAACGAGATCGCGTAGTCGTACTGCTCTTCCGTGCTGTTGAACGAGAGGCCTTGCCGTTGCGCGTGCCGTTCACATGCTGCCAGATACACGCGGACGCGTTCGAGCACCTCCGCTGGGCCGTCTTGGCTCAGCTTTTCGAAGGCCACTCGTGCTTTCTCGTATTTGCCTTCCTGCATCCATTGCAGGGCATTCTGGTATTCGGTCAGAGATTTCTGTTGCGAGGGATTAGGCATGTGGCGCATTTTTCCTGCGATGGTACGGGGACTCCTGCGGCTGCCTGCAGCCGAGCCGGTGTTTGGCATATCCACTCTTCTTTCTCCTGCGTGCAGGAGCAGAATTCCTGGAACGTAATCAAGGGCTACTGCGAAGGATCGCCTCCGCACTCGGTATTGTCTGCCGCGGAACCTGATCCCAAGCGTGCCCCCACGATTACGCGGGGCGCCGCTGACGACAGCATACGTCAAGCCCGGGGACCTGCGACAGCCCAGCAGAGAATGTAGCACGCCTGCCCTCAAGTAGAGGAGCGTGCCGTGTATACTACCGGGTTCAAGGCCGGGTCGTTATACATCTTTAGCTGTTTGTATAGTTTAAACCGCCGTTGTCCGGCCAGAACCTGCCTCCACAGTCCATCGAGCGCTCGGGCCAGGTCGTCACGCTGTTCTGTGAGGATGAGTAAGCGTTTGCGATTCAGGTGGGTATGGCCGGGCGGCGCGTCAGCTCGATTCATCTCCTCCTTTGTATGGAAGAGCTTTAGCGACAGGATCGAGAGCCGGTCGATCATTAAGCCCGGGCTCTCTGAGTGAAGCTCCGCAGACGATTCCGGCAGATCCTGTTGGCCGAGGTAAGCGAGAAGGAGAATATCGCATTGCTCGGCCAAGTCGTTCCGCCGTTGATTCGTAACGTCGATGAAGCGTTTGATCCGGGCGATGGTTTCGTCGGTCGCCCCAGGGTCCCTGGCCGAGTCTTCAGCGTGCCAAAGCTCAAAATTTGCAAGATGCTGGCCTACGATCGCTCGCTCCAAGCCAGCCAGTGTGGGAGGAACCTCGACGGGTTCGCGATGCCAGCGCGCGGTGTACTGATCTTGCAGCCCGACAAGCTCGAGGGCCCCGTCCTTGAAAGCACTGTCTTCGAACGCTCCGTTGGACGCGTTCACCTGGGAGGTGTTAGACATAGGTGTTTTGACAATTCCGGGGTAAGCGGAAGTTTAGGTCAAAGCAGCTGTTTGATCAAAACAGCTGCACCTATCAACGCCCAACAGGTCACGAGAATCGCGAAAATGCCAGAGGCGTGGTGAGCTCGCTGGGAATCGAACCCAGGACCCACGCATTAAAAGTGCGTTGCTCTACCGACTGAGCTACGAGCTCGCTTCCGGTTATATTCAAACTTAACACAGGGTCACGGCAGGATACCCGTATGCCGCCAACGCTTTGCTTTCGTTGCGTTTGGAATCCCAATTCTTGTTGTACGTATTCGGTTTCGCAGGTAGTCTGTCGGGAAAGCCGACAAATGGCTCCTGCGGGTTTCCGCCGTGAGCGATTGGTTCGAAACTGTTTAGCTCTTTTTCCTGATCTAGAGAGTCGCACTCCCTCGCTCATTTCTAGATTTTCCGGTCCGAAGATTTGGCCGGAGTGCGCCCGCAAGGAGCGCTTGGACCAGATGCCTTGCTGAGGGAGTCGGATGACCGAGTGTGGACACGACGCCGGCCGGGGCGACATCCCCGAAGATATCGCAAAACTCTATCTCGCGGCGCACCTGCCCGGACACAGCTATCGTGATTTTTCCGCTTCCCGCCGGGAGACCCGCGACCGCCTTCGTGACTGGATGCTTCAGAAGCAAGCAGGTCAGGCTACGAAGCCAGACACGTCCCATGGGGAGCCGGCGGAAAGACAGGCATCTGCTGATCTGACCGCCACGGGCGAATCTTTGCCTGCCGAGCTCTCGAGGACCGAGAGCGAATCGCAACCGTTGCCACCCCTTGCAGGTTCGCAAGAGGTCGCTCGTCCGAGCAACGAGGGGACTTGGAATCAGGAACGCTTGGCAGAAGGCACACGAGAGCCTGCTGCTGAGCGCCGGGAGAAACACCGTTGGTTCATCCTGAATAACATCTTTTCTCCGGAGAGCGCCGCCCGCGAAGCCCGGCTCCCAGGTGGCGAGAGCAGACCTGTGGTTCCAACCCTCGTCTTGTTCTCCATTGCCGGCGGGGTAGGGAAGACAAGTCTGGCCGCCACGGTTGGCCGCGCGCTCGCTGCGTATGGCGAGCGGGTTCTTCTGGTTGACACGACTCCGTTCGGGCTACTGCCCCTCTACTTCGGATCGCGAGAGTCCAAACCCGGCGTCGTCCGCACTTTCGCCCCTCCAAACAACAGTCCGGATGCTCCGGTCCACGCAGTTACCTTGGAGCCGGGCGAACCTCTGCCGGCCAGCGCCGAACGCGATCCCTTTCTGGAAGCGCTGCTGCATGACGCTCACGGCTCAAACCGTATCCTGGTCGACGCTCGGACGGCATCGCTCGATACAGTGCGGCGCCTGTTGCCTCTTGTTCCCACGATCCTTGTTCCGATCATTCCCGACATGAATTCAGTCGCAAGCCTGAGGGCGGTGGAAGCTGTTTTTTCGAACGAGCAGCCTACCACGTACCGGCGTGTCGAGCCTTTGTATCTTCTCAATCAGTTCGACGCATCCCTGCCGCTTCACGTGGATGTACGCGAGATCCTTCGCCAGCAGCTCGGGAACCGCCTTCTGCCGTTTGTGGTTCGCCGCAGCTCAGCCGTGAGTGAGGCGTTGGCCGAGGGCATGACAGTGATCGATTACGCTCCCGACTCCTCGGCTGCAGAGGAGTTCCTTCACCTGGCAGGATGGTTGCGCACTGTATCGGCTGCGGCTTCCGGTTTCAGAAGAGCACGCTGGAGTGAAAAGTAGGCCCGCTGCGAGGCGAACGAGACTGTTACGAATAAGCTCGGACCCAGCTCATCGCTGGTACAACTTCCGAGTTGCCGACCACACGTTCAGAATCTGCTTTGCTTGCCACAACTCCGTTGAACACCAAACGTGAAGTGGTCCGACATGTGTTCCTTAATGCTAAGTCTCTTAGTCTTAGTAGACGTCGAGGCCCCGACCCACAACCACTTCGCCCGTATAACCGGAAAGTACCTCTTTCAAGAGTTCTTCTGGCGACGAAGCTAGAGGCCGCAGTCCCGGACGCAGAACAATCGAGGCATGGTAAATGATCAGTAAGTGAGGCTTGGCCTTGCTGGCGAGTTCAGCCAGTTGCGTGGTATTGGTGTGATACTTCGCGGCATAGAACTGAAAATCCGGTCGTTTCCCGAGCCATTCTAGTGTGTTCGCCTCGTGAACGAGAACGTCACAACCATGGCACGCATCGATGGTGGTCTGAGTAGGTGTCGTGTCACCCGAGACCACTATGCTGCGGTCAACCGTGTCGAATCGATAGCCGTAGGTTTCAGCAAAACCGTGTTTCGTCGGAAAGGCTGTCACAGTGACATTCGCATCTTTGTAAATCACTCCCGAACTGATCTCATGAACGTTAACTTTGTACGTATCGCGGTAATTGGGAGCTTGCCATGATTCGGTGGCGATGCGTTCTTCGACGTCGGCTTGCCATGCCTTTAGGATGTGATCGGTCATTGCCTTGATCCCCTGCGGGCCATAGACCTCGAGAGGTACCTTTCGTCCCATCACCCACGCCGTAAAAATGAGATCGGGATAGCCGACCGTATGATCTGAGTGCAAGTGGGTCACACCTGCGCAGCAACGAACTTCCAGACCGCGCGTTCGAATGACATCGCCTTGAAGGGAGGCGTCATTCATCATGCCGAAGCCTTACTCGGAAAAAGCTACGGGGGATGAAACCTAGGATTAACTGGCAGTCTGATCATCGCCTGCTATCCTGAGAAGACCGATGCCGTCACATAGCACCCCGCCCGCAACACCTGCAAAGTCCGCAACAACTCACACTGCCGACGCCGGCCACAAGGCAACCTCCGCTGCTCTGGCCTTAGGAGCCCTGGGCGTGGTTTTCGGCGACATCGGAACCAGCCCGCTCTACACGCTGAAAGAGTGCATGACCGCTGCCGGTGGGGCCAAGGCGGGGGTAGAGGATCTGTTTGGGATTCTTTCATTGATGTTCTGGGCGCTCGTCATGGTGGTCACGGTCAAGTATCTGACCTTCGTAATGCGTGCCGAAAACCAGGGCGAGGGCGGGATCTTTGCATTGCTGGCCATTGTTCCGGAGCGGTTTCGCGCAACGGCTGCGCGCAGCGGCAGAGTAACCGGGATGGCCCTGCTGGCGGTGATCGGCGCTGCGCTTTTGTATGGCGATGGCGTGATCACACCGGCGATTTCAGTTCTCAGTGCGGTTGAGGGCCTCGCAATCGCAAGCCCGCGGCTTTCGCCGATGGTTGTGCCCTTAACTTGCGCCATTCTCCTCGCTCTGTTTTCGATTCAACGGCGCGGCACGGGTGACATCGGCAAACTCTTCGGTCCAATCATGGTGATTTGGTTTGCGACATTGGCCAGCCTCGGAATATTTCACATCAGCCGCCATCCGGAAATCCTCACTGCCCTCTCGCCACACCATGGGCTGGCATTCTTTCACCGTCATGGACTCCGCGGCGCCCTGATCCTCGGCTCCGTCGTATTAGTGGTGACCGGCGGAGAGGCCCTGTACGCGGACATGGGACACTTCGGGATTCGGCCGATTCGCCTGTCATGGACGGCTTTTGTCTTGCCCTCCCTGGTATTGGGCTATCTCGGGCAGGGCGCACTTCTCCTCGCCAACCCGAAGGCGATCGAGAATCCTTTTTTCGCGATGGTGCCGGCAGGTCTTCCGACTTATTTACTGGTTCTGCTGTCCAGCACGGCAACCGTGATTGCTTCGCAGGCGCTCATCTCGGGGGCTTTCTCCCTCACCCGGCAAGCGATGCTGCTAGGCTACCTTCCGCGAGTCACCGTCAAGCACACTGCGTTTGACACCGAGGGCCAGATCTACATCCCCGAGGTCAACTGGCTGCTGGCCATTGGGTGCATCCTGCTCGTGCTGACATTTCGTGAGTCAGTCAAACTGGCAGCCGCCTACGGAATCGCTGTCACCGGGACGATGGCCATCACGTCGGTACTCTATTACATCGTTGCGCGGTACACGTGGCGCTGGAGCGCGTGGAAATCCGGCGCGATTCTCGCGATTTTCTTGAGTGTCGACATTCCATTTCTGATCGCGAACCTCTTCAAATTCTTTGATGGCGGATATGTTCCTATGCTGATCGGGGCTACGCTGATTGCGGCTATGCTGATCTGGAGCCGCGGCCGTACTGCTCTGATGGACCAATACTCGCGACGGTACTCGACCTTCGAGAACGCGAAGCCCCTCATTCATCGGTTCCTGTCTTTGCGGGTACCGGGCAGCGCCGTGTTCCTCGCCCCCGACGCCGATCACGTCCCTCCAGTCCTGATGCATCACATCGAGCGCAGTCGTGCACTGCACGAAACAGTCGTCTTGCTCACCGTCAAAAAAGAGACATTGCCGGTGGTGCCAGAGGACTCGCGCTTCGAGGTCGAAGTGCTTGGAGAAGGCTTCTACAAGCTCTTCGTTTCGTTCGGCTACATGGAGAACCCACTGCTCGTCCCGGTGCTGCAGAATCTGACTCACACGGGGCAAATCCCCTTCAAATTTGAGGACGCGACTTACTACATCGGTCACGAAACGATCATCGCGAAGAAGGGCGGCGTTCACCGTGTGCCCGAAGCGATCTTCTCCTATCTCAACCGCAATGCGGTTCATGAAGAGCGGCGCTACGGAATGCCGATGCAACAGGTCGTCGAGATCGGCACACAGATCTATTTGTGAAGCTTGGGCCCGCCGAAGCAAGTTTTTTGAAACTTGTAGCTCGGAAACAAGCCCGCCTACCCGCATAAAAAATCGACATCACGCAGCGCATGTCCCCAGAGGCGGGCCTGAAGTCGGGTTGCAGGAAGGGTGCAGCTCCAGAGCGGATCTTGGGCGGATAACCGGCCACACGTACTTTACCGCTCGGTTAAGGATTGGCGAGAAACCGACCGGAGCCATGAAAATGCGATAGCAGTCGGGTGGATGAGCGCGTTGGCCTGTTCGTGTCAATCGACTCGCTCGCCACCAGTCACTTATTCCCGTCGCATTTGCTCCGAGGACGAAGCGACCCCGAGCCTCGGATCTCGGAATTGGGCAGCTTCTTGGAGTCTCCCAAGCCGATGAGGTCGCAGGCGTGAGACGGCCCAACCACAGCTGTATGACATCACGTTAAGCCACAGGCAGGACGAGGTCGAATTGCGCCATGTCCGACACCAGCTCTGCTTATGGTGATCCGCGCGGCCCACCAACGTCGCGCGGAGGTCAGGTTGACGTGCAGTGGTAGAAGAATTGCTTATACGGCCACAAGGCCGCCATCGACCGGCAAATCGATTCCTGTAATGTAGCTGCTCTCGTCGGAGGCCAGGAACACCGCTGCCGAAGCAATCTCTTCAGGCTTTCCGATGCGCCCCATCGGAACCGTCGTTTTGAACTTTTCCCTCATCGCATCCGTGT
>DASYBJ010000034.1:0-72423 GCA_036500845.1 Acidobacteriaceae bacterium
AGCCAGTCAGGCGGGAAGCTCTCGCCCCCGCGTCTCCGGTAGAACGAGAACTCCTAAAACCATAGCCGCGTAGGCGGATGCCGAAAAGACCGCAATCGATTGTCCCAGTGTGATGTGGCTGCTGAAATAGCCGACGAGTGCCGGGAAAAGCGCTCCGATGCCGCGGCCTAGGTTATATGAAAACCCTTGTCCTGATGCCCTGAAGCGGGTCGGAAAAAGCTCAGTAAAAAAGGACCCCATCGGACTGAACGTCCCTGACGAGAAGAATCCCAAGGGAAAGCCGAGCACGAGCGTCCAGCTGTTGCCGATCGGCAGAACCGTGTAGAGGATGACGGTTAGAAACGAACATGCCGCGAAGAGAATAAGGGTTCGCTTGCGTCCCAGCCGATCGGTCAAATATGCGCCCACCAGGTAGCCGGTAAATGCACCTGCGATTATTACAAATAGGTAGCCGCCGGTATTCATAGCCGGCAATCCTCGTGTGCTTCGCAAATAGAGCGGCAGCCAGGTGGTGATGGCATAATATCCGCCTTGCGCTCCCACTGACACGAGCGAAGCAAGCAGGGTGGTGCGGATGAGACCAGGAGCGAAAATATGCAAGAAACCATTCGCCCGCTGGGCTGGTCGTCCGCGAAGGGGGTGGAACAGTTCCGGCTCCGGCACACGCCGCCGGATATAAAAGACAAGCAGCGCCGGCAGAATACCGACCCAGAAGAGGGCACGCCACGCGAGAGAGCTCGGTAACACTAAAAAGAAAATGGCGTAACACGCGGCTGCAAGGGCCCAGCCGATCGCCCAACCGGCTTGGACCGTGCCCACTGCAATGCCTCGATACTCTGTACGGATCACTTCCGCCATCAGTACGGACCCAACCGCCCACTCCCCGCCAAATCCCAGTCCCTGCAATCCGCGCACAACGAGCAACTCTTCAAAATTGGAAGTGAATCCGCTCAGGAAAGTAAAGAGTGCAAACCATGCGATGGTAAGTTGCAGCAGGCGGACCCGGCCGAAACGGTCTGCCAGTATCCCAGCAAACCACCCACCTGCTGAAGAGATCAAGAGAGTCGCCGTGCCCAGAGTGCCTGCCTGCCCGCGGCTGATATGCCATGCCGCGATCAACGTTGGAACGACGAAGCTATAAGCCATGACGTCCATTCCATCCAGCATCCACCCGGCGAAGGTGGCAATGAGCGTGGTGCGTTCGCGGACGGTCAACTCGCGTATCCATAGACGACTGCGCGATGGAGCCGGCGAACTCTGCAGAGGTTCTTCCGGGTTCATCCAGGACCTATCAATGAAAGTACGTGGGAATACGTGTTGTAAAAATACGTGCTGGTAACGAAGCGCAGGGTGGGTGCCGCCGAATCCCGGATGATGCTCGCTTATCCACTTCCTTCTCGCGGCAGATTTCGCCCGATTCGTGCCGCTCGAGACGAGCGCTTCCTTCGTTGACAGCCGGCGAACTCAGCTTATCGGCTAAAGCTTACCCCAACCGCCGCCTCCGGGAGTTTCCAGGCGAATGACATCTCCCGCCGCTGCGTGGACTGTGCACTTCGAAGGCAATTCCGTCGGGGAGTCACCGTTCTTGAAGAGGACCGTGCGGCCACTGGCTCCGGGTGAACCACCCAAAAGCCCGTAAGGCTGAAACCTCCTCCGTTCGCAAATGAGAGTTACTTGCGACTCTGTCAATAACTCGATCTCACGGATCAACCCGTCGCCACCAGAAAACCTGCCAGCTCCTCCCGAGTTTTTCCGGTATGCGTACGAGCGTACACGGAAGGGATAGGCATACTCGAGTGCTTCGATCGGAGTATTCAGCGAATTCGTCATGTGGCAGTGAGTGCCGGAAATTCCGTCCATCCCGGGCCTCGCGCCCATGCCCCCAGCCGTCGTTTCGTAGTAGGTAAAAGGCTGCTTCGTCCGCGGATCGAAACCTCCAATGGTCAGGTTGCTCATGGTGCCGGAACTGGCGGCGGGAACACGGTCAGGAACTGATTGGGCAAGAGCGAGCAGCAACACATCCACGATCCGCTGCGATGTCTCGACATTACCACCGGCAACAGCAGCCGGAGGACTGGCGTTGACAAGTGAAGCGTTCGGAGCAAGGATCGTCACCGGATTCATTAGTCCGGCTGTCGCTGGAGCATCCTCCGCGAGCAGACAGCGCAGAACGTAGAAGCAGGCGGAATAGGTAATGGCGTAGACGGCATTGACGCTTCCTGCTACCTGCGGAGACGAACCCGCAAAATCGATGGCAACAGCTCCGGCTTCCGGTTCGAAATGGATCGACACCGAGATCCGCAGCGGCTCTGGACCGACTCCATCGTCATCCAAAAAGTCTTCTGCACAGAAAGTGCCAGCGGGAAACTTATGCAGCTCGGCCCGCATCAGGCGCTCGGAGTATTCGATTAAGTCCTCCGTCAAAGCGGCAATTCTTTGCAAACCATACTTATGAACAATGTCGAAGAGGCGGCGCTCGCCAAGCTGACAGGCTCCCATCTGTGCGGCTAAGTCCCCCTCACGCTCGACCGGCGTCCGCACATTGTGCAGGATGATCGAAAGGACCTCCTGATCAATTTCGCCAGCGCGCATGATGCGGATGGGGGGAATTCGAATCCCCTCCTGAAAAATCTCTCGCCCCGGTCCCATCGAACCGGCGAAGGTTCCACCAACATCGGCGTGATGAGCTCTGGAGGCAACAAAGAAGAACGGCTTCGCCTGCATTTCAATGAAGACAGGCAGGATCATCGTGATATCCGGAAGGTGCGTCCCTCCCGCATATGGATCATTCAGAATCGCCATGTCGCCGCGCTGTAACGGCAGTTGTTCGACCGCCGCCCTTACTGACATTGGCATCGAGCCGAGATGCACGGGCATATGATCTCCCATGGCAATCACGCGGCGTTCGGCATCGAAGATGGCACACGAGTAGTCGCGCCGCTCCTTAATATTTGGAGAGATGGAAGTGCGACGCAGAGCGGCTCCCATCTCCTCGGCGATTGAATGCATTGCACTCTGAAAGATGGCCAGTTCGATTGGATCCGGAGGTATTCGTGTTTCGACCATCAGTGCACCTCAATGATGAGATTATTCAGGCTATCTACACCGAGCGTGTCACTGGCGGGCAAAACAGTTGCTGAGCTGTACTCGGTGACGATTGCCGGACCTGAGAACGAATCTCCCGGCCGTAGAGCCTGTCGGTCATAGATTCGAGTCTTGCATCGCTGCCCGTTGAAATATACAAGCCGGTCGCCAATCACTGCCTGACTCCCATCCCCGACGCGGAGGGCTTCGCGGGGCGGACTGAGAGGCTCTGCTTTGCTGATCATGCGTACGCGAAGGTTCACGATCTCGACCGCCCGTCGTTCATTCGCAAATCCGTAGCGCCGACGGTGCTGATCGTGAAATTTCAGCACCATGTCCTCGCCATACGGAACATTCAACTCATAGCCCTGGCCCTTATATCGCATATCCACTGACCTCAGTGATGTGCCGGAAAGGCCCTGAGCTTTGAACTCTGTGCGGCCGCGTTCCTCCAGCTCAAGGAACACGATTGCGGGATCGTCGTCGGAAGCAAACATGACAGTTCGAGAGAAGTCGCGGACCGCGTCTGCGAACAGAATGCCAACTGCCGAAAGGGCCCCAGGAAGCGGTGGGACGAGGACTCGCGAAATACGCAACGCATGCGCGAGAGAACAAGCATGTAGAGGGCCGCCGCCACCGAAGGCGACTAAGGTGAAATCCCTAGGATCGTAACCGCGCTCGATGGAGATTACGCGGATCGCCTTCTCCATGGACGCCTCGACCAAACGCAGAATTCCTGCGGCGAATTCCTCAACGCTGCTGATGTTACCCTTCGCCTGCTCCATAAAGTTGAGCGTTCGCTGTTCGTCGAGGCGCAAGGCACCGCCTAGGAAGGTTCCCGATTCGATCCGGCCGAGGATAAGATTCGCGTCGGTCACTGTGGGCAAGGTACCGCGACCGAAACAAATCGGGCCCGGAATTGCGCCTGCAGATTCAGGCCCGACTCTCAGCAAGCCACCTGAATCAAAACGGGCGAGTGAGCCGCCACCTGCGCCCGCAATGTGGATGTCCAGCATCGGGATGCTGATGGGCACTCCTGAGACGGTGGACTCGTTGGTGAGGTGAGGACCACCAAGCTGCGCATCGACAAGGCACACATCCGTCGATGTTCCTCCCATATCGAAGCTGACGATATGATCGAAGCCGGCCAACTTCGCGAATTGATAGGCGCCCATCACTCCGCCGGCTGGGCCGGAGAGCAGCGTGCGGACCGGCTCCTCGGCTGCGAGCCGAGCAGGAACGATGCCTCCCGAGGATTGCATCACTTCGACTGTTCCCTCGTACTGCTGGCCAATCTTTGCGGCAAGCCTTTCAATGTAACCGCCCGCCACTTGAGAAAGGTAGGCGTTTGCAACCACGGTGGAGGCGCGTTCGTATTCTCGAAATTCTGGGAGGATTCTGTGTGAAATGGAGATTGGAAGCTTTAGTGATCCGAGCGCCTCGGCAACCACCGTTTCATTGGCGGCATTCGCGAAGGAAAACAGTAGAGAAATCGCAATCGCTTCAGCACCGGATGTAGAGATTAGGTCCGCCAAGGATGCGAGCGCCGCTCTAGTTGGACTGCGCAGCATTTGCCCCTCCGAGCCGGTGCGCTCGTCTATGCCTAGTCGCAGCTCGGGGGGGACCAGGCACTCCGGCACAGGCTGGAACCAGTCGTAGAGCCGTGCCCTCGCTTGACGGCCGATCACGATGGTATCTTCAAAGCCCGCTGTCGTAACGAAGGCGACACGCGCCCCTTTCCGTTCGATCATGGCATTCGTCCCCACGGTGGTCCCATGGCGGACCAGAACGTGTCCAGGCACGCGGATCCGAGACAATCCTTCAAGTACGGCTAAGCCAGGATCTGCGGGTGTCGAAAACACCTTTAGGACCTGGAGCTGCCCGTCCTCGAAATAAACACAATCTGTGAAAGTACCACCGGTATCGATCGCTATGCGCATTGATGAAATGAAGAAAGCCGTTCGACTTTCGTAGCGTCTGCCAATAACTGTGAGACACCACGGAGCTGACGTTTAGCATACTGGAGCCGCTCGACAGCGAATCGCAGCACCACGAAGGACACAGCTCTCAGCAGGTCTTCCGCTACTATTTCGCGAGGATATCTCACGGCTACATGACCTGCCTCGGATTTCGGAGAAGGTCCCGAATCGAGCTGTAGCAAGCGCAATTTCGTTGAATCTCTGGATCCCGCTGTTTCTTGAGATTCTAATCACGGGTGTGCTGCTGTTGGTCCCAGCGCTTTCACGCTCATTCCCGGAGGTGGCCCACTTCGGCTTCCGCCGTCTGAGTGACTACACACCGAGTCAGCGCGAACGCGTATTCCCCATTTTGCGCCGGATGGTAGGACTGCTGAATCTCGCCGCCGTTCTGTATTTCGGGCTAGGCATCGATATGCAAATCAAGTATGCGCTTGTGGACCGTCCGAGACCGCCAGCTTTCTGGACGATTGCCATTTTCCTGATCAGTTTCGGCGCGATCACGTACTAGTACGTGCAGAGGATGGATGAGGTAGCTGGCGAGAATAGTCAAGATTAAGGCGCCAGAATCTAATCGTTCTGAAGAAGTTACGGTTGATCCTACTACTTTCTACCTCCGCACTGTTTTCGGTCTATGAGACGGTACGTCCTTTCTCGATAGACTTTCCCGCAATAAGGGCTAAATGCCCTGCTCGGCGTCGCGAGTTTGGGATTCTTCTTCCTGACGACGCATTGGTTCTGGAGCCGGCGCCCCGTTCTCTGCGACTGCAGCTTGAGATGGGAAATCCCCTTCCTCCTGCCTTCCGTGCATAGCCTCCGCTTTCACGGGAGTAGGCGGGCTCTCCTTGTGATTTTGCTCTTGCGGCGAAACCTCAGCGTCGTTCGTCGCAGCGTTGGAGATGGGGAGGTCACCCGGCTTCGGAGGTTGTACCGCGTCGAGAGCCAGGTTGATCGCTCGAACCGCAGAAATCGCGTGGTTGAAAGAGCGGCCCGGTTGAAGAGGGGTCAGATGCTCGCACCAGGCCGATTCCCTATTTCACATTAAACCCGTGCTGTACTGCCTGTTGCTTTAGGGTATTGATCGCAGTTGTTTTACTGGTTGTCAGGGGTGAAGCTCCGGTTATGTCTCCACGGCTAAAGAGACCGCCGAGAAGATTTTGGAAACAAGGCAGTGCAATAAACGGCGTACTTGGCTTGGGAAGTGTCGGTACCTGCGGACTGAATTTCTGAAAATCTAGGGCATATGCGAGGTTGTTTATATCGCTGCTCGCATCGCGGGGTGTCAACGGAGGGAGTGACCAGCGCCACTCGATCAGTTTGAGTACAGAAGTGTGATCGAAGACCAAAGAGCTGGGCTGCGGATTTGAGGGATCTCTTAGGCTCCAAGGTGAGGCGATCACGGCTGGGAGGCGAAGACCTAGCAGCGTCTTACCGCCGACAATATCCGTATCGACGTTATTTGCAGCGGTAGCGCGTGGAGGCGCGACGTGATCGAAGAAGCCGCCCCATTCATCGAAATTGATCACCAGGACAGTGCTTGCCCAATCCGGCCCTTTGGCGACCGCCTCAAAGACGTCGTAAAGAAATCTATCCCCTTCCCGGATGTCGGAGTGAGGATGGTCGTCGTTTCCGGTGCCATCATCGAGAATCGTGTAGCGCGGATCGAGGAAAGAAACGGCGGGAAGTGTCCCGCTCTTTGCCTGTTGGAGAAAATCATCATACGTCCTGGAGATGTTCAAGTACTTCGTTCCCCACAGGGCGAGATAAGGCACATTGGAGAAGTAGTAGTTCGCGGAAATGCGCGCTGCGCTCAGGCGGTCCCAGATCGTGGGCAAGGAGCTCGGCTGGATGCTGTTTGTGAGCCGATCCGTCTGAGCCGCATGAATAAAGTTCCGGTTCGGAAAGGTAGGTCCCAGAATGGCTGCGAAGTAGCGGTCACATGCAGTGTAGTTGCGAGCAAGCGCTGCGTAGAACGGAATATCGCTTGCACCGTAGTAGCCGATGGAGTATGTGTCGTTCTGCCCTGCCCGCAGGAATCCATCCATCTTCCCGTTGTCGTACTCCACCCGTGCTCCGGAGTAAGAATGATCGGGGTCGGCTGCAGGGCAGCCCGTGAAGTTCCCCGAGAGGGAATGCGTCTGATGCGTAACACCTGACTTGTCGACATAGCTCAGGCCCGCCTGTTTTCCATCAGCATTCGGAAGCCAGCCGAGAAAGTGATCGAAGCTTCGGTTTTCCATCGTGACCGCAACGATGTGCTGAATGCCAGAACTGTCCGGGTTCGGTAGAGCTGGCAGCTCCGCAGCAAGGGTGAGATTTCGTTTGGGACCCAAGATGGGTCCTGCAAGCGCTGCACCAGAGGCTAGCAGCGCAACCCTGTTAAATCGGCGACGGGAGAGGAGCATGATGAGACCTCAACGGAAGGATTAAAGCGCACCGGGAAAGTATCCTCGGCTTTGTTCCGAATTAGGTAACAGCTCTGTCAATAAATCAGACATTGTGACATGAATCGAGCTCCGTCACTGAACTCACCTCATGCTTCGTAGGAGATGGCCTAGTTTCATAAAAGTGGACCCGCGACTCCCGGATACCGTGCCTAGCTTGCGAAGGAGCCGACTTCCACTTCGTACCGTCCTACGGCATTTAGATGCGTGCCCCGGGCTCCGCAAGAAAATCCGCAAGAAAAAATGATCTTCCTAGGCTAGCGAACAATGATATCCCCGCACGCTTCTACTCGACGGCCACACGATAGCATAACGGCCGGAGCATCGGCTACCGCTACGAACACCGCTCCCCAACGTCTTTGTCCCCAACTTCTTGAGCGGAAGAGGCAACGGGCGGGGGCTTTATCGCTGGGCATTGGAGCGATTACCGCTTCGATATGAGCTGCGAAGGAGTTCGCCCGCTCGCTGCGCGGTCGATCATTCTGGGAGATAGTCCCTCAGAAATTGCGCAGCCCTTGAGAAAATGTCGTGCGAGAAGGATTCCAGATTGGACGAATGCCAGCCTTCCAGTAGCAACGAAGAGCTAAAGCCCTGAAAAACGCAAACAACCCTGGTTCGACAAAGACGCTACCGGAGTCGCCGCTAAACGATGATCCGCACACAAAGCACTCAGTTGTTGAAACATCCGCACACCGCTGGCTGCCTGTTCGATTTGGTGTGATGCAAGCTTCTGCACTTCAGCCAGCCCGGAGCTTATGCGAGCTGTTTGCTGAAGAGATCGGTACGACAGCGCCCAAAAGCGAATGAATGAGAGTGTCACAAAGATTGTGCTTTTGCGCAGGGCAGGCTGGAACCCATGGAGTTCCACAAAACCTCGCTCACGAGATGTGTTGGAGACCTACTGTTCTGTATGTGAAGTCAACCGCTGTTGGATCGCGATTGCGCCTACGGCTTGCCCTTTTCGTAGTCAGGTACCTTCGGCGTGAGTCTGCGCAGGAGGAACTCCCGCAGCAGATTGTTAGCAGCATTGCCCGCCGTATCAATCAGCCCATTGCCCAAAGTAAGGCCTACGCCTCGGTCCCCCGCAGGATGGTAAAGATTCGCGATACCACCCGCCGCAAAGCTCCCGAGTACATGGGAGTAGTTGGGCTGGCTACGCCCGTTGTCCCCTCTAGTAACCACCGCCCTCGAGACGGCATAGAACAGTCGCGAGCGGACTGTGCCTGATCCTTTGTAGAAATATCTTGGATCCTGACGGAACAAGGACGGCAGAATGGCGCTGCCGATCACTCTTCCAAGCACGTCGTCCGTATATGCGGCGCCATAACGCTTCGCATAGCCTTCCGCACCTTGTCCGTACCCGGGGAATGTATTATTTGCCTGCTCGGCACCTGCGATTAAGCCGGTCCCCACGAACTCGACAGGATCCGTTATCGAGTGGAGAGCCAGGCCAAACTTCTGTTTCGGATTGAGCGGCGCAGCATCCCAGATATAGCTGCTGTAGAAATTGGGCAGGACACCAAAAACACGCTGCTGCTCCGCGGCTTTGATCTGTTCCTGAGCCAGCTCAGCTTGCGTTACGTCGACGTGCACTTCTGTGGTTGTGCCAGCGACGGCAAGGACAATTTGCGGAAGTTCATGCCTTTCACGTTCACGGAGCACGATATCAGAGGAGACAAAGGTCTCCATTCCCGGCGATGTAATCGTGACCTTGAATGTTCCCGGGGAGAGCTCGGTAAATGTGAATTCTCCATTGCTGCCCGAAAGTGCCGTGCGCTCTCCTGCGCCGCTGACGACAGCGAGCGTGACGCGCGTGTCTGAAAGCGCGGCTCCATTGGCATCTAAAACCGTGCCGGAGATGCTGGAGTAGGCCTGCGGATCAGACGTGTGACCCACAGCCGACTCGGATGACTCTGAGTGGCCGAGCGTATCCGATAAGCTTCTGTCGCTCACTGAAACAGGGCCGACCCGCTGCGTGTATCCATTCTCGGTAAGACTACAAATTACGATGACCAAACCAAGGCCGCCGAGTCGAAGGCGATTGTAAAGACATGCGCTTCGGTAAGGATGCTTTGACGCTGGTCGCCACCCCGCTAAGAACACCGAGCTTGGACGAGTACCCGTTACCCTCGCACCGCAATCAGACGGGCGCTCGGCATTTTGACAGAGCTCGGACAAACATGTTCCTCCTATCCCAGGAAACGCTCACTTCACCGGTCGGTAGATAGAGTCTTAGGACGTTAAGAATTTAAAGTCAAGTAAAAATTCGGTCAGCGCCTCAGTTGAACATGCTGAGACATCGCGGCGGTCTATGCGAATCGCGCCTCCACCCAACCCAACCGAACCGGTCGAAGGCGGCTTCGGACCTCAACCTCCCAATGCACCTCCCAATGTGCCGTTGCCATTCAAGCCAGTTAACAACAAGAATCGAGGTGCTCTTCGATGCACACATTATTCCAGCTTTCCTCGACCGTGGACGCGAGATCTGTGCGGCCCGGAGAGGAGGCATATGGGCCCGGTCGCCCTTTCGACAGGAGGCACCCGAAAGTATAAGGATCTTGGGGTAAAGGTATGTGCTCCGGAAGAGACCTCCAATGGGTTCCGGAAGCAACAACTGAGCAAATTCTATTACTCTGATTCTTTCCTCTCGCCTCGCCAGCGAGTTTGATTTTTGTCTGAAGTTACGAAAAGGACCTGGATGCGACGAAGAGATTTTCTCGGACTCGTGGCAACCGCAACTCTCGCGCAGGGGTTGCAGCCGATCGAGGTGTTTCCGGCTGTCCCTCCAGCCCCACTCAAGCCTATGGAGCTCGGTCTTCTCATCGTCCCCTTCGGCGCTCCCGAGGAACGCATACGCCGAGTGCAGGAGCTGGGCTTTTCTAATTGTTTTCTCTCCTTGGACGGTTATCTTGGCGGCTTTACGCCGGCGATCGCGAAACAGTTCCGAGATCTGCTTGAGAGGTACCAGGTCACAGTCACCACGGTCGAGGTCGTCGGTCCGCGGCCTCTCGAATGGAATTTCACGGGGGGGCCTTCGACGATCGGACTTGTTCCTCCAAAAACTCGCGCAGCTCGCATCGATGCCCTCCGCCAAGTCTCCGATTTTGCTAAGGAGCTCGGTGTAACTCAAGTGCAGACACACTGCGGGTTCATCCCTGAAAATCCTGCCGATAGTCTCTATCCTGAGACGGTCGAAGCTATTCGTGAGGTCGCGCGGTATTGCCAGCGCAATGGCCAATACTTCCTTATGGAAACCGGACAGGAAACGCCGACGACTATGTCTCGCATGCTGCGTGATGTTGCGATGCCGAACCTCGCCGTGGGCCTCGACACCGCAAATCTTATTCTCTACGGCAAGGCCAATCCAGTTGACGCCGTCGACATTCTTGGCCCACATATCCGCAGCATCCATGCCAAAGACGGACGGTGGCCCACAGACCCAAACAAACTCGGTGAAGAGGTAGTTATCGGGAAAGGCCTGGTCGATTTCCGCCAGGTGTTCAGTAAGCTTTCTCACCTCGACTACAGGGGCACCGTGACGATCGAGCGCGAGATTTCGGGTCCGCAACAGATCGAAGATGTGCGACAGGAAAAGCTCTACCTCGAACGCATCCTGAGTGAGATTAGGGCTTAGGGGCAATTGACGTTCGCATCAGCCACAAGGAGACGAGATCAAATGAATCGACGGGACTTCGCTAAGAATGGGGTCGCAGCCGCTTCCGGCCTCCTTCTTCTGAAGCCACGCACCGCCTTCGGGTATCAGGCAAACTCCGCTGTACGTCTCGGTTTGCTTGGCTGCGGATCGCGCGGCACCGCAGTCGCCACGTCGTTCTCCCAGAACACTACCGCCCAAGTCGCGGCGCTAGCAGATCTCTTTCCCGATCAGCTCGCCGCCGGTCGGGAACACTTCGATCAACTGAACGTCAGCCTCGGGCGTCAGCCTATCGACAGTCGGCTCCTTTTTCACGGGCCTCAGGCCTTCGAGCAGCTCGCCACCTCGTCCGAGATCGATTTGATTCAAATCTCTACACCGCCTTTCTTCCACGTGCAGCATCTTGAAGCAGCCGTGGACTCCGGGAAGCATGTTTACTGCGAGAAGCCCGTCGGCATCGATGTGAAGCAGGCTCGTCACGCACTCGAGATCGCCAAACGTGTAAAGCCCACGCAGAGCGTCGATGTCGGCTTCCAATGCCGCAAAGCGCCGCCAATCGCCGCCATCGCCAAGAAGATTCAAGGGGGTGCTCTCGGCAAGATCGCATCCATTGCTGCAAACTACAATGCTCCAGCTTCACAGGAGAAAGTTCGCGCGGGGGCCTCGGCTGACGAGTACCGGCTGCGCAACTGGCTCTGGTATCGAGCGCTCTCCGGAGATATCCTCGTGGAGCAGAATATTCATATCATCGACCTCTGTAACTGGCTTCTTGGCGTACATCCTCTGAAGGCGACGGCTACCGGAGGTCGCAACATCCTCACGCATGCCGGCGACTGTTTTGATAACTACCAAGTGGACTTTGTCTATCCAGGAGACGTTCATGTCTCCTTCTCCTCTACCCAGTTTGGCAATTATGGCGGCTTCGATGCGGGACTCCGGGTGTATGGCGCTATTGGATCTGCCACGGTTCCGTACTCAGGACCGGTGCAAATTACTGGCGAGCAGGCCTGGGTCTGGCAGGACTCTACCAGTACACCAGCGGGCTCGGGAGAATTCGCTCCCAACGGAAGCTTCTCCGATAATCTCGCTTTCGCCGACCGTGAGAAGGACCGCGCGTTCATTGAGAGCATTACTTCAGGACCTGTTCACAATCAGCTGGCGGCTGGGATCGAGACTGCTCTTAGCTGCATGCTGGGCCGGATGGCTGCGTACCAGGGGAAGCAAGCGATTTGGGAAGACCTGCTTGCGCATGGTGAGACGTACGACCTTGGGATGAATTTGAAGCAGTTTGCTTGAGGTCACTTGAAGTCATGTGGAAACCCGCGTTCGCGCGTTGGACCTTTTATTCAGATTCAGTGTTGTGGTCTCCTAGGCTAGCCCCTCGCTAAGGCGCCGAAGTTCATGGCGGGGATGGAGGATCCAGCCCTAGACGAAAAGAACACAAAGCATCGTGAAAGACGAAGCCCCGCAATGGATGTTCCCGCGAGAAACCGAACGTAGTCGAGGTGTTTAGCGAGCTGGATTCGTTCACGGACGGTATCTGCATCAGATTGTTACCCGATGCCTCGGCTGCCCGGGTGGCAACCACTAGCAGGCTGCTGAAAAACTAGTCTGCGGCGAACGAACCGTCTGTTTCTTGGGGTGCTCCGATTCGGGTGATACATCTTGTTGCGCCTCGCTTGTTGCTTCGGCGCGTTTTTCAGCAGCCTGCTAGGCGGCGGACGCTGGTTCTTTCAATTCCCAACCGGCGCTGTTATGCCGCTCCCCTATTCCGAGGACGTTCAAGATCGGCGTCGTTAGCATCGTGGTGACCAAGGCCATCACCACAAGCATGGTGAAGAGCGCGGGCGTGAAGATCCCGGCATTGTATGCAATGTTGAGGACGATGAGTTCCACGAGGCCGCGCGTGTTCAGTAGCGCCCCAAGGGCGATTGCTGCGCGCCAGGACTGGCCGGTCCAACGCGCAGCGAAGACGGCTCCGCCGATTTTACCGAAGATGGCCGCGGCCAAGATGATGAGAGCCCAGAACCAGATTCTCCTGCCTACCAGGAGATCGAGATGCGTGCGCATTCCGGTGAGAGCGAAGAAAAGTGGCAGTAGCAGGACAGAGACGAGCATATCCACGCGGGAGCGGATCGCAGAGGCCCAGTGCTCGCTACGTGGGAAGCAGAGACCGGCCATGAACGCGCCGAAGAGCGGGTGAATTCCGAGATAGTCGGTCGCGGCGGAGGAAAGGAGAATGCCGGCGACAGTAATTCCAAGAAATTCGATCGTAAGCTCGCGCGGCGGGCGCCGGCGCATCGCCCAAGCCGCGAGAGGACGGAGAACCCCGAGCATGAAGAGCAGATACGCTCCGAGACCGAGAAGCCGTAGATGGATGGGGACGCTATGGCCGGCGCGGCCGATTAGCGTGAGGGCGATCGCCAACAGGGTCCAGGCAGTGACGTCGTCTACCGCGGCGCACAGAATAGCGGTCGCGCCCAGAGGCGTGAACTGCATACGGCGCTCTTCGAGGATTCGTGCCAGCACTGGAAAAGCCGTGATGCTCATGGAGATGCCGAGGAAGAGCACGAACGGAAAACGGCCGATGGATTGAGGCGCAAACCGAACCCGAAGTGGATGGGCGATCGCAGCGGCCGTAATGAACGGAAAGAGAATGCTCATGCCGCTCGACAAGATGGCTGTGGACCGCTGGCGAATGAGGTGTTCGTAATCGAGCTCCATCCCTATGAGGAAGAGGAAAATGACCAGCCCGATATTGCTGAGGAAATCAAAAGAGGTCAGGGAACTCTGTGGAAATAGCTTAGCGGAAACGTGGGGCACGAACCTGCCGAAGACCGAGGGACCAATCACGATACCCGCAATGATTTCACCGATCACACGGGCTTGACCGAGCCGGCGGGCCAGCCATCCACATGCCAGGGTCAGCAACAAAACCAGTGCGATCTGTAGCAAGAGCAGGGACAATGGGAGACCCTTTTTATACGCTGATGTTTTGATCATATCGGATGATTTAGAGAGGCCGCCGGGTGCAGCGGTTTTGGGCCTGGAACTCAAGAATGTGCAGTTTGAGAGCTCAAATGGCAGGCTCGGGAGTTTCGGGGGCTCATGTTAGAACTTTCCTCGTGGAGTTGTGCGTGCGTTATCGAGCAAACTTCTTACAGGACCCGCAAAATCCGGGGACGTCTAGAATAATTGGGCGGTTGCTTCAACTTTTTTATCGACGATGCCTATGGACCGCAAAAAACATGGCTTGAATGAGTCCGCTATGCCGTGGATGATTCGGTAATGACCAGATGCACGTTTCGCGGCCGCGAGGCTAAATGCAGGCTGCGCCCGGCTGTGCTGACGACCGCGGCTTTGCGCCAGGTGCACACGAAATGAATACGAAAAGCAGGGCGCAAAGATTCGATTCCGCTTCCCGCTGGTCTGCTGCTTTGGCACTGCTTGCAGTCGGCGGCCTCTATTTCGCTCTGCCAGAACCGCTGACCGCGGGACCAGGTTGGCTATCGCTCGCCATGGTTGCCGGGTTGTTGGTACCCGCTCTTGTTTCGTTTCAGATGCGCTATTTGCGTGTGAATGAAATTCTGGGGTACCTGATCAGCAGTCTGGTTACGATTGAGCTAATCTGGTCGCTTGTTCTACTGGTTCGGTCGCTGCCCGGGCATCAATTGTCTCCGCAAGCTCTGCTTCGCTCTGCCGCTGCGTTGTGGTTCGCTAATATCCTGGTCTTTGCCTCGTGGTATTGGCGATTGGACGCGGGCGGTCCAAACGCACGCGATTTGCGTGAAGAACACACCGCTGGTGATTTTCTTTTCCCGCAGATGACGATCGACCCTGATAAATGCACTTTGCGTGTGGACGCGGAGTGGGCTCCAGGATATGTCGATTATCTCTTTCTTGCCTTTAATACGAGTACGGCATTCTCGCCTACCGATGTACCAGTACTTTCGCGATGGGCGAAAATTCTGATGATGGTGCAATCGACGATCTCGTTTACGACAGTGGCGCTGCTGGCAGCGCGCGCGGTAAACATTCTTTGAGCGACGACTAAGTTCTCTTGCAATTGAAACCTGCCTTCCCGTGCAACTCGATCTGCGACCGCCAGGTTGACTCACGTCGAGTTCCTCGAGTAGAGTTCTTCTGGTTTATGCAATTTACGTTGTGCAATACGCAATGGTGGGGCGGATCATTTACCGCTATCACAAGAGAGGAGGAGGGATGAAGATTTCTAGACGCAGCTTCCTTGGATCTGCCGCCGCAGCTGCGGCTTTGCCGGTGAACCTCCTCGAGGCACAAGCGCCGGAGAGCCTCCGCGGGAATCGCTTGCGGGTACAGTACACGACTGGCGGTCATACTGTACCCCTTTCGTCGTTCGTGATGTTTACGGATGATACCTTCGGCGATCTGGATACTATCGCCTTCCCTCACCCCAACGCCTTCCGAAATCTACTTGGCCAACCGGGAGAGCCGGGCCCTGATGTTTTGGTGCTTTACGACTACCTGACGGAAAGTTTTGATGAGCAGGATCAGCAGGCAATCCGCAATTATCTGAATGCGGGCAAGGGCCTGGTGGTGCTGCATCATGCTCTCTGCGACAACCAACGTTGGGCATGGTGGCGTGAAGAGGTGACAGGAGGATCGCTCATCCAATTGGGCATCGACGGGATCAAGCGCGGGCGGCTGAAGCAATTCCCTGTCCAGCAGTTGAGCCCGGTCGGAGAACATCCTATCGTTCGCGATTTGCAACCGTTCCTATTACCCAGGGATGAGATCTTTATCGATATGTGGCTCTCTCCCAAGGTCACTCCCTTGCTTGAATCGGATGACGCGGATTTGAGCAACAAGACACTGGCCTGGGTTGGAGTTCATCCCAAAGCTAGGGTCGCCTCTATGCAGCCGGGGCACACGCCGCAGGTCTGCGCTCATCCGAGGTATATGGAAATCGTACACAGGATGATTCTTTGGACGGGTGGGCGCTTGTAGCACTGACTTTACTCACCCAAGGGAAGATGGAGCGACAAGCTATGGATCGAAATCCGGCTTACCCCGCAGCCTCGAATGGATTGACTAAGGTATGGGTACAGGTAACGTCGGGGGGCGCACCCTTCCCCCCATCGTTTTACGAGATGTTCGCACAGCCGATGTTTTCCGCGGACATGGAGATCTGGGAACTCGACCACCCTTACGACTTCCATCGGCTATTTGCGAGCGGCGGTTATGGCACGCACGGCAAGGGACTTTCGTATCTCTTCACAGGCGACCCCGGTAAAGGAATTCCTTCGGGACCGCCGATCCCGAAAGACATGCCGGACGACTACCCATGGGATCCGAGCGGAGGACGAGGCGACCCGGGCTTTGACATCCTTGTGCTGAACGACCAGCTCGACTGGCCTGAGGAGATTCGGACCACCATTCAAAAGGCAGTCGCAGCGAAGAAGGGCATTGTGATTCTCCACCATGCGCTAGGGGACAACCAGAATTGGCCATGGTGGTATGAAGAAGTAACCGGCGGATTACTGGTGCTCGACAATCAAAGTGGAAAATCGAAGTCCAGGATCTCGCGCACTGCTGTTCTTGATCTTGAGCCGGTGAAAAAGCATCCGATTCTCACTGGAGTGCGGGCGTTCCGGCTTGAAGACGACTCCGCATATTTGCGAATGTGGCAATCGCCGAAGATCACGCCCTTGCTTGAGACCAAGAGTTCTCAAAGCGATAAGACTGTAGCCTGGATTGGCCCGTGCACCGATACTCGGGTGGTATGTATACAGCCGGGGGGCTCGACGCAGACCCATAGAAGTGAAGACTATCGCAAGCTGGTGCGCAACGCGATTCTCTGGTGCGCGGGTAGGTTGTAACTCACTCGTGTAGTCGTCGGTACCAGGTCCATACGTTCTATGGCATATGAGCGATCCTAGCTTTGCACCTCCTGACAATGCAGCCTCAAGAATGGGACAGCGGTGTCTCTGGACTAATAGGAGCGTTCGGCACTCTTCCGAAGCCCTATCTCTGACTCTGAACCGAAAGCACCGTTACCACTGGGAAGTGATCTGGCTTCGGCTCGCGGTGTTCTTCAAACGCAAAAGCACGGGAATTTTCGCCTAGCTCTCTTTTGTGTTGCGCAGGTGGCGATAGCGGCGGATCAGAGCATTGGTTGAGCTGTCGTGATGTAGCTCTGGATCGGCTTGGCTTTCGAGCTCGGGAATAATCCGATTTGCCAAAGCCTTGCCGAGCTCAACTCCCCACTGGTCGAAGGAATCGATATCCCAAATCGCGCCTTGGGTGAAGACATTGTGCTCATAAAGACCAACCAATGAGCCGAGAATCCGAGGCGTCAGTTTGTCTGCAAGAATGAGGTTGGTGGGGCGATTGCCCTCGCAGATGCGAAAAGGTGTCTGAAAGTCCGGTGATCCCTCCGCCTTGAGCTCCTCTTCACTCTTGCCGAAAGCGAGGGCCTCGGCTTGAGCGAAAAGATTAGCCATCAGGAGATCGTGCTGGTGAGCATATTTGCTGAGGGGCTGGCAGAAGCCAAGGAAGTCGCAGGGAATGAGCTTGGTGCCTTGGTGGATGAGCTGGTAGAAGGAGTGCTGGCCGTCGGTCCCGGGTTCCCCCCAAATTATCGGTCCGGTTTGATAGTCCACACGGCGTCCTTCGAGGTCAACATGCTTGCCGTTGCTCTCCATCTCGAGTTGCTGAAGGTAGGCCGGAAAGCGTCTCAAGTTGTCCGCATAAGGCATGATGCCGATCGTTTGCGCGCCAAAAAAGTTGTTGTACCACACGGTGAGCAGGCCCATGAGGACGGGCAGATTGCGTTCGAGAGGCGTCGATAGAAAGTGCTCGTCCATGTCACGGAATCCGCCGAGCAACTCTTTGAAATTCCGTACTCCGATGGCAAGCATTGTGGAGAGGCCGATGGCCGAGTCCATAGAGTAGCGGCCACCAACCCAGTCCCAGAAACCGAACATGTTGGCCGTATCGATGCCGAACTTGGCAACGCCTTCGGCGTTTGTCGAGACAGCCACGAAATGCTTGCTGACCGCGTCTTCAGTGCCGAGCGCATCCACGATCCACTGGCGCGCAGTCGTGGCATTGGCCATCGTCTCCAGGGTGGTGAAGGTCTTGGAGGAGATGATGAAAAGGGTTCTCGCGGGATCAAGGTCGTGAGTGGCCTCTGTGAAGGCGGCGCCATCAACGTTTGCCACAAAGCGGAAGAGCACGTCGCGACGGCTAAAGTCACGCAATGCATGAAACGCCATCTCTGGGCCGAGGTATGAGCCGCCTATGCCGATGTTGACAATGTTCTTGATTGTCTTACCGGTGTACCCCTTCCATCTGCCCGTTCGTACATTATTCGCAAAAGCGGCCATCTTATCGAGTACTTCGTGGACCTCGGGAACGACGTCGATCCCGTCTACTTTGATGACTGTGCCACGGGGCGCACGAAGGGCGACGTGCAAGACAGCCCGGCGCTCGGTAATATTGATTTTTTCGCCGGCAAACATGGCGTCGCGCCGCGCTTCTACGCCGCGTTCACGAGCAAGCGCAAGTAGCAGTTCAAGGGTCTGCGCAGTCACACGGTTCTTGGAGTAATCAAGATAGAGACCGGCACCTTCGGCGGTGAGTTCTTCGCCGCGTTTTGGGTCGCGCGAGAAGAGGTCTTTGAGGTGAACGACGTTGACCGTTTGATAATGCTCTTGCAGTGCGTGCCATGCGGGCGAGGCTGTCAGGGGCTGGGTTGGGGTTGCTTGTAACTGAGCCATTTCCTTCTTCTCCTCTGGTAGATCGAAGGTAATTCTATGTGCTCTTGCGAGGCTACTTCGGGAAGACCTCAGCCGTCACGTGGGACGTCTGATTCTCCCATTGACGGTATGATCTTTCGCGTGTGTCATCCGCATTCTTCCACCTCGATCAAAAGAGCGCCATCAGCATGGAGCAATGAGGGTGAGATCACACTTAACGCAATACTTGAGGTTTGCGGCTCTTTGAACATCATGTTTCGCTTTGCCAAAATGCTCCCAGGTATTGAGAACTGGAGACTTCCCTGGTTCTCAGGCCGGGACGGCCGGTGCCGTACCCTGAGGTTGCGTGTCGGAAGTGGTGGGCCAAATCCAAGGCCCATCGGGGCCAATGAGTTGAGAAGCCTCCTCCGGTCCCCATGTGTGTTGCTCGTAAGTGTAGATTGGGGTGACATTGTCGAGAATCGGTTCGACGATTCTCCACTGGGCGAGTACAAGGTCCTGGCGAGCGAAAAGTTCGCTATTGCCGCGGATGGCATCGCCCAGAAGTCGCTCGTAAGGCGGCTTATCCAGATTCGCTTGTTCTTTCAGGAGGAGTTCGACATCATCGCCAACCATGCGTTCGCCCGGAGTTTTGACTCTAAGCCCAAGCCCGATGGTGACATCCGGATTGACGCGCATCCGAAAATGAGCTGAGCGAGACGGGACAATCTCGTGAAAGCTTTCGCGAGGCGGACGTTTGAACTCGACGAAGATTTCTGTACAAGTGACGGGAAGCATCTTACCGGTACGGATAAAGATCGGCACGCCGGCCCACCGCCAACTATCGATGTAGAGCTTAACAGCGACAAAGGTTTCGACCGTGCTGCCAGCGGCGACGCCTGGCACTGAGCGGTAGCTGCGGTATTGTCCGCGGACCACTGATTGCGGATCGAGGGGGCGGACTGCTTTGAGCAGGGCAGCGGTCTGGTCGCGGATCGCTTCGCGGTCTTCGCCCGTAGGTGGATCCATGGTGAGGTTCGCAAGCACCTGAAGAAGGTGGTTTTGGACAACGTCACGGATCGCGCCTGTTTCGTCGTAGAACTTGCCACGATCCTCGACACCGAAATTTTCCGCCATTGTGATCTGGATCGAGCGGATGTGGTCTCGATCCCATATGGGCTCGAAAATGGGATTTGCGAACCGGGTGTAGAGGATGTTCTGAACCGGCTCTTTGCCGAGAAAGTGATCGATTCGGAAGATGTCTTCTTCGGGAAAATATTGATTGAGTGTCTGATTGAGCTGTTCGGCTGTTGCGAGGTTATGTCCAAAAGGCTTTTCAATAACGAGACGCGCATTTTTTCCGCATCCGGAGATGGCCAGGTGAGCGGCGACAGTGGCAAAAAGGCTTGGTGGAACAGCGAGATAATGCAAAGGCCGGTGCGCGGAGGCTAATTCCTGGGCGAGCTGGATGAAAGTGGAAGCATCGTTGTAGTCGCCGTCGACGTACCGCAGGAGACTGATCAGCTTTTCGAAAGCAGGTTGGTCGATGCCCCCGTGCTTTTCGAGACTATCTTTGGCCCGGGCTTTGAGCTGATCGAGGTTCCAACCGGCCTTAGCGACGCCGATGATGGGAATGTTGAGCCCTTCATCGCGGATGAGCGCTTGCAACGCGGGGAAGATTTGTTTGTATGCCAGATCCCCGGTAGCTCCGAAAAAGACAAAGGCGTCTGAGTTGTTATCGTTCATTAAGCATCCTCCAGGTGATGGTTCCAGTCTGCCAGCACTGTGGCAGGATACAAGGTTATGTGGCGGGACTGGCCCTTGCGCTGTGTTCGTAGGCTGAGGATTAACAAGGCCTAAGGTCGCCCATCGCAGTCGACCTCTTCTGGCAAATCTGGGGCCGGCTGACCCGCTACGTCGACTCAAACCGCGTTCGCTCCCCAAGGAATTTGTCTCCTGGCTCATGTTTCTATGGTCTTCCTGATGAACTCGGGCGACCCGGAAAGCCCGCGACGGCTCAGCTAGCAGCGCAGCACAGTGCAAGCTGACCGCCACGTTCGCTCGGCTCACAACGCTCCATTCTCCGCATTGCATCCTTGCGGGCGTGCTGGGGCTACACCTCGCACGATGTCATATCGTCGAAGAACTAGCGGCCTGGTTTATCAGCACAGGGTCGCAGACCGAAAGATCCAAAAGCATGCGAGTTGAGATTCTGCGCTCCGCCTCCCCCATTCCTGACGAGAAATTCTCGTCAAGAAAGTTGATGCGCGGCGGTGGTGTTGAGGACCTTTTTTCCTAGGCGTGCCTTTCCATGTGGCCGCCGAATTCAAACCGCATCGCCGAGAGGATCCGGGCGGCAAACTCTTCGTTGCCGCGAGAGGCGAAGCGGGTGAAAAGAGCGGCGCTAATAACGGGAGCAGGGATGCCTTCGTCGACGGCGGCCTGAAGCGTCCAGCGGCCTTCGCCTGAATCCGAAACACGACCGGCATAGTTGGAAAGGTCGGGGTTGGCGCGAAGTGCGGCGGCTGTGAGGTCGAGCAGCCACGAGCCGATGACGCTGCCGCGGCGCCACACTTCCGCGACGTCAGGCAAGTTGATGTCGTATTGATAGAGCTGGGGATGGCGGAGCGGCGTGGTCTCGGCGTCTTGTTCTTCCTGTTTGTGCTTACCGATATTGGCGTTACGGATGATATTGAGACCTTCCGCGTAGGCAGCCATTACGCCATACTCGATTCCGTTGTGTACCATCTTGACGAAGTGGCCTGCACCATTGCCTCCACATCTGAGGTAGCCTTGTTCGGCTGTAGTGGGCGGACCGCTTGCGCCGGGTGTGCGCGGTGCCGCCTCGACTCCTGGGGCGAGAGCTTTGAAGATTGGGTCCAAATGGCCGACGATATCCTCTTCACCACCGATCATCAGGCAATAGCCACGATCCAGTCCCCACACACCGCCGCTGGTGCCGCAATCGACATAGTGAATTCCTCTGGTTTTCAGATCGGCAGCGCGACGAATGTCATCGTGATAGTACGAATTGCCCCCATCGATTACGATATCCCCTGATTCGAGTAGAGGAGTGAGAGATGCAAGCACGGAGTCGACGGCGGCAGCGGGAACCATCAACCAAAGAGCACGAGGTTTGACCAGTTTCTTAACGAAATCTGCCAGAGAGTTTGAGGGCTCTGCACCTTCTTTAGCCAACGCGTGCATGGCCGCCGGATGGCTATCATAGACAACACAGTTATGGCCGGCTTTAAGCAGGCGTTGCACCATGTAAGAACCCATACGGCCTAAGCCAATCATTCCAAGTTGCATCCGTTTTTTCTCCTTTATCCGGTTAATTTCGATGCTGCCTGAATCGACTCGATGCAGATTTCCAGGCTGTTATCGGTAGGTTCGTGTGGCAGGCGGGATACATCCAGCCGTAGCTGAGTGCAAGCGAACAGCGATCATGGCGCAGCCTCGTTCGGTCTGTGGCCCAACTTGGATTCCAGCTTGCGGGTGCAAGCTTGAGTTTCTCACATGCGGAGCGACAGCGCGCTTCCGCTGTGCTGCACGGAGGAAATGGGCTCGATATGGAATTTTGCAGAACGTTGCGCAGGTTCACCCGGCACTTGCGGGAGCATTGCGGATTGGCTGGATGGCGAACAGGTCGTCTAGTTTAGACCCTCTTGGGCGAGAAGGACCTGAAACTCAGGTGTGGAAAGAAGAGGAGCGAATGCTTTATCGGCCATCAGACGCTTGCGGTCGTTGAATCCTTCATCCATGGATTTGTGCAGGTAAAAGAGAGCTTGTTCTTTTTTCCCAGCAGCGGCATAAGTCTCCGCCAAGTAGTAGTGGAGGACGACAAGCTGGCGACGGGAGGAACCTTCTTCAATGATCTGGCTACGATCAGGGCTGAAGACGTTTGGATCAAGCCTGAACGCAGTCTGATAGGCCTGGATTCCTTTTTTGTATTTCGCATCTGCGAAATAAGAAGTGCCGAGATTGCAATAGGTAACGGCCGCATTGGGGCTGTATTTGATCGCAAGTTTGTAGGTGCGCTCGGCCTCTTTGTAGTTGTGTTTTCCATGGTAAATGGCGGCTACATTATTGAGCGCCGACGGGAAGTGCGGATCGATGGTGAGGGCGGTTTGATACGCCTTCAATGCTTCGTCAAGAGCGAAAAGGTGGTGGTAGGCGACGCCGATTTTGTTCCAGATCTCGGCCGAGGTGAGTCTCGCGCGAAGATAGGAATCAATCGCAGCCGCATAGCGGCCGTGCGCCATTAAAAGATCGCCCTGCATTTCAGGACCGAGCGTAGCGATACCAGCTGTGAGCGCTGCAGGGGTTTGGATAGCTGGTGATGTCGCTTCAGCGATATCGGACGGGGGTGGAGCGACTTCGGCGAGAAGAATCGAGGGAACAGCGCAAAGCGAAAGCATAAAGATGAGCCCGATGCAACGATGCAGGGACCGACAAGACCTTCGACATGGAAGGCTGTGCATAATTCGCCTCCTTGCCTGACCTAAACGTCAGGGGGAATTGGCGAGACGAATAATACTCCCATCCGCAGTCGCGTGTCTCTGGAGATGGACAACTTGCTCAAGCCACGGTTACCTGGCGCGGCAATAGAAGCCGAGGCCTGAAGACGGGCTTCCGGCCTGATTCTGTCATCTCTTGCTGATTCTCTCGAGAAACGCAGGGTCTTTCCCCGTGAAAAAAAGGGCAGCGACCAGCGGACCGAACACCGCCGTGCTCAGAAATGGAGCCAAGAAGCGGGAGGTTGTTCGCACATGGACTCAACGTATCACTATGGCGCTGTGTTCCTTCTAAGGTGACGTTTGGCTTCCACGCACGGCAACCCGTCTGAAACTAAGTTGTTCCGCCGCGCACTTATAGACATACGTTTTTGCGCTCTGAGATTGGGATTCGGCTACTAAGCCGGCAAACCAAACAGTAGAGGCACTCTCCAATTCCCCCATTCGTTGCTCCGTAGTCGCTAGAAAAATGAGGATGTATGGAATGGATCAGTGTCCGGCAGCAGCTGCCCACACAGGGCAGACTGGAGGTGTTGGTGACCAATGGTTCCTCAGTAGCGCCAGCCTGGTGGGTGAGAGGTCGGTTTGAAGCGTTTTGCACGCCGGGCCTCGGGCTGAAGTGGGTCACTCATTGGACCCAATTTCCCGCGCCTCCGCAGTCGAGCGCTTCCCGTAAGTAACATTCCAATTACGTGCGTAATGGAAAGGATTCAGTCATGCAACTTTCGCCGCTGCTGGGTGGCACCAGGGCTTTGCTATCGTACAGGAGTTTCGAAACAAAATTGTTTTTTTTGTAGTGCTTTCTGCCATATCCATCACTTGGTTCTATGAGGTTTTCATGCCAACAAAACCTACATCATTCGTTGGAGTGTGCCCGCAATCATATGACTCTTAATGTTGACTCATCTGTGGTGCAAATGTTGCGAGAGAAATTCGGGCCTGGTTGGACCATTGATGACGATCGCCGCTTCTGGACACGGATGCGGGGGCGGCCTGGACTGGAGAAGTTACGGAGTGACGCGAAACTCCTACGGGAAATGTGTTGGCGACTCAGCGAGAACAATACCGATCGAGAGTTTATGAAGTACCGTTGTCAACTGATCGCCCTCTGTTTGCATTTGAACGACATTGAGTGTTTTCTGCGCAGAATTCATACCAACTTGCCCCATTTCTTTGCTAGATTTGCAGCAGAATTGTTTATAGAGATGCTGGGTAGAGCGGAGCTCATCGCGGAAGAGAAGGCGCCGCAGATCCTCAATTCCTTCGGAGAGATTCATGCCAAGGCGAGCGGTACCGTTACGAACAGTGCGTCTGCTCGAGGAGCGACGCCAGGAACTGCTTAACGAGCTGCGTGCGCTCTCTCGGGAGGCCGCCGAGTTGGTAGACAAGCTGGAGGAGACCCTCGAGGCCCTTCGAGAACAGAACGGCGAGCGCGGAGAGTTCGAGGATCTCGACCGGCCTGGCGTGATTCGGAAATACTTGAGCAAAGTTGGCCGCCCAGCTGACCTGCGAGAGATTCGAGACGCGGTGGCAGCACCTGCCAGCCGCTTTGACGGCAGGTCGATTTGGGATGGAGGAAAGCGCGAAGTGGAGCAAGGCCGTCTGCTCAACGTCGCCGATGAAGTTAAAGGCGAGGATTGGGTGCTGGCACTCCCGGAGTGGGTTACCCGGAAGAACAGGAAGTAACCGGCGATCCTGACGCTAGCGCTTTCACGTTCAGGATGTCTCTCGAGAAATGCTCGCGGTTCGTCTACGAGGCTTCGGGGATTCCACCTAGTCTAGGTCCCCGTTGGGCATGGCTGTATCTCGCTCTTGACTCGAATCCCAAAAATGTCTTCGAAAATGGGACTCCCCACGCTTTTCTATGTGGCTGGGGAAGAATGATTCCGCCTTCGTTTCTCCGCTCAATGCGTTGCAGAGACAGCATTGTGTTCTGTATGCGCCCTTTTCCGGTAGCTAATGACAACCAAGCGAACTGCTAGTGCGAGTCCTCCCCCGATCGCAGTGCAGACGGTACGTCGCACGGCGATCGCATGGCTCGGGAGTCCGGCGAGGGAGAGGATGAAAACGATATAAGCGGTGAGGCAGGTTGAGAAAAGGGCGTAGTTTACGTTGAGTGTCGCGTAGGCGAACCACGCAAAGAGAACAGTGCAACCGGCGAGCACGTAAGTGGACGGCATGAGATGGGCGGTCGCAAAACTTGCCAGGAACGCCCCCGCGATGGTGCCGAGCGTGCGTGCGATCGCACGGCTGACGGTGTCGCTGATTCCCGGCTTGAGGACGAGCAGCGCAGTCATGGGAATCCAGTAGCCGCTGGCAAAGTGCAACTTAGCATAGATGTACGTGCTCACCCCGAGAGTTACGGCGAGGCGGGTCGCATAGGGCAACGCTGCGTGCAACGTTTGGCCCTGGCGCAAGGATCGCGCGGCATCGGCGACCGTTGCGCGCAGCAGCAACTCCTCTGTGCGCACATATTGGGCGAGGGCGAGAAGATCGGCGTGCAGTTGCGTGAGCAAGTGTAGGAGGAGGCTGGTGCATAGGATCTGGACGGCGCCACCGGCAAGGACTAGCAAAGCCCGGACCGCAGCAGCTTTCGCAGAGAAGGGGAAGGCTGACGAGACGAGCAGAAAGACCACACACTGCTGCCCGACCCAACTGTACCCCGAGGGACGGTTGGAAAGCATGCCGTATCCGAAGCCCCAAAGTGCCGCGAGAGGCACAAGCAGGAAGTTCTCGTGGCCAGCGACCATACCAACAAAAGTCGAGAAAGCGATGCCCAGCGAAACAAAGATCATGGGCCGGAGCCGGGAGTCGTCGATGTCGTGCTTGGCGCCGAAGCCGACGGTCATGGCACCGCCAGCGGAGATCAGGCCTGCCCCCGGGTGGTCCACTGCGATGCCGACAAACAGGCAAATCGCGATCGCGAGCATGAAGATTATGTCTGTGCGGAGCGAAAGATTGCCCCATTCGAAAACATAACTATCTTTGAAGAAGTGTGACAGGCGTGTGGGATCTTCTGGTGGAAGGGTCTGGGCTGGCGACGCCATTGTTTTCCTATTCTAGATGGTGTTTCGTGCTGGTTCGACGAAATAGTTGGGCTTTCGCCTCTTAACGTCTCCACAGAATTATGTGCGCGAGCTGTCGCTGTCCGGGCGTTCTCGGCCGCCTACAGACAACTACCTCTGATAATCTCCCACTGGAGTACTTAAGTTAAAAGGAAGCTCGCGCGTCTTCTCGCCCTCATGTGTGATTTCTCTGTTTACGTTTGGCAAACCCTCAGCAATTCTCAACAAAATCTCCAATTCCAGCGAAGATCCGTGAAAACAGGAACCAGTTGGATACAAAACGCAGCAAGCAGTTTACTCACTTCCCTCTCGTTTTTCCAGAACGCAACAAGGAGGAATCCGTGCTGCAGAGGCGGGACGCACCCCCGAATTTGCTTTCCAGCGCGCGGGCCAGCTCTACACTCCGGCGTGTGATGCACACAGGACATGAGCATCGCCTGACGTTTTTGATGCGATAGTAATTATCCATCGTGATCTCGTGGCGCGAGGGACCTTGCGCTGCACAGTACGAGAAGGATGGGCACCGTGCGATGGATCTATCTTGCGATGGGAGCATTGAAGGATCAAGATAGCTATGCAAGGAAACCTGAGGAAATACGGTATATAAACTCCAGCTGCAGATACCTATCACTTGATGCCTCTAGTGAATGATAAGTCTCTGTAACCGGACGAATCACGGACATCGCCCACCTGTTTGTGACTGTCGTGCGGACTACCTTCACACCTCTTCTCAAACTCCGTAGCCGAGCGCCGATCGGTGGTGGTCTACGCCCTCGACGACGGCGTAGTCATAAACAGGTGCGCCTAAGATTACTTCGTGAAGTGCCATCACTTCGTGAAGTGGCATCGTGACATTCATGGAAACGCCCGATTCCGGGGGATCGAGGCAAAGAAATCTTCGCTGGTACTTTCGAGTTCACTTCCCCCTGCTCCACTAGAATCTCGTCACAGCTATTGATATCTATCAACGGGCTGTGCAATGGTTTTCTTGCCGAGATAATTCGGGCGGGTCGCACCCTCCCCCAGCGATCTCGAGGAATTGAACGGTAACCCACAAACAAGAAAGCGGAGCGTATGGAGAGCATTGGTGCCCTGCTACCGGAAAACATCGACGGACGCAGGTCCCTGATCTCACGATCGCGGAGGACGTCATGATCACAGAATTCCAATGCACTGACACGGAGCTTTCGAGCAGCAGGACCCTCTCTAGTCTGTTTCATCTGCCGAAGAGGAACTTGGGTTGCGCCATTCTTGTCGCCGCCATTGAGGATTATCAGGGGTTGGAAGAGCAGCCACACGCGAGCGCAGCTCTGTTTCTCTTTCCATCTACGCCAGAGTACAACGAACATTACGACTGGGTTCTTTCGATGGCGAATGGGGTCGACCGAGCCTGGCTGCGCGAGGCATTGGACCGCGCCCGGAAAACATGGGATCGAGAGCGGACCGAGAAGAAACTGCGCGTGAGGTTCGAGGCGGTGATGCGCGGCAGGCGTTCAGCGTAGCTCTTCAATCCTCTCTACAGGTCTGCATTGGGTTTGGTTCCATTTGTCGCGACATTTCCTTGCTGGGTTACTTCCATCCAGCCTACCCGACTTTCCTTGTGGAATGAGCCGTTATGGTTTCCCTCACTTGACAATAGGGGAGTCACGATACGCCCTGTGTGCCTCCAGGTATGCTTCGCGGTTGACGGCGCTGAGCGCGGTCTGTAGATGGCTTGGTAACCCATCACTGCATAACCAAGAAAGGAGTCGATGGGAATGACAACTTCCTAGGAGTTTCCCAGATGGATGATCTAACCATAATCGCTGAGGCGCAGTGCGGATCGGAAGACGCATTTACGGCGCTCTATAAAAAGCATCTTCCTTATGTCAAAGCTGTAGGCCGTGCGATGCTTCGTACCCATGACTTAGACGACCTCTGCCAAGAGACATTTCTGTTAGCCTTCACGCGAATTGGAAGCTTTCATGGAAACTCCAATTTTCGCACGTGGGTGACCAGGATTGCCATGAACCATTGCCTGATGGTTCTTCGGCGTAACCGTCAGGTCAGCAACGGGACATCGCAATTGGTGCAACTTGAGAATGAAACGGCATCCGACGATTTGCTCGAACAATGCATCTTCGTGACGGAAGATAGGAGTCTTCGGTCAGTCGCTGCTCGTTTTGATCTACCGAAGGTACTGAGTCTGCTCAAACCCCAACAGCGGAGAATCCTGGAAATGGCATACCTGGAAGACCTGCCGGACCAGGAGATTGCAAATGAATTAGGGCTTACATTGGCCTCTGTGAAGAGCAAGTTGCATCATGCAAAAAAACGAATTCGGGAAGCGCAGAAGAGGCCCCAACCTTTCACTCCAGCTGGCATCTAAAACTTAGACACTCACATACGAAGACCGGATGGACGGCAAAGTTATCGTACACTTACCGTCCATTGCGCTCCCAGCGCGTGCGACCTTGGGACTAAGTTACGAGAGGGAGTTGCTGGGCTTTTGCCCGATGTATCCTTCTAGTCCCGTCCCCCTTATCTCTGCACAGTATCCAAGGAGAAGCTGGTTCCCCATGGCGAGCATATCTGAGCAGTCTGCCTCCAACCCTAATCTGCGTGAATCCGTGAAAGTTTGCATCCTGAATGAGAGTGATGCGAGATTGCTGACTTATGCAGGTATTGAACACAAGTGCTCCAGCCGACGTCATCACCACTATTCAAAGAGCAAGGTCGAAGCTCTGGTGAAAGCTGGAGAGTTGGTTTGGCTCGGCAAGCACCGAAAGTTTGCGACATTCAAGAATGCACGATCTTGGATGAAGGTCTATACCAGAAATCAATACGGCGAGACCCTATCCTGCGGGATGCAGCTGGTGCCAGGCGGAGGAGGGTTCTGATTATGGATGTCCTACTCACAATGGCGCTGAGTGTTGC
This sequence comes from Acidobacteriaceae bacterium, assembly GCA_036500845.1. Taxonomy (GTDB): domain Bacteria; phylum Acidobacteriota; class Terriglobia; order Terriglobales; family Acidobacteriaceae; genus PALSA-350. Next base: position 29,373 of record DASYBJ010000034.1, read on the forward strand.
AATCTCCAAGCTAGATAACGCGACAGATCACCGGCTTGAGAGGCCGCAAGCGAAAGCGATGAGCGCTCCGGACAATCCGATTGAAGATGACGCTGCGGGGGTTTGCGCCGCTTTCTCACACTTCCACTCGTACGATCCAAGCGATCCGTTGTTGGATGGCAGATGCCATGCGGATGATGACGACCGCGTGGTGAGTTCCTCTAGTTCTGAGGTGTTCCCTTCACCTGCCATACGTTGAGATTGCTTCATTGATCGCTATGGAGGCACTGCGTCAAGCGATTATTGGTCATAGCGCTTGCTGGAGACTCAGATCCAATTTCCGTGTCTACCTGGTTAGATATTTGCATCCTTTAATCGCTTCTATTCTCCGCAGGCAGACCGCTATCGCAGATCGTTTGGCTGTTGCAGAGATACGGGAAAGACGCTCGTTCACTTCACGCGCCCACTCTCATATTGGATTTCTTGTGAAAATCAAATCAGGTCTTTCAGTTATTCCTACTCTCTTTATCTTGGCTGCATCCATGGCCGTTCCGGGCCATGCAGGTACAGTCACGGGAACACTTCAGGGGCCAAATGGGCTACCGGTGAAGAATGGCACTTTGGGCTTCAGCCTGGAGCAGGCAGGATTGATGATGGGATCCGGAAGTATTGTGCCACTAACTGCCTCCTGTTACACGTCTATAGACGGTTCGGTGGTCGGGTTTCCCAACCCTGCCGCAAACGTTTCGGTTTCTGTCCAGGCAGGAGTTGGAAGTTTGCCGAGTGGTATTTATTACGTTGAAACAACGTACTATCTCGGCGGCACCGAATCCCTTCCCTCCCCTGAAACGCGCATTCAACTGACCACCGCTGGAACGCTGATCATTGCGCCGCCGAGCGATTTCCCGTCGAACGCAGCCGGAATGCGGATCTACATCGGAACAGCATCGGGATCAGAAACATTGCAGGGCGAGACGGCAAGCAGTATCACACAGTTCTCGCAGTCGGCCGGGCTCTTTTCGGGAACGAGACCACCGACGAGCAACACGTCGCGCTGTACGATTGCGTTCAACGATACGATCATTCCCTATTCCGGTTACGACGTCTCGCTTTCTTCTTCAAGCGGAAATGCTTATCCGGGATGGCCACAAGCCTGGCAATTGAATGGGGGGGTGAATGGGCTGATCGATATTTCGAATGGCGCGCCGTTGTGGAACGGAACGATTGTATATCCTCAGCCGCTCGTAGCCCAACCCCTAAGCCATGGTCCACAGAGCGTAGCGGGAGATCTGAACTTTAGCGGGTACAGTGTCGTCGGAGCGAAATCGCTCGGTGTTGGGACAAGTACCCCAGGTTGGCCCGTCGATGTTGAGAACGGGCTGATCAATTCAATCGGCGGATATCTATACAATGGCGGGGCCGGCACCGCGGGGGAATGTCTGGTGTCGAACGGGAACGCATTTGTACCCGGCAGTTGCACGGCTGTGCGCTCATCTTTCTATCAAACCGTCCAAAGCAATGGAACAGTACAACCACAGGAGCCGGCACTCGATTTTTCGCCCAGCTTTTCTTTAAGTGACGCAACAGGGGCAAAGACAAGTGTCGGTCTGGCATCTACTGGCGTAAGCGCCGGGACTTATAGCAACCCAACCATTCACGTGAACGCTGCCGGCCAAGTGACCACGGCCAACAACGGTCCGGCGATACCAACGATCCAGACAATTATTGTGAACTCTGGAATCTGCACGACTGGTACCGCTGGATTTGCGAACTGCAGCATGGTAATTCCATGGCCCGTGCCTTTTGCGGATAATCACTATACGGTCGTCTGCACTCCGGAACAACCGACAGCTCTGGCCTTGACCGCCACATGGGTCGCGAACAAAACAGCCAACAACTTCCAATACTTCATTCAGAACGGCGACGCAAGCGGGGCGAATGCGGTTAGCCTAAACGAAATCGACTGCGTTGGGGTGCATCCATGAGGAATCAGAGTTCAGTGATCAGCAAACAGGAAACAGGGAGAGTCCGGCGCCTTTGTGGGCTACGATTGCTCGGGATGGCTGCCTCGGTTGTGCTGAGCATCATCCTGTGTACCATTTTCTGCGGGCCGACAGCTCGTGCGCAGAATGTGGAAGGCCAAATCATTGCCGCACAGTACGGGACATGGAAAGTGTTGGGGTACGCCCCCGACACGTATTCTGGATTTGCGCCTGCGGCTTGCCGTGTACAGGGTGGTGCGTCGTTCTTCACCGCGTTCTCCATGGGAACACCGATCAGAATTGTCGATGGGAATCCGGACCTGAGCGAAAACGTGAAGCCATCGGCCGTGATTGACGATGGAAGCGCCTGCTCGCTCGTCATTCATCCGGCACACCACCATCAGACACCGTTTTACTTCACGTCTGCCACAGCCGGGCTACAAGAGGCGATTAACGCCAACATCGCGATCCCCGGACCGAACACAATTGTCCTAACGAATGCCTGGTATCAACTCGGCGGCTCGGCGGCGGTCATTGCAAGTGTTCACGGCGCCGCAAGCCTCGGTCTGGTCGATGTCACACAGGTACCGACAAAATGGTATCAGTGGAACGGATCGGCCTACGTCACCGTAGACACTTCTGGCTGTGGCGGAGGCTGCGTTACCCAGATCAATGGAACCAGCGGCCAAGTAAATCTTGTCTCCGGCTCCAACGTCTCTATCACCAGGACAGGAAACTCAATTACGGTCTCCACAGCGGGAAGCGCCGGCAGCGGCAACGTTGCAGCGGCATTGCAGTACGCGATGGGCGTGTACCCAAACGCAGGGTCGACGGCGACTGTCGGCGGTGCCACAAATACACTGGTACTTCCTACCGGGTTGAGCACATCGCAGATCAATGCTGTTCTGAGCGGCGCTGGCAGTTCAACTGTGATTCTCCAGGGCGGCGACCTGCACACCCCATTCACAAACACTAATGGTGTAAAGGTTGAAGATCATCGCTCGGATATACCAGCTGAAACTAGATCAATAAAAGAATTTGGTGCGCAGTGCGACACACAAGGTGTGTTCGTCACAACTTCGACTAGCGGAGGAGTTACAACTCTATTCACACCAAACGAGCTCAACTCTAATTACCTTGGCCAGCTGTTAATTGGTGTCGGCACTTTCGGGGGACAACCCGCGTGGTTTGAAGACCCGATTACAGTAGTTCAGACAAGCGGAACGGCCAGTGTTACGCAGGGCTCCCCAGTAGTAACCATCACATCTGGCCCAATCCCTGTGGTTGGTCAATACCTAAACTTTCCAGGATTACCGGGTTATCGAATCAACTCTGTGTCTGGCAACACGGTAACTATAGCCAATAATTATCCAAATGCCTCCACTGCGGGAGAGCCATGGGTCACAGGGGGCTCTGTACTCGCTTATCCCCTGCCGTTCGATATAGCGGTCAATCAGCAGGTGACCATCGGCCATGATGATACTGCGGCATTCAACACGGCGATTGCCTACCAGTTGGCGAATGGTGGCCGGAATAATGCCAGCTTAAGCTTGCCTGCTGGAAATTGTCTGATACATCAAACCGCTCAATCTCCAGGAACTTTACGTGGGCAAAGCAAGATTGTTTCACAAGTGACTGGATTCCCAGGAGAACCTGTGCTTGAGCTAGCAGGGGGACGATGGCAACAGTACAAGGATTTCACGGTTAACGTAAACCGGCAGATAGACTCCACTCGTCCATACATTTATTTCGATACCGCCGGAACTCAGCATGCAGGACCACTATACTATCAGCCATGGGGTATCGGCACTGGTCACGCGAACAATCCGTGCGGGCCAGGGTGGTTCAAGGGTTGTATTGCTGGAGTCGGACGCGTCAATTCAGCGACACCCACAATCTTGACGGTTACGTCATCGAGCGTTCCTTCAGTAGGCAACACAATTGTTTTTCCGAATCCGACGAACAGCGGCGTAGCTGCAGTATTCACAACAACCGTATCAGCGGTGTCTGGCTCAACTGTAACTTTGAATGCTTCTTATCCAGGTGCAACAACCTCAGAGGTAGAATGGTTCGCTGGGACTAGTCCTCAGACCATCACGACCACTTTGCCAGCAACCGGACATGCTGCGAAGATTACATCTTGGTCGTCTACCGGGAGTGTCGTGACATTTCAGGCGGTCAATGGTTATAGCGCCGGTCAGGTTATTCAGCTGACTGGATTCTTTAGCAATGCCAGCAACGCTTTAAACGGGCAGACTGTAACTGTACTTGCTGCTGGTCTTAGCCGCACGCAGTTCGAGGTCAACTTCTCAATCGCGGCGGGAACGTATCCCATTGACCCAGGATACTCGGGATTGACGGTCAGTCTCAGCAACCCAATCTATCCAACACCGTCTGGAGAGTGGGATTTCGCTGGCCACGGCGCGATAAAGTTCGGCGCGGAGGAGTGCACCTATGAAGGAATCGACCGAACAAACAAGACTCTGACGCTGACCCAATGCTCTATGAACGGGACATCGGAGTCTGCGCACACCGGTCCTTTCGTAGTCATCCCGATGAATGCGTGGAAGTGGGATGCAATGCAGTGGCCGGTAACTCCTTCGATTCACTCTGGACCATGTAATCCGTCCAATTGCGGAACAACCACTCCAGTAGGCGCTGAGTTCTTTCCAGCGGGTGTAATCGGCGCTTACGGTATTGGCTTGTCTCAATATGACGGCGCCAACGGTGCGCTTAATGCGCCTTTTGAGGCTCATTTTGAGAACCTTCTAATCAGCTACTGGCCAAACGGCTACAACAATAACGTCAGCTTTGGCCAAAACAATGACGCCTCGTTTTTCTGGTCAGCACCTCTTTACGAAGATCATTTCTCGAACATTGATATGTATGATGAGAATTGCTTCATTGAGGGTTCGTCAGCTATCAACACTCATGGATGGAATAGCAACAATCCAACTGGCGACAGCATGAGCACGGATCGTATGAGTTGCCGTGCATCCTTTGATGGAGCTGTCGCTGACCTAACAAGCGGCGGGATACAGACTCACGCGCATTGGTCTACTTACGGCGGCGGTGGCGGCATGGGTTTCAATGTATCGCACGCATGGGATGACCAAACCGGCGGCACCGAAACCGATGTGTACTCTGCGACCTTCACCGATATCTATGAGGAGATTGGCGGACTATGGCCGTTTGGCGAGGTACGCTCGGAGCTAGACTGCCAGAGCTGCACGTATGTTCAATACCATACGGGAGGTCTGACTTACATTGGTGGGTCATTCCCACAATTCATGGGCGGCTTGCTCAGCACTCAAGATGTCACCCAGCCGTATGTCAACTGGGCTCCAGAGGCTTCATTTGATGGAGTTGTTGGATTCGGTTCAGACGAGAGCACCTCCAATGTTTGGGGTAAAAGTCTGGTTATTAACTACGGAGCAAATCTACATGGATGTAGAGCAACTGGGAACGAGGGTTGTGTAACGGCTGCAATTGGTGCCATAGCTCCTAGAATGGGTCAAACTGGAGAAACATTCAGCACGGGAAATTACACCGCTCCGTATACCAACGCACTTGACGGTCTAATAACCGGAGCTGCTGTTTTTGGTTGGGTTTTCGATGATACTGCACCCATCACCCATAGCGGGTGGTATTGCGGGCACACAGCTCCTCCAAATTTCGGCAATAACTGTATCTGGCCTACTAAATACATTGGAGACGGTGTAGGTAACGAAGCCGGTAAATTAGCTCCTGGATTGTATGACGTTCAGCTAGCTATTAAGCAGTTGACCGGCGCCAACCAGCGCATGTACTTCCAACTGTTCGTACAGCAGAACGGGACACCCGGAGCCCCGACCTGCACAGCCGGAAACGTACAGGTCCCCATTAACGGAAGCACGAGCACCTTTATTCCGCTAAATACTAGCTGGACTAAGGTGGATTTGGGCACGGTTGACCTGACCCCTTATCAGGGTTGCCAGATCAAAATTATCTACCAGAACGCCGATACAACCCCAACGACGTCAGAGACTTCGTATTTCATGTTCAGCCCCGTGTGGGAGAATCCGCACGCGCAAAAGCTCACATTGAACGGTAGCCCGATTACCTCAACCGCCACGCAACCTAGTGGAAGCTGCTCAGTCGTGGGCTGGACCTTGTCGAACGATGGCCATATGACATTCTGCAACGGAACTAGTTACGTCTCGAAATTCTGATGGGTAGGCAAATGATGAAACGCATACTCTTCAGCCTGATTCTGGTTATTGCCGTCCGAGTATCCCACGCGCAGAACATCGAGGGCCAGATTATCGCCTCTCAGTATGGGCAGTGGCGCGTCGAAGGATACAGCGCGGACACCTACTCTTTTGCGCCGACAGCCTGCCGGGTAAAAGGTGGCGCGTCCTTCTTTGTGCCGTTTCAGGTTGGCACTCCAGCCCTAATCGCGGATGGTAATCCTGCGCTGAATGAAGTTGTTACCCCGAGCGCGCTTGCCTATAACAATCAGACTTGCTCGGTTACGATCACTCCGGCCAATCATCACCAGTTGCCGTTCTATCTGGCCTCGGCTACAGGCGGGCTCCAGGAAGCGCTCAACGCAAACATGACCAATCCAGGAATCAACACGATAATCCTGTCCAACGACTGGTACCGCCTAGGCGGTACGACGGCGATCATCGGAACCGTCAAGGGATCAGTCAACCTCAACCTGGTTGATGTCACGACGGCACCCTCGACCTGGTACGTCTGGAATGTTACCGCTCAGCAGTATCAAGTAGTTCAGATCGCCGGCAGCCATGACCCAGGCGACTACACCTGCGACATGGTAACGAATTGCTGGAATGCTCCAGGTCAGGGATTTCAAGGGAACACGGCTTCGGCGATAACGCCTAGCAGTATGAGCGTTAGCATGGCGTTCGTGGGAGGGAATCCTGGCAGTGAAGGCTATTTCTTCATGGATAGCGAGTGGATGCACTATGTCGCATACAGTGGGGGCGGCACAGGAACCTTTACTCTTGGCCCAGATCGGCTCGGCTGTCCAGGGCGCGGCTGCTTCGGAGATACTCCAGCGAGTCATGTGTCCGGTTCCACGGTATTTGGCGCTGTCTTTGTTGCCGCCAACCCAAATCAACCGCCGTACCTGTCGATTGTGGGCAATGGGCCCTCTACTTGGGTTAGCCTATACAAATCGCACCCAGGAACAGGCATTGGAGGGGTGGCGATCTTCCTAGGGCAAAACACATACATTGACATCAATGGAGGGATACACCAGTTCCAGGGGGGCGGTTCATCTAGCTTTTTGAGCCCACTGTACATAGGTAACTCCGGCGTAGGCACAAGTGCCATTTACGGCTTTCTCCCGATCTACAACACCACGAACGTAGTCCAGACAAATATTCCTACGCAGATGCGGACGCCGATCGGACTCGGCTCTGGAGTATCGGGCAACGTGGAAGCAGTGCAGCCATCTGCGATCGGCGCACCAACTCTGACTTCAGAGTTTCTTGGCTCGGGGCCTTGCAGTATCACCTATGTGATTACTGGTACCGATATGGACGGTAACGCGATCCCTGGAACGAATGCGACCATCTCGAACCTCCCGATTCAGCCGTGGACGTTCCCTGCAAACATCAAAATCCAGGGGCAGCCAGCGGCAGGAGCGCAGACGTTCCATGCGTATCGTGTTTCTACATCGGGCTGCGGTACTGTAACCACTGGCCAGTGGAGTTCTCCTATCTCGAATACGAACTACCCGATTTTTCAGGATAACGGCGCAACGGCTGACGGCTCAGTGGCACCCACATCGAATACCAGCATTCCGAAGCTATGTACCAATGGGGAGCAATTCTGCATATTGTCAGGTGTTTCGTCGGTACCGCCGCTAAATTGCGGCACATCGCAGGAAGGCTGGGAATACCACGATGTTGCGGCCGGTCCGGCATATCACCTTTACCGCTGTCAGAGCGGATCATGGACGGGAATTAACTAATGGCGAGCCGGCATCCGAAAGAAGGTCCACTGAGCAACTTCGAATCCCTGATTCTCACAGAACTCGGCCAGATCAACCACAAGGTCGAGGAGAGCCTGGAAATCGGCAGAGAGAACAACCGGGAAATCAAAATTCTGCGCACGGAATTAGGACTGGAAGGAGCTCACGGGCGGATTCCTTCCCTTGAGGCGGAGTTGCAGCGGCTGAATGCACGTGTTGAGAAACAAGACATACGAGTAGATGCAACGGAAGTCGCAGCCATCGAATCCCGCGCGAAACACAGGGTGATCGCCACGGTGATCGGAGTCTTAAGTGGCGGTCTCGGTGCGGCCGTTTTCTCGGCTATTATTCGACATTTCGGAGCGAACTAATGGCGGATCTCCAGGCAGCAATCGGATTTGTGTTGCGTCAAGAGGATGGAACCTTGTCCGGCGTCATTACTCAAACCCCAGACGGCAGGCGAACACGTTTTGGGATCGACGAGCACTTTCATCCCGAGCTTGCGAGCTGCCTGTTCTACGACTCAATGGGTTCTATCGCAGCACTCAAGATCGCAGAAGGTATCTACGCGAAGCAATATTGCGAGCCATTGTGTATTGCCGAGATCTCCGACCAGGAGATAGCCAACAAGCTTCTTTCACTGGGGGTTAATTGCGGAGTCGGGACGGCGTCTCGAATGCTGCAGGAGGCGCTCGAGGTTCACGGCGATGGACGAATCGGGCCGATCACGTTAGACGCGTTGGATCGGACACGACCGGATCTCGTGCTCGGCAGATTGCGGGAATTGGCGATGGAGCACTACGAAGAACTCATTCAGAGGAACAACGGCCTCGCGGTCTATCGGGCGGGTTGGTTGAAGCGGGCGGAAGCTTAAGTGCCCCCGCCGCGCTAACTCAAACATCCCGCCCACACTGAGGAAGATTATCGTATGCCGCCTTTTGACTGGCAGTGTCGTCAACTTGGGCACCAATGGCCTCGAACGTCTTAGATTTTTGCCTCGGATGTACTTCCCGAGGTTAAGAAACGAGTTGCGTATGAATATCAAAACTGCTGGTCTCCTCGTATCTGTCGCCGTAGCCATTTCTCTGCCTACAACGGGATATGCGCAGAACCTCGAGGGACAGGTAATCGCTTCTCAGTTCGGCCAATGGCGACTTGATGGGCAGCAGCCGTTGGCGGCCGGGAACAACGTTCAGGTGCCTTTCGGACCGTGTCTCCTGACGGCCGGCGGAAGGAACTTCGCTGCGTTTTCCAACAGTGCCCCGGTTACGATAATGGACCCGTCCAACTCAGCCAATGACGAGACGATTACACCGTCTAGAGTGACAATGACGGCTACAGGATGCGCGGCGACGCTCATTACTAGTAATGCTCATCCCTTGCCATACATCGTGACCAGCGGAACAGGTGGGGCGCAAGAGGCCCTCAACGCAAGCAGCGACGGCTCAGCGAACACCGTCATTTTGGATCAGCGCTTCTACATACTAGGGGGGAGCTCGGATGTGATTCAAGCTCTGGCGGGCGACAGAAATCTCGGTTTAGTAGATGTGACCACAGTCCCATACACGTACTACTCCTGGAGCGTGGTGACTGACACGTACGTTGCGCGGGCTGGATCGGGGCTACCTCCGCAAGTCACGCTCTCGAGTGGCGCTGGCGCATCGCCGTCGGCGTTGACAGTAACGGGCAACAGCTCGGCGTTTACAGTGTCATTTACCACGGGCTCCACGCCAGCCACATCCAGTGCGATTTTCATCGCCGCGTGGCCACCTGGCGCCTTGGACGCGGCTCCGGGTTGTTCTATCACCTCGATCACTCCGAACGTTTACTTTGGCGCGAGCGTGGAGAGCACGTATGGTGGCGGTACGGCCGCAATGCAGTTGATAGCAGGCACAACTGCGTTATCCCCTGCCACAGCTTATAGCTTCCGAGCGATCTGCGAGTAGGAGGGTTTATGGAAGCAATGCAAGCTAACCTACGCGTGTGGCTTCACGGCCTTGCAGCAGCAGTGATCGGCGGGGTGTCCACTGCTGCATCTGCTGCATTCGTCGATTCGCAGGCGTTTAACTTTACACACGCGGGGCTCGTCGCGCTTGCTAAAGTGTCGACAATCGGGGGAGTGATAGCGGCGCTTGCATACCTCAAACAGAGCCCGTTACCCTAGTCACTTACTTAGTAACCCAGGAGGAAGATATGTCTTTCAAATCATTTTTGTCTGCCGTCGGCCATGACTTCGAAAATGGCCTTAATTTAGTGCTGGGTGACGTCAGCAAGATCGCGACTATCGAAGCGCCTATCCTCGCCACACTGAACCCTCAAGCGGGTGCATTGGCATCCCAGATCGCTGCGCTGTCCACGCAGGCATACGGAATTGTCGTGCAGACCGAGCAGAAGTTCGCGGCGCTCGGTAAGGCTAGCGGTACGGGTGTTCAGAAAGCTGCGGAGGCAATCACGATTTTGACTCCCGCGGTGGCACAGGTGTTGGGACTAGCAGGGCAGCGGCTCTCGACTAGCGTGTCGGCTTTTATAGAAGGGGCAGTTGGCATTTTAAACGCGCTGCCAGCTAACCTCGCCGGCCCTGCCCCTGCTCCGACTTCTGCTGCAGCGCCAACTTCGGCGAGTTCCCTGCCGGCAGCTGCTTAGCTCTTGTCTGGTGCGTCTTCTCGTCGTTCCCCACGCTGATGAGAAAGCGTCGTAACACGGCGCACCGAGCCGTACCATGCAAGATCTCACGACCAAATCAGTCTTTCGTGTGAGATTGCAAATATCAAGGGGAGTAGGGAACTTTGGTTGTCGTTCGCGGACGGGTCTGATCTTTCGATACTCTCCGGCATCAACTTCGGAAGAGAGGATCGAACCATCTGTCGAAACATGCTGGTTTCCTTCACTTAATGAGTGCGAAGTAGACGATGGCACAGCATATCCAAGACGTAAAAACATCAGGCATTCCGCAAGCGAGTAAAGAGACGTTCTATGCTCGGGCGAGGAGTGGAATGCTGATTTTCTGCCAAGGTAGATACGCAATCTCGCTTGCGATCGAAGATTTTACACACTCGCCTTTCTCTCATGTCGGGACACTGATTTACATCAAGGAGGTCGATCGCTGGGGCGTCATCGAAGCGACAAAGGATCACGGGGTTCACGTCGGGCACCTTTCCTACTACACCGATGTGTATGACGGGGACATTGTGCTCGCGACGACGCCGGCGCTCCTATTCTCCGATTACAAGAAGCTGCTTGCTGCGCAGTTTGATCTGCTCGACGACCGGTACGACACCGGTCAGGAGTTATCAATGTTGGCTCACAAGCTACTGCGTGCCTACCCGATCTCCGTGGGCAAACGCGAATTTTTCTGTTCTGGATTGTACGAGCAGGGCCGCAAAGCAACGAGTTTGCCGCTCGAATACGGCGGCCCCGGGATGGCGAGCCCCGAACAAGTATGGATAGACAGTTCCGTTTTTCCGGTATGTGCTTTGGTGAAAGGGTATCAATGAGAACCACAGTGGTGCTCGTATTCCTCACAATTTTGTGCCTTTGCGGTCTGGCGGCCAGCTCACTGAGGATTGATCAGGCGGCCCGAGTAAGGGTGACGACCAGCTCGGACCAAATAGACGCGGCTAGAGCGGAGGCAGGCGTGATTAGGAAAACTCTGCCGGCTTATCAACGCGATCCACTTGCAGCTTTCGAGGTAAAGGAGATTCAGACGGTCGAGCGGGACCTCGCTGCTGTCGAGGGTGAAGACGATTCTGCTCGCCTAGTGACGCGCGTAGAGAGTCTCCAGGCAGATTGGAACCTGCTGGTCGGCTTAGATGGAGTGTTACAGAAAGAACACTTGATATGAAGAAGAGAGAGAAGCACTGGATTGAACACGCCGTGGCTCACGCCGGCAGTTTGAGGGCCATAGCGGCTCGCGCCGGCCAAAGCACAGCAGAGTATGCTAAGGAACACGACAGCGACTTGGATAAGACAGGCCGGCGAGCTCGTCTGGCCGAGACTTTGATGCGTCTGGCCAAGAAGAAGGACTAACGCAAAGAGAGGAACCATGGCACACACGCGGTTGATCACAATCAATGGGAGCACCGGGGTTTTTACGCCTGTACTTGCGACTCAAGTGACCCGGCGCGTCGAGGTTATTGAAGATGGCAGTGCCAACGGGGGAACGGGACAGGGTTTGATCTACCAGTTCGATGACGGATCGGCTACCCCGTTTGCCACGAGCTACCAAATCGAGAAGACGGACGAACCGCTTGTGCTAGGGTCGCCCATTGCGCAAAATACGGGCTACGGCTTGGTTTTGGGCCATGGACCGGAGAATTCCGGTGGTTATTCTATTCCGGCGACTCTATTGATCAAGCTCAAGTCCGCCACGGGATCCGGCACTACTGTTCGCGTGACTGAGTTCGACTGACGGGCAGAGTGATGAGACTACCCTGGATTTCCCGACACTCGCATAACGAAATGATGGGATTGGTGAAGGCGCAGTTAAGTGAGCTCGCCGAGGAACGCCGACGGCTGCTCGATCGACTGGCCTCGATCGGATTGGGCGGTCCGCTGTATGTGGTCACCGAAGAGGCCATCCATGAAGAGCCATCCGTCACCGAAGAGGCCACGGATCCGGAACAGGTGTTCATGGAGCAAATCATGCGCTTGCGTCACCGACCTGCGAAGTTAGCGGACACCCTAACGCGGCGGGCAAACCGCGAGCACAGCAAACGCGGCGCCGGACCGAAGATAGCTTGGGTTCCCCAAACAGAAAAGATAAACGCGGCGCTGGACGAAGCTGAGGCTCTAGGCAGGGCCTTTTCAAGGCCCAGCTTGTAGCTCATCGCCTCTAACTGCATTGATCCATTGAATCAATTGACCGCGAGGTACGGATTCAGATGTTGCTTCGGGACTCGTCTTCCTGTTGCAGATAAAATTAAGCCAATGTTGAACGGAGTTCAATGAACGATGCTGAGTTATCTTCACTCCTATCTGCGTAGGAGAGCGGTCTAGCGATCCGCAGTGGTCGTATCTCCTCTAGACTCATTTTGCATGCCCGGAGCTTAGCGGCTGAAACATTTGGTACAGAGATTCGGTAGAGGCTGGAACCCCTTTCTAGTATGACAACCATTCCCGGTTTAGGCATTCAAGAATCCGTCACGGTCATTCCTTCAGCGCAACGAGGCATGGAGCATACGCCCTCCGACCCGATGGTAGGTAGGGCCGATGAGCCACAGAACAGCGGCGGACTGTCACCAGAAGACCAGGAGCGACTCATAGCATTGGTGCGGCGGTACAAGGACCAGTGGTCGCAGGATCGCATGGTACTGATGCAGCGGTGTCTGTTGAATCTCGAGTTCTTCAAGGGCAACCAATTCATTGCTTTCGGTTCGGGCAATGCCGAGTTTTTCGACGCGGTCGGCTGGATGAATGAGAATGGTGGGAGCCAAAATGCGGAAGGCTCCGATGACAAAGATCTCTACCAGTACTGCAACAACTTTTATCAGATGCTAGCCACCGGATTCGTGGCTGCACTCTCGCCGCAGGTACCTAAGTCGAGGTGGCTACCGGAAAACGCAGAGCACCTCACCGACGTGACTACGGCGCGAGCGGCGCAGACATTGATCGACATCGTCGAGCGGCAGAATAGAGAGCAGTCGCTGTTGAAGCAACAGTTACTCTATCTGTACACGACAGGAACCGTATTTCGGCACACAAGGTACGTGGTCGACGCGGAGCGTGCGGGCACCAGACACGAACCGATATTAAACAAAACAGAGACGGAGCTTGTTCCGGATCGCTACCACTGCTTTCAGTGCGGTGCCGATACACCGGCCGACCAGGCTTTGGGGGTTGAGGATCAGGGATCAGGAAGCGAAGAGTCAGGTTCCACGGCTACCTTCTTAATCACTTCGGGACTTGCTTGTGCTCAGTGTGGCCGTACGCTGGGTGGCGAGTCATTCTTCCCGGCTGAATACGGATCTGCAGTGCAAAAGGTCGGCGAAGAGGAGCTCCCGAACGGGATGGTAGCTCAAACCGTGTATTCTCCGCTGGAAGTCGATTGCGACCCCGCAGCGCAGAATCTGCGACAGAGCCCGATCTTGAACCTCGAGGTTGAAGTGCACCTAGGAGCATTGCGCGCTGCGTATCCAGAGATGTACGACGCCATTCAGTCTTCGTCGACGAGTACCCTCTCGGCGAATGGCGGGATCGATCGCATAGCGCGGCAACAAGTTTATTCTCAAACGGGAACCTACTCAAGCATTCTGGAAGACGAGCGGCCTACTCTTTCGCGGACATGGATTCAACCTTGGGCTTTCGACCTCGAGGACGACCAAGAGTTCGGAAAGCGTATGCGCCGGCTCTATCCCAAAGGGATTCTGCTGGTGAATGTGGGTGACACATTTCTCTCCGCTCAGGAGGCCGCGCTGGTTGAGGAGTGGACGTGGGCGGGAACACATGAGGGTTTCGGGCTCTACCCGCCCTCGATCGGCGACATCGTTGTTCCTTTCCAGAAGCGTTACAACGACATGGCTAACATCCTTCATGAGTTCATGGACCGGTGCTCATCGGGTGTAACTCTAGCAAATGCAGACCTGATTGATAACAAGGCTATGCAGGGTAAGCCGATGCTGCCCGGTGTATTGAATTTAGTGAAGCTCAAACGGACCGGTGCCCCTGGGTCACAGCGGCTGGCCGATGCGCTCTTCCAGTTCCAATTCACAATGCACGAAGAGGCTTTCAACTATCTGGACAAGCTGGCGATGAACGCGCAGATGTTTGCGGGCATTCCTCCGCAGGTGTATGGAGGCGGGGGCGACCCGCACGTGGAAACGTTCGGGGGCCAGCAACAACAGCTCAACGTCGCTTTAGGTAAGTTGAATATCTACTGGGATAACTTACGCGAGGAGCATGCCGCAGCCGACGAACTAGCAGTGCGGTGCGCCAAAGAGAACCTGACCGACGATATGCGCCAGGTGATTTTGGAGAAGGGGTCGGAGTTTCGGAACAACTACGTGCGGCTCGATGATTTGAACGGAAATGTACATGCGTATCCGGACACGGACCAGGGTTTTCCGATTACTGCGGCGGAATTGCGACAGCGTTGGATGGACCTGATTCAAGCTGCGGCGCAGAATCCGATTGCCCAAGCGATCTTTGATGACCCCGCGAATCAGGAGCAAGCTGCATCCGCGCTAGGGGTTCCAGGCATGGTCGTGCCTGGGGCGGCGATGCGAGCGAAAGTCCTGCAGATTGTCGATCAATTAGTACAGGCACAAGCGATACCTGTTTTGGATTCCCAGACCAATCAACCGACGGGTGCGTTCCGTCCATCGATTCTTCCGGATAAGGATATCGACGATTTTACGATCCTCAAGCAAGTGGTTCGGCAATATTGCCAGGAAAATTCCGATCTTCCGGAGAATAACCCGACCGGTTGGCAGAACCTTCTGGCTTACCTCACAGCCGCAGTCGCGCTGGAGACACGTCAAGGAATCGAGCAGGCACAGCAACAGCTGGCAGTGAAGCAGGCAGGCATTCCGCAGCCTGCAGCGAAGCCACCGATTCCCATCGATGAGATCAACGATGTCGTGAGTACGGTTGGCGGAATGATGCATCTTTCTCCTGCTATGACCGGCGGGAGTATTCAGGGTCAGGTACAAGCGGCGAATACGTTGATCAAACTTGCGAATGGGATGACCGGTTAGGGTCTGGGTTGTGCTTCACCTGAGCTCTCAGAGGTTATTGCTCGCCGAGACTTGGAGGAAGGCGACCTCAGAAACCGAGCCCCTAGCATTGTTTCTCGGTTCAGTACTCGCACCGATACCTTTTTTGGCCCTGCCTTCTTATAAAGACCGGGATTCAAGATTCCTCTAGAGGCCTCCAGAGAGAAACTTTATGGCTACAACTACAGCAACTCCTTCCGCTCCCATTCCTACGGGCGGGGCGGCTACGCCTTCGTCTGCGCCTCCAGCAACACCTGTTTCGGCATCTGCCACCTCGTCCTCCGGATCGCCTGCCTCGGCTACGCCCGCTACGAGTCCGGGCAATCGTTCTCGGGCTGTTTCTAGCGTTGATCCAGCCAAGTATCCCGTGCGCGAGGACTACGCCAAGGCTCTTCTGGAAGCGCAGATGGGGGCAATTCGTGAACCTGCCGTTGAAGCAGCCGTAATCGAAGCTGCGACTGAGCCGGCAGCGGAAACAGAGGCAAACGTTCCTGGCGATCTGGCCGCTGAGACACAGGAACAAACAGGGCTTGTGGAAGCGGAAAGCCGCCGACCTGAAGTCACATCGGCTGCAGAACCGGAAGAGATTTTCGAGCTCGAGCCTCCGTCTCCGGTGACTCCAGACGGCTTGAGCCAGATGGTAAAAGAGAATGCCGAGCTCGCCAAGCTACTCGAGGCTGATCCGAGGCTTAAGGGCCAGCTCTACCGGACAGCACGCGAAGCAGCGGAGCTGAAACCCTACCGCGAGATGTTCGCTGATGTAGAGTCGGCGAAGACGGCGCAAGCGCAATCGGCGACCTGGATCGATGTACGCGAAACCTTTCTCGGCTCGACGACGCGGGAAGGAACGTTGACCGCCCTCGCTAAAATCGCTGAGCTTTCCTATGAGCGAGGAGCAGACGGCAACGTCCTCTTACAAAATGGCCAGCCCGTGATTGGTGACGACTTCTACGGTTTCGTCGATAACGTTGTCGGACTGGACCTAGAGCACAGAAGCGCGGATGTCGAGGCGCGATTGAGAGCGAATTTATATCGTTCGCAGCAGGAGCGCGAGCGGGATGAAACCGTAAAGTCAGCACTGGACATTCTCAGGGAAGAAACCGCCGCACCTTCCCCGGCGAAAGAGGAGTTGCCAGAGGCGTTACGGCGGAAGCAGGAAGCACTAGACCGAAGAGAGCGCGCGCTGAATGAGCGCCAGCACGGCGGACGGGTGGAGGAGCGGAGAACGTTCGAGCAAGGGCTGCAACAGGACGCCCAGACGCGGATCAGCGAGGGCATTCAGAGGATTCTGGCCAACGTTGAGAAGCAGGGCGCTGTCGTTAGTCCTTACTTGAAGAACATTCTGCCCAAGGCCATCGGGGCCAAACTGGTGCGCAAAATTCAGGCAAATCCCACACTGCAGGGACAGATGCAAGAGCTGCAACGACTCCCGATCGGCGACCAATCGCGGCAGCGCAGGCTGGCTGCCATCGATCGTGCAGTGCAACAGTATCTCCCTGATGTAGCAAGGGAGGAGTTACGGGAGGCCGGGGTACAAATCGCGGCCTCGGCTGCGTCAAAACGTGCCAAAGTTGACGCCCAGATCGACGCGACGAAGCGAACGGAACCCAAAGGCTCAACCGGTCCAGCCAGAGCAGGTGGCACCACACTCAATGCCAGCGCTGCCTTTGATCACGCGCGGACGGAGTGGCAAAAGGCGAATCCGGGAAAGGTCTTTGACAACGTAGCGAAGGAGCAGATTCTCCCGCGCGTGCTTCAGTTGATGTCGTCTTGGTGAGGAAAGCTAGCTGCCAGCTTTATAGCAGGTAACTGCTAGCAAGGAACCCTAACAAGGAGTGGCCCGTAACTGAAAGCTACGTGGTGTGTCACCGGCCAAAATTGCGAGCTGCTTTATGAGGATTCAAAATGCCTAATCTGCCTGGATCTGCAAGCACCACCCAGGAACTGCAACTTGAGGCGCTGAATGAAGTAATCAAGTTGCTCATCGAAAAAGAAGCCAAACTCGATTCACGTATCTCGGAGCGCGGTTCGATTACTCCAGTTTCTTTGCGCAGCTTTCGTTTGCGCTTCCAGACCGCATTCCCCGGAAACGTCGCAATGTTCAACCTGGACGGAGGCATTTTGCCGGCCGGGAACTTTTCACAATGGGTTCAGGGAACCCTGACTCCTCTTGCCTATGTCATTCCTGTCGAATACTCACGGCTGGTAGACATCGTAGGCGAGGGCGGTCCGAAGGTTGTCTCAGAGAATCCGGTTACGAAGACGCTCGCCGATGTAGCCGTCCAGATGGCTAAGAATCGTGATCAGTTCCTCCAACAGTCCGGAGACGGCAAGATTGGGCAGGTGGACACGGCCTACGCGGGCGGCGGAGCGAATCCTATTGTTCTGGCAAACAGCCCATGGGGCGCGCGGCTGATTTCGCAGGGGCAACAAGTGCAGGTGATGGATCCGACATACACGCTGCGCGGTACCTGCTACGTCACGAACGTCAACAACAAGCTAGGCGGAATCCAGTCCATAACCGTGGACAACGTTCCGGCCGGTACTCAATCGGGCGACTTCATCGTGGTGGCCGGCGTAGCAGCCACAACTCCGTCGTTTCTCTACGGCATTCCGTACTTCCATAACACATCGACGACCGGTACATATCTCGGAATTGCCCGAACACAGAGCTACGTTGTGGCGAACGGTGTTGCCGCTGGCGGCGCTCCCCTGTCATTGCCCATGCTGCGGGCGGCGCTCAGCCGCGTGGAACAGTCACTGGGCACCGACGCCCTCAAATCGCAGGTTTGGCATGCGCATCCGTCGCAGATCCAGGCCTACGAGGAGATGGGTTTCGCCAAGCAGGAGATTTTGATGTCGAACGGCAAGATGCCCGGTTTTGACGGCGTCACGGCTGATGTGGGTCAGTTCACGATCGCCGGCCGCGAGATTGTTCGCAATATTCACGCGGACAATACCCGGATCGACTTCATGGACTTCGGCTCCTGGTTGAAGGTGGTTTGGGGCAAAGCGCCGTTCTGGTTCAAGAATCGCAGTGGACAGTGGGTCTTCCAGATCTACGATCCTGCCTCTGGAAATCCTACGGCGAATGAAGGGTGCTACTACGTCGATGCACGGCAGTACGCAGTGGACAATCCGCAGGCAATCAGCTCGGTCACCGGGTTGAAAGTGCCTGTCTTCAACTAGTAGTTCGGCGTTGACGCCGGGTTGTTATCAGTAGCAGATCGAGGGGTCGAGCTAACCGCCACGACCCCTCCAACTTTTTCTCGAATGTCGGAGCAACGAAGCAGATGAGCTATGCAGAGCCGTGCTCGAGTGGCCTTTCCCACTCTCCAGAGAACAACTTCAAGCTTGAGGCGGTCGTTGTCTGCGATCAGTATCACGATTTCCTACGCAGCACGCTGCCTGGAAACAAGCACATCTTCGACCGGATCATTATTGTGACCTCGGCTGAAGATCGCGAGACGCAACGAATCTGCGAGTTTTACCATGTCGAATGCGTGAAAACAGACGAGCTGAAATCACGTTGGAAGCAGTTTTGCAAGGGAAACGGCATCAATGCCGGGCTGCGGAGGCTCGACTGTGATGGCTGGGTGGTGCACTTGGATGCGGACATATGGCTGCCGCCCCAAACGCGACTCTTGCTTTCAAATGCGAGTCTCGATCCGAGCATGATTTATGGAATCGACCGCTTCAGTGTTCGTGGACATTCAAAGTGGGACAGATTTCTCGAAATGCCTGAACTGCAGCACGAGTGCGACGCCTATGTCCATCTGAAGGCCTTCCCTGTGGCAACACGCGTCATGGCGAAAGATTCTGGAGGGTACATTCCCATTGGGTTCTTTCAAATGTGGAATCCACGGTTTTCCGGAATCACCCTTTATCCGGAAGAGCATACGAGTGCCGGCCGCGGTGACATGGTGTTCGCCAAACAGTGGCCCCGGGCGAAGCGTGGATTTATTCCAGAAGTGGTTGGCTATCACCTTGAAAGCGTGGATGCATCCATGTCGGCCAATTGGAATGGCCGCACCACGGCGCCGTTTTCAAGTACAGGAGTCAAGGATCAGTAACCAGGGATTAAGGACCTCCCGACTCGATCTCCGCGTATAGCTATACCCACCGCTCCGCCGAGCCGAATCGGCTTATTCGGCAGCCCGAAGATTCCACCAATAAGAGACCTTTGCGATGAATCATATTGTTCCGCGGTCGATGCAGCAGTTTCTGACGAGTTACGGTGGCAAAAATCCTTTTGGGCAGCCGCAATGGCGATTGCTCGTAGGCAGCGATCGCGTGGTAAAGGAAGCGGGTGTCTATCGCGATTGGGCGCCAGGTTTGTCTACTGCGGAGAAAGGTGGTCTCCGCTTTGAGCCTTCACCCGATATGGCTGGCTGCAATTTTCAACGCTATGACAACAAGCCGATCCGAGTAGTGACCGAGATGCGTGAGATACGAAAGTATCCGCATGCCGAGGGGTGGATCCTGGAGAAGTGGTTCCCTGCTTCGGCCTATGGAACACGGGAAGAGTGGTACTCCTATAAGGCTATGGATGGGGTCACGTCGATGCTCGGACCTTACCCCGAGCGCGGGGACTACGAGATGATCTTTGGGCCTTGGCCTACACTGCCATCGACAGATGTGCTGCAGAAACAGGTCTCGAATTATTCCTCTAGGATCTCAAACCGTCGAGGAAGTCCTGAATCGAGGGCTCAGGAGGCTCTCCTGCGGTATCAGTATGCGGAAGAGGAGGCCGAGCGGAAGCGCAAGGAAGAATACGCCGTGATGATGGCAGACCATCTCTCGCCGATGAAGAGCGCTTCCCTCGCGGCGAGCCGTTGGAGACAGCAACTTGCGGCGCGTACCGGACATGGGAATGAGCACATTGGAATTCTTTAGCTGCGGAGATCAGTTGCCGATGGTTAGCCGTTAGTTGGGTGAGCTGGACTGAAATGGTCAATAGCAACTTGAAACCAAGAACTGATCACTGAGCACTCCACAACCGCGAACTCTTCTAAAAGGAGCCTTGATGGCTACACTCGTGATTACTCCAGAAATGCAACGAGCCAATGCTGAGGTATTGCTTGGCCGTGATCCGGGAAAATTCCGTGATCCGGGACAGCGTTGGACGGCGAAACGTTACACGGAGCTTCAACGGTTACTTAAGCAGACTGAAGCTGACAAACCTGTGACTCTGCTCAACCTGAATCCGTTTCCACTCAAAATCAATGGGGGAGTGTATTTCCCCGACGAAGTTCCTGCATGCAAACCCGGGGAGCCTTATGCGGTCTATGTGATTCGCGAGACACGTTGGGGACATCGCGACCTGGGCTGTGATGCGCAGAACATGATGCAGATGGAGCCAGTACCAGCGATTCCTCTCGTGCTCGCGGCGGAATACATCCGCGAGTATGTACAGCAGGAGGGCGGCTTCGGCGGCGTGCTCTGCTATGTGGGTGCTCATCATCCGGAGACTCTCAAAAGAGGCGCGAAGATTCGGGTGCCGGAGGTAGCCTACAACGATCTCGGCGAGTTCTATGTCGAGGTGCGCGAGCGGGACTTTCATGACATGCTGAGCGCGGTGCGCGCGAAACGCAACGAATCGCTACTGCGCAGGCTTCAATCGGCGAATGCGTGGCATGAGAACGACTCGCAGCGGATGAATGTAAACGACTCTCATCGCGATATGGCACGCGTGGCGCTCCACGAAGGCTTGATTCCCGAACTACCCCGCTGGGTGCTGCAGTCCAATGTGCTACTCGAGAAACAACCGGAGCCTTGCCCTAGCTGCGCCTCGACGCCGAAGTCCGGGGCAACTCTGTGCGTCAACTGCGGACATATCTTCGACGTGGTTGCGGCATATAAGAACGCCCGGATTGCCTATGGTGCGGTCGAGATGGACCGGTTGTCAGCAGAAGAATGGAAGATCGTGAATCAAATAAAGGCGGAGCGCGATAAGGCAAAGGGCAAGGCATAGAGCGGTCGTTCAGTTTTCAGGCCTTAGTCGTCCCACTCATACGAGTCCATGGGATGCAAGGCCTTTGCATTGAAGACTGGAACTTGAACTGTATTTCGCGGCAAGGGGTTGGGATTGGAGTAGCCGATGAGTTGGACGCTGGGACAGGTAAAGGCGAGGATACGAAATCTGTTGGATGATCCGCAAGGATCGTACCTGACCGATGACTTCATTATTCCCCTGATTGCGGAGGTCTATGATGATGCCAACTCGCAATTAGCATCGACGCAGAGCTCCTACGACATCTCCCTCGTGGAGATTTTAGGCGTAGCTCCTGGGACGCCGAACCTGAGTGCCTGTCAGACAGGAACGGGAGCTTTAGCCCGTTTGATGGCGCAACCCTTGCGAATCGACTGGAAGATGGCAGGAGACGATCCCAGCACGTATCGACTGGCACAGAATTACGGAGTCTTGCCTGATCTCCAGCCGCAACAAGGCCTCGCGGGATGGGAGTATCGCAGCAACGTTATCTGGCTAACGCCGGCTTCGGTCGAAATGGATCTTCAAGTGCGAGGTGAGTTTGCGCCCCCAAGTCTGAATTCCGATGACAGTGTTCTCACAAGCCATCCGCGGATTGGGTATGTCGTGGCGTATGGCACCGCAGCATTGATCGCTGCGGTGCGAGGAAATGCACCTTGGGTTGCGCAATATGAGGCGAAGGCTACTGAAGGAATGGATGAAATTATGGAGCAGTTGGTGCGCGCTGAACAAGGGCAGGTGAGACGTATCGGACGGCAAACGCGTTCGTGTTGGGCGCGGTCTTAGCCTCGCCTCGAAAGTTCAGTTCCACTGACGGTTCCGTTTAGAAATATCATCGATTCGATCGTCCTGTTTCAGGGACTAATCTATAACTTGCAAGGACGCTAGGATTCGGTTTCGTTGAACAACACCGAACCATGCAGCGGGCAGCCTTCGAGAGCTTTGTTGAAGCTCAATGCTGTCGCTTTCCGCTAGCTACGTAGTGCCTTGGCTCACTCATCGTGCCCTTTTCAATCACGAAGAACAAAGCCACGAACCTCATTGGATAGGGAGTGTTCGGCTTTCCTGCGGTGGAACATATTCGACCGAATAGAAGGAGATTCTCATATGGCAATTCTAGTCTCATTGCTTGACTACACTCCCGGTGTGCGCAACAGCACTCTGTATCTCGGGCTAGCCTTCAGCGGTAACTACACACCGGGTGGAGATACGCTGAATCTAGAGGCACCAGCGAATACCGGCGGATTGGAGGTGGAAGGCCTCTCCGAAGCTCCCTTGAGCGGGGGACCTGGGATCTTCTTCGAGAGCCTGGATGGTTACTATGTGCAGCCGGTGGTTGCGGGTGTTTCTTCCCCTTCAGGCTACCTCTTGCAAGTCTTCACTCCAGGCGGCAGTGAGCTCGTTGCAGGATCGTATCCCTCGGCAGTCCTGAACGGCAAAGTGGTTCTAGCCGCAACCAAGCGTAGCGTCTAGGGGAACCGCCATCAACTTCGACGGCTTTCTACCCCACGAGTGCACACGGTTCGGTGGTCTTGTGGACAACGACGACCCTACAGTGTTGCCAATCGGAGTCGCGGCGGTTTGCAAGAACTGCCGGTTCCAGCTCACAACAGTGGCCACCCGATACGGGCTGAAGACGGCACTCCAGGGGCCGAACCAGGCGAGCATCACGGGTCTTGCTTCGCTGATTTACACCCCGGAGAACTCGGGTGAGATCCTCTTTGATGCACCAATGCTGTTCGATACTGACGGCTTTCTCCTCGTTGAGACGCCGGCCGGTTCAGGAATATTGAAGCGCGTTCAGGGTCCGCTGGTCAGTCAACCCAAGGGCTCTCACGCAATCATCTCCGAATGCTACAACAGAGCACTGATTGCGTTCTCTGACCTTAAGGACGCAAAGGCGCCAATTGAGGTCTATAACCTGAAGACGCAGGAGCTCGACCCCTATGGACAGAAGCCCATAGGCGGCGCGTGGTCGGCAGCAGAATCTTACTTAGTCAATGAATATGTTCAGCCGGCGGCAAGTGGAGGGAATGGACACCTTTATCAATGCATTCAGGCCGGAACTACTGGGGTAGTGGAGCCGATCTGGCCGTTGACAGAAAGTACGACCGTAGCAGATGGAACCGCAATCTGGAAGGAACACACGCCGGTGTTGGCGAATCGGCTTCCTGCACCGAATTCTGCCGGTGTTACTCGAAGCGCGGGCGCGGGAAGTTTCCCTGCGGGTAGAGATGTCTATGTTGCTCTTACCCACATCAATGCGCAAGGCGAGTCGATCCCTTCAGGCCCGGCTGTTCTAACGAATACCAATGCGAATGACGCACTGCGGCTGGAATTGCCTGCAGTGACTGCGCTTCCCGGGTGGATTCAAGGGTTGGCTCCGCCGTACGCACCACAATCAATCAATGTTTACGTGGCTGACCAAGCGACGGGAACGACCGCACCCGCAACCCAGAGTTACGCGCTCGTGGGGAGCTTTGCCCACGGCTCAACGGTCGCGGTCACGGCTATGGCGACTGGTGCAGCGCCACCCGAATCCAACACGGCACGTATTACGCCTGGCGGAGTTGAACCTCCCCCGACTCCAATTGTGACACGCGGATCTGGTCAGGGGAACTTCCCTCCCGGCCGCGATGTCTACATCATAACGACTGCAACTAATACAACCGGTGAAACTTTGCCCTCGATGGCCGCCGTGCTCATAGACACGGTGGAGGGTGATGCAGTCCAGATTCCGATTCCTTCGGCACAATTCATCATCACCGGCGTGAACTTATATGAGGCCGATGTACCAACTGGATCGCCTCCGCCAGATACCACTGCGTACGCATTGGTCGGCAGCTTTCAGCCCAACACGACGGCGAGTGTCTTATCCGCAGCCGGTGGCCCACCCCCTCCGGTTTCGAACACATCTGGCAGCGCAGGGAATATCGCGCCGGATGCTGCCGGGCTGCGATATGCATGCATCGCGTTTACGAATCGTAATGGAAGTCTCTCCGGGATCGTGCCAGCATTTACTTCTGTCCACGTTGATCTGCCAGGTTTTGCGCTGCATATGGCGAATATCCCCACTGGTCCCAGCAACGTGATCAACCGGACAATTGGATTCACCGTAGCGGATGGGACCAATGTGGGTCCGTTCTTTTATATTCCTTCGGCAACAATCTCCAGCGGGACGCCAATGTCAGCCACCGTGATTCCCGACAATACCACGACTACGGCGCTGTTCAACTTTACAGATGAGTTTCTCCTGGGCGAGACCTCGACGGACATGACGGACAGGCTGCGCGTAATCCAAGCCCCCCCATCCGTCGATGTTTACTACTCGCCGTCGAATGACCGTGTGGTCTTGACCGGTGTGGATGGTTACGCGAGTGGCCACTACATCTCGCTCGCCGCGGACTCTGAATCTTATTATGGCGACACCAGCCCGATCCAAGTAGCAAATGGCAACGGCCAACGGTGTATTTGCGCGCGCGAGTACCTGGGGACCCTCTACTCGCTAAAGGAACGATCCGGGTTTGTGATCAGCCCTACGGCAACCGATCCCTCGACGTGGTCTGTGCAACAGCGATGGGAAGGAGTTGGTCCCTGTGGCCCGCGCGCCGTGTGTGTCACAAATGAGTTTCTTCTCTTTGTCCATCGGAGCGGCGTCTACGCTTATACGCCCAGCTCCGCCCAGCCGGAATTGCTCACCAAGGAAATCCCCGAATTCTGGTCGACGATCAACTGGGATGCCCAGGAGACGGTTTGGTGCTGCGTGGATGAAGAGAGCAAAGAGCTTCGGATCGGTTTACCAGTTGGAGCGGCAACTGCGCCAAATCTCTGCCTCACGATGAACTATCTCGAGGGGATGGCGGCACCGATTCATTTTTCTGAGTATGCCGGTAAAGAAATGGCCGTGGGCGGCGCCCGCAAGTGGAGTGTCGATGACATTGCGGGATACACCGCGGTACGCTGCGAGCGGCAGTTACCGGAGAATTCTTCGAGGTTTGGCAGCTTTCGCCAGTCGCAGATCCTGATTGCGTCTTCGTCTCCCGATGGTACGGTGCAGGCGATCACACCCGGCGTGTACAACGACAACGGAGAGGGCATCGACTGCCAGTACGAGACGGTATGCGATGCCGGCAATATGGCCGTATCGATGCTCGGCGGCGTGAGTGCGAATGCACTAGGCCAAGGGATGATGCATGTTTCCGTAATGGCTGCGCGGAGCTTTGTAACTTCGGCTAGCCGCGGAGAGCAAGGACCTACGGCAACCAGAGAGATCAAGCTCCAGCCTTTCCGGTTAACCCCGGAGAACTGGAAGGGCTACTCCGCGGGCGCGCGCGGACAGAATGAACGGTTTCGCTGCCGTTTCACCAACGGCAAGACGCCGGACGCATGGTTTGGGCTCAAGTATGTCAACTTGTTTTCGCGTCCGCTGTTTAGCGGAAGAACGAGCGGAGGGAGTTAAAAAGTTAGCTATTCTTCATCTTCGTCGCTAGTTTTTGATTCTCAGCGATTGTTCTCACCCTACCTGTAATGCCATTTGTGGAAGACTAAATCGCTTCATGGCCCTCAAACTCAATCTTGGACAAATCAATAATGCGGCCAGGGGCAACAACGATCTGCGCGAGACCCTGACTGGTGTTTATAACGAGTTCCAAGCAATTTATCAGCAGGTCGGCTCGTCGCCCATCCAGAAGGTTGATAGCACTCCGCCGTCGTTCAGTGGGCCACCGCCGCTCTGCGCATTCTCAGTGACCGGTGCCAATGGCCAGTTCTCCGTATCAATCATGCTACCCCAGTCAGGCAGCCGGGGGACGGCTCCTAAGAACTCGACGAACGCCCAAATCTATCAAGAGCTATCCAGTTCGACCGCAGCGGACTTTAGCGGAGCCGTAACGACATATCCTCTATCGACTAATACGAGTTACATCTTCCCGGGTCCCGGAGTGACATTGTTCTGGCGCCTACGTTCGAGCTACGACCAGAAGGCGTGGAACAACTATCAGGTGCAGCCGGCAGCGGTCAGCGCCGGCAAGCAGAGCTCATCGGCAACAGAAAACAACGTCAGCCTTAATCAATCGAACTTCGCGACGGTCGACAGCATAGCGAATGGTAGCTCCGCGATCGTGCGCATTTACGGCACCGGAGGCGTGGGAACCTCATGGGCCCGTATCGTCGGATCGGCATCGCAGGCGGTTCCCGCGGGGACCATTCTAAACATCGCCTACGGAACGGATGCATACGTTATCTGGGATGGATCACGATATCAGCTCAAGCCTTCGCTTACGCAGACTTTTCCGGACGACTGGGTTCCAGTAGGAAAAGTTTCAGTCATCGCAAACGGAAGTGGCCTCGTACTGCCTGTGATCAAGGCGATCGTTGTTAGTGGAGCAATCGTTGCCTACCAGATTGTCTCGGGGGGCAACGATCTGACGGCTGCGCCGGCGATCGCGATTACGGACAGCAGCGGAACAGGCGCGACGGCGACGGCCGTCATTGAAGCCGGTGCTGTAGTACAGGTGATCCCAGGCAACGCCGGTAGTGGCTACTCCTCTACTCCGACTGTAACGGCTTCGGGCGGTGTGAGTAGTGGCGCGACCGGTGGGGGCGGGGCTTTAGGGAATAACGGAGGAAGGCTATATGCGGATGTTTGAGGAAGTGGTCGAAGTACCTGTGTCTGTCCCTGCGACCAAAGAGCCGGCTACGCCGGCTCAGGATGCAGCCGAACTCCTGCGCAAAGCCGCGTACCGCGTGGGCCAACATGGTGGCTGGACTCAACACTATCTCGGCAGACTGAAGGACGGAACAGGAACATACGTCCGGACCATGCTTCGTACCGGCGAGATTCAATCGCGGTGCATGTTAGGCGCTCTCTACTGTGAGTACGACCGCAATCCAGCTGCCGATATCCACCTCGCGTATCAGGCCATCGTGCGGACAATTGGGACTGGACTTGTAGCCGACTGGAACGATGCTCCAGAACGAACGCAAGAAGACGTCGTCGGCGCTCTGCTGCATGCCGCCGAAGTAATGGAGGCTTGATGTTCCGGCCACATACACAGTATTTGGATCTTGGGAGTGGCTTCCATATCGTCGAGCTCCTGGATGAGCAGGGGACCAAGCACGTAGTGCAGATTGCTGTCGGCCACGAGGCCTGCCCCGCGTGTGGGGGGGTGTACCCGAAGACTAACGTTGGCGAGATCGATCCCAAGGCCGCGGTGGCCAACATAAGTGCGGCCCTCGAGCAATCGCGACAGAGTCTGCTCGAGTATGCCAAGAAGCATGGGGTGCAAGTGAAGAGTAGCCGCTGAAGCCCATTTCTTAGTACTCAGCTATCAATCGTCGTTCAATAGGTGCTTGTGAAACGTGAGGACTGATCGATATTTTTATGGTACCTATCACTTTGCGCGAGGCCACTCCGGATGACTGGCCCGTTATTGTTGAGCTCCATTTAAAACATCAGGCCGTCCAAGAAAGTAATTACGAACTGCCCTATCTTTTCACTCCGCAGATCGCGATTGCCTTGGTAGGTGTGGACGAGACGGGCACGATCCGCAACTGTATCTACGTAGAGTCCATCGCCGAGATGCGTTTCGTCGGCTGCGATCCGAAGGCGACTGCTTTCTCGCGCCGCGAGATCCAAGGGCTGAGTTACGCTTTGAAACTGCGAGGTTTTCGCTGGTTGGAGTGCTTTGTGCCGCGAAAGCTTAAGCGAATGATCCAGAAGCCGCTCTGCAGGGCAGGCTTCGAATGCGTTGATCGTGAGTTTGCGCACTTTGCAAAGGACCTGAGAGGAACCAATGAGTAGAGGTCAGAGCACCCAGACATACAACACAGCCTCGTTGCAGAACGCGGCGAACTTTGGCAACGCGCAGTCGGCATATGGGACAGCGCAGAACGATGTCGGCAATTATCAAAAGCAGCTGGCGCAATTTGTCTCCGGTAATCCTTATGTGAAGGGTGGGGAATACGACCAGACGATCAATCAGGGACTCACCAACGTCTCAGATGCTGGCGCTAATTCTCTCCAGGGAGCCTTACAGTCTCAGGCATTGCGTACGGGACAGAACTCCGCGGCCAATGCGGCGACGGCTTCTGCGGCAGCGCAACAGAACACACGCAACCTGTCAGGGGATCTTGCGTCAGCGCAGCAGCAGCGCATCTCGAGCGAAGCGGCTTACAATAAGGCAGCTCTGGGCGCCTCTACCTTTCCAGCGCAGATGGAAGCGGGACTCTACGGCACAGCGTCGGGCGTGGGCAACCAAGAACTGGGCACGCAGGCCGGCACAGCGCAGACACCCAGCTTCTGGGATCAGTTGGGTGGCAGCCTCGCTGGCTCTCTGGGCAAGACCGTCGGAGGTGGCAACTAGGGTATGACGGACGATCGCGTCTTTGCTTTCGATAATGAGGACAACGCAACACAATTGCTGCAGGGACTGATTTCCCCCGTTCCGGCCCAGGCGCTGGTAACTCCTCCACCGGATACTCCTCCGCATTCGGGGCCGGGCGAGACAACTCCGCTGACCGGGAGCCTCGCCGCTGCGCCGTCGCAGGCAACTCCCAAAGTGGACGCCACTCCCTTAACGGACGCGAGGTCGGCAAAAGATACCTTGGCGAGCATCGGGTCTGGGCCTAAATACGATCGGGCTCTTTCGACGCAGCTCGAACAGGCACGCAGCGCAGATGATGTTCCTACGAATCCCTCTTCAGATCAGTACAAGCCAGGATTGGGAACCAAGATTCGCCGCGGACTTGCAGGGTATTTCTCGGGCGGGATCGCCGGTGCGCTGCGCCCAGACTACGGTGCACCGAACAGCCGCTACGCTGCCGACGAAGGCGCACGACGGCAGCGTCTGGCGGAAGATGAGGTTAACATCGCCAACCTAAATAGGAGCTATGACACTAGCGTGAAGGCCTATAAGCAGACGCTCGATCAGGCCAAAAATGCAGCGCTTTCGCAACGTAGTCAACAACTGCAGCAGACGCTACAGCAAAATGCTGATCTCAGCCGACATGTTGCGATGACACCGGAGACCGAGTCAGGCTACGTGAAGGTTCTGTCGAATGGCCAGATCGGATACCTGCCCAAAACGAACCTCGCGAAGGCTCAGCAACGAGATAAGAACCTGAAGGTTCTTGAGTAGCTGTTTTACCAAGTCGGCGAGGCAGCTCTAGTTCGGACACGGGGCAGAACTGTCGGCAGCGTGGTATTCGGCAGAAATACCCAGTTTATTCGAATTGCCAAGATCTTACCTTAGCTTCGCGAAGGTGAGGCACACCAGCCGTTTAGCTGACTCGCTGTCTTATGATCTGATCTTACTTTCTGATCCACGGTTCCCGTCTGTTTTCCCTTTCTATGTCATCTTCGCGCGACGCCTCTTCCCATCCGCTCAGCGATCTTGGTTACCTACTGGTTGCCTCTCATCCACTCGAGAGCCTCGGATTTACCAGCCAGCGGCCGCTCGGCGCCCAAGCGGCCCGAGCAGCGAAAGCTGCTGAAGAAAACCGCGAGCTTCGGCCGGAGATTCAACTGGCGTCCAATCGCGTCCAGCCAGTCGGTGCTATCGATCCTGAGAGCAGACGCGTGATCACGCAGCCTTCCGACAACCCGGCCATAAATCAGGTACTGGCTACGGAGGCGATGCGAACCTACCGCTCTGGCTTACACTCGGCGATTAGAAACATTTCCGGGGCAAAGCTTGCAGCCAGCCGCGATGCAAAGAATCCCGAACGGCTTGCGGAGAAGATCGAACAGGAAGGCCAACCGCCCGAAACTATCAACGATTATGGAGCGGCACAGATCTCGGTGGACTCGCCGAAGGCCAGAGATGCAGTTGTGGCCGCCATCAGGAAGAGATTCCCAGTCGTGCGTGAGCAGAATAACTTCGATCGAGGTGATCCGGAGTATGGATACCGAAGCCATTCGATGCAAGTTCAGATGCCCAATGGCGTGTCGCAGGAACTGCAGATCGTACCCAAGGAAGTCTTCGAGATCAACAGCGCCGAACACAAGGATTACAAGACGGCTCGCGACGCCGAACTCGCAGGCAGGAATGCCGATGCCATCAAAAGGAACGCCCGGGACCTGAATGATGCAGCGATGACGAGGTTCGACGCGAGGAATTCTTCGTCAAAACTGAGGAAGGGCGCCGGGATCACGCTCGCCGACGGAACCGCGGCGACTGTCTCTTATCTCGATCCCAATATGAATATTGCCAGGATACGGACATCGAATGGGAAGAATCTAACAGTGCGGCTAGGGCAGCTACGAGGATGTCGCGTAACAACCTAGCTTGTCGGGGGATGTGGATGTTGATTCTCTCAGAGATCGGCTCCCGACCCGCATCATTCTTTCCCAAAATGTGAAACATCCGCTTCCTTGCCAATCCTGAACCCTGCTCCCTCCTCGCCGATCCTGTCCTTGGAGTCACTCACTCATGCCGGCCAAGAAAACCGCCTCGAAATCCAGGCGAGAAACTGCAAGTGCCGATTCCGCGGCCCTTCCGAAACGCCCTACGGCCCAGCGGAAGGACGACGTCTTCAGTCGACGAAAGATATTGCATAAATATTGGGACCTAGCCAATCTCGATCCCGAGGTGACGAAGGGAAATATCACGGGACAGCTCAAAGCGCTTGATTCGCTTCGCGAGGAGCTTGTCCTTTCGCGCCCCGCGCCGGCGGAAAGGGATAGAAAGGGCGCTTCTCAAGAGATCTATCAATCCGCTTGGCTGCGATCCACAAGGACACGCGCAGCATCTGACAGTGCGAACGATGAGTGAGCGCTATCGTTGGCATCCGGCGACAGCGGCGCAGCAGGCGGCGCTCGATTCGGAAGCGGACATTCTCTTCTTCGGTGGTTCGGCCGGATCACTGAAGACAGAAACCATGCTAATGGATGCGGTGCAGGAACACGAAAACCCGCATCTTCGCGGGATCATATTTCGGTCATCGTTCTCCGAGATGACGGACATCATCGACAAGACCCGCCGCCTCTACACGCCACTGGGCGGAGTCTTCGTTGGGCAGCCGAAATATAAGTGGACCTTCCCCTCAGGCGCGACGATCCGTTTCGCTTACATGCGGACGGACAACGACGTCTGGAAGTATCTAGGCCCGAGATACTCATTCATTGGCTTCGATGAGTCGACACTTCACACAGAGAAGCAGGTAAGGAATATCCTCGGCCGTCTAAGCTCAACCGACCGAGACCTGCGCTTACGGATGCGGCTGACTTCAAACCCGGGCAACATTGGCGCGGCTTGGCATCAACAGCTTTTTCTGCGCGGCCACTGTCCAGTGCACAATTCCAGCCAATCGGCCCGACCCGGCACCCTCTACCGCGATGGCCGGTGGCCTTCCGATGGCGCTGCCATTCCCTTCTCGATCGCATTCATTCCCGGCAGACTCTCTGACCACAATCTCCTGGATGCCCACTATGCCAAGCGCTTGCATATGATGGCGGGAGGCGCTGCGGCAGCAATGGAGCAGGGTTGCTGGTGCTCGCTCGAAGGAGCCTATTTCCCATTTCTCAACAGAGGAATCATCAAACCGTTGGCCGAGGCCAACGTAGAGTGGTGGCACAACCACTTCCTCTCGATCGATTACGGTTATGGGAAGTCCTCTTCATCAGCCGGGCTGTATGTACGCGGGCCTGCGGAGAGCAATGACCGGGTGCAGGTCCCAGGCGTCGATTCGAGGCGCTTCGGTCAACCGGAGGGCGCGGAGTTCCCAGAAGGGCGCATCCGGAAGATCGGCGAATTGGTGGTGCCGCATGTCGCGGCTTATGAGCTGGCGGAGATGATCGTCGAGGCTTTCATCAAGCCTTTGAAGGATGGACAAAGACGGCGCATCGTCGCCTCATATCTTGACCCAGCCAATTTCAAAGAGATTGGCGACGGGCACACCATTGCCGATCAGATCAACGAGGTGCTTACTCCTTGGGAGGTGTCGTGTGAGCGGGCATCGAATGACCGGATAGGCGGCTGGCAGTTGCTCTATCGGATGCTGCGGACCGGTGAGTTCGAAATCACGGATGTCTGTCCGAAGACATTTGAAGCGATCCGCACAAGGATGCACGACGAGACGCGGCCAGGAGACATTCGCAAGGTCGCTGGCGATCCACTGGACGATGTCGCAGACGAAACGCGCTATGCGCTCTACTCCTTTATTCAGCAGTCGGATAAGCCCCGGGAAGTGCTTCTCGAGGATGCAGTGCGTGGATTGGATTTGGGGTCCGCTGCGATTCGCTGGCAACAGCGCGCGGATGAGCTACAAGGGGAGAATGAGCCGATCCGGATGGGCACGCGCTTAGGACTGGGGAGACGGCTTGCCGGACGATGATTGCATTCGTTATCCCTTCAATAATCGGTCAAATTCGTGGTTTTCACGGCCGATCCGAACTACAGCTAAGAACGACGTGCTCCGCCGCTCGATCTTGGAGCCATTGAGTCTTTCGTCGTGCTGCGGGTGTACTCCCTGCAGGAGTGGTTCAACCTGAGCGATTCTGGCCACCGAGGAGGCGCTGTACGTTTCGCGGGTGCTGCGGCGGTTCGCGGGCGCCCTATGCCACGATGTCGTGAGCGATAGAAATTGCCCCTTTCACCTGCAGGGGTCCGCCTAATGCATCTCCTGTTTGGGCCGCAATTCCGAGCGTCGCCGTTTCAGTGTCTCCGTTGAACAAGTTGGATGGGATTGCCATCCGGATCAGCGATCCAAGCGGCGCGCAGCTTGCCGTCGAGAAAGTCATGGGCGGGAGAGAGAAGAGGCGCGCCCTTGGCGACTAAGGCGTTCAATGCAGCATGAGTGTCGTCGGTCCAAAGGACGATTTCGATCCAGTGCCCTTCTCCACCCGGTCGTAGGCTGTGGTGTTCTTTGGCTGCCTCCATTGTCGCGATTCCGAGGGTGAACCCCTCCAACGTGAGTTCGATATGGACGGGTTCGCCTGACGCCGGAGTGCCATAGATCGTGCGAGTAATTCCCGCCAGTACTGCTCGATTTCGGCCACGCGGGCTGGGCCTCCATCGCGAACGGCGTCTTGGTCCGGGTTGGTCATCGAATGGAACGGCGGAGCGGTGACGTCGGCCAACGCCTGAGGAAAGAGTTCCTTTCATTGCGGTCAAAGGGCCGTGACAAGGTCTCGCAAGGAGACCTTGTGTGCGACACTCGTGAGCCTTCCTTTCCCTTTATCAATCCCCTAATGTTGTAGGACCAGATCCAGACTGCTTCCGCGCAAAGTGGCAGCGGAGAACGCCCACTCCCATTTCCAGGCTTCCTGGAGTGAGAGTTTGCCCTAGGGAAAACTCATGGGCGTATATCGCAAGATAGGCTCCAGAGCGGGCTTCGGCACTCACGCCACGCGGCTGTTTCCCGCGCCTCCGCGGGCAGGAACGTTAGGATGCTCTTCGTCCTACCGCAGTAGATAAAGGTAACCTCCATTCCCGCGTACTCCGCCACTATGACTGTGCGCGAATGGCTGAGCTTGCGCGCGTAGTGCACCTCGCCCGACTGCACTTTGCGAATCAGGCTGCGCCGCGCGAGCTTGCCGATTTCCACGCCGAAGCGCTCCCGTGCTCTCTGTTGCATGTGTTCGCGCCGCGCGACGCTTCCGTTGACCGTCACGCGCCTGTCACCGGGCGCGCTTCCCTTCTCTCACTAGGAACTCCGACTCCCTCCGAACAGTAGCGCCCTGGAACGCGACTCTTCATCCCCAGAGCTTTGAGTCCGCCGATGTACTTTCCGTGAGCAGCAATATGGTGCATTTGTGCCGCACGATACCGTTTGGATTCGGCAACGAGGATCGCCATCGCTTCGTCGGTGAGATTCAGATCTCTAAGCCGACGCGCGGATTTTTCTGAGATTCCCCAGCGCTCAGCCAAATCCATTATGGAGTTCGCGGAGCGAGGCCGTCCCCCGCCGTGTCTGCGGCGCGGGCTCATAGGGCCTCCTGAACGGAGACATAGGGAACGGAGAGGAGTGCAGTGGGGGAGGAACCGGACATTTTTTGAGCCTTTCAACTCGTACTTACATTCGTCATATTTATGACTTACTTTAGTACAAGTATGCAGCTGCACAACGAGAGGCGCAAGACGCGGAAGCCTTTGACCCTAGGTAACGCCCCGCTCTGTAATTCTGTCTGATACTTTTTCGCCCGGTCTAATCGCACCAATCGATTCGAAAGGTTTCCCCTCCAAAGATGGCGCCTTCTTTCGTAAGTAGCCGGGTTGTGTTGCTCCGGATGTCTATACTGCAGTTGGGTAAACACGAACGAAGGGGGCGCATTTCAGAGCCTGATGCAAAAGATTTACATTGGCGTCGATCTCGGAGGAACGAAGACGGCAATCGTCGTTTCGAAAGCTCCTCCGGCAGTTCTGGGACGTGTGGAATTTCCAACCCTGCCCGAACAAGGCCCGCAGCCAGCACTCAGAAGGATGCTAGACACAATCGATCACTTACTCGTGCAACATGGGGGCTCAAACTGTCCGATCGGTGGTATCGGCGTAAGCTGCGGCAGTCCGCTCGACCGCAAACGTGGCATCATTCAGGCGCCACCCAATATGGCCACGTGGATAGACGTGCCAATCCGCCAAATCCTGGAGGACCGTTTCCACGTACCCTGCAGGGTTGAAAATGACGCAAACGCCGGCGCGGTCGCTGAGCATCGTTATGGAGCCGGACGCGGTGTGCAGCACATGGTCTTTCTTACCTTGGGTACTGGCTTGGGGGCCGGAATCATCATCCACGGCCGTGTGTACCACGGCGCTGAAGACAGTGCGGGCGAGATCGGCCACGTCCGGCTCACGTCGATCGGGCCAGTGGGCTACAACAAGGCCGGCTCGGTCGAGGGTTGGGCAAGCGGAGGGGGCATGGCCCGGTTGGCGACACGTATGCTGGCGGCCGCCGAGTCTCGCGGTCAATCGAGCGCACTGAACGCCCGTACGAAAGCTGGGATGTTAACAGCTAAGGACATAGCTGAGGCCGCTCAGGCGGGAGACAGAGTCGCGTTGCGTGTAATCTCGATCTCCGGCCGGCGCCTGGGGCAGACGATTGCGATCCTCATCGATGTGCTCAACCCGGAACGCATTGTGCTGGGCGGACTGGCGCGCCGATTCGGTCGCAAGCTCCTGGATCCCATGCGCAAGGTAGTCGAACGCGAGGCGCTCCCGCAGGCTCTGCGGGATTGCGAGATCGTGCCAGCAGCGCTCGAAGAGCAGATCGGTGATGTGGCTGCGCTGTGCGTGGCGATGGGTTGGGTTGGAGTTAGCGGAGACGAGGTCTAGGTAGGCCGTGCCAGTTGGGAGTCGTCAAGTCACTATTCAGCCATAAGGAAATCAGCTCCAACTTCGGTTCGCAACTTTAGTCAGCTGAAGCCCTGCTTGGTCCTCTATGAAGGCTAGATGCGCTTCGGTCAACGCTCTTCAAGCAACCGCCCTATACAATGCAGCGGGAGAGAGATCAAACTCAGGGAGAATCGCCGTGGAGGAGAACGACCCACGAGAGCAAGAGCAAGTTCCAGCGGATAGCCAGTTCAGCAATTTTGCCACCTACCCCAGTCTCCGGGATCAGCTTGTAATCATCACCGGAGGAGCGTCTGGGATTGGAGCCGCCTTTGTTCAACTCTTCGCCGAGCAGGGCGCGCGTGTTGGGTTTCTCGACTTGCAAACAGTTGCCGCCCAGGGGCTGGTTGAGCAACTGTCTTCGAAGTGCTCGCATGTGCCTACTTTCTTCGAATGCGACCTGACGGACGCCTCCGCCATTCAGCGCGTAATGGATGCACTATTGGCACGGATGGGCACACCCAAAGCGCTAGTGAACAATGCAGGTAACGATACAAGGCATGAGACGGATAGCGTGACTCCTGAGTTCTGGGATCGATGCATCGCGCAGAATCTGCGGCACCAGTTCTTTGTGACGCAAGCCTTGATTCCCGCACTGAAGAGGGCGGGGAGAGGCTCTATCATAAATATGAGTTCGATCGCACCGATCATTCCCACTACCGGTTTTCCAGCCTACATTGCATCAAAAGCAGGAATCGTCGGCCTGACCCGCACCCTCTCGAAAGAACTCGGCCCATGGAATGTTCGGGTTAATGCGATCCTTCCAGGAGCGATTCAGACGGAGCGCCAATTGAGGCTGTGGCTCACGCCCGAGTACATGGCGGAGATCCTGGACAACCAATCAATCAAGCGCATGTTGCTTCCGGAGGAAGTAGCGCGACTGGCGCTGTTTCTAGCATCCGATGATAGCAGCGCGATCACCGGCCAGAGCCACATCATTGACGGCGGCTGGGTGTAGATAAACGTCGGCTCGTCCTAAGCTAGCGCCCCAGCTAAAGGCGCCCGGTTGGCGAAAGTTCGACGACTCTCCGTAGTCAAGAACTTCTCCGGTTCGAAATAGAACACGCGGTCGATCCGAAAACTCAAGACCACTCCACGAAAGAAGCGGGACATTCAAAATGCTCGCGTATCCTTGAACGCTCCGCCTCGCGTCTTTTGAAGGTGGCAGTTCCGATTTTGCCTTCCGTTGGATAGATCAACGGGACTTAAGCTGACTCTCTTAACGTCAATTGTCGATTACTGACTTAGTGGCTCACCAGGCTTCCCGCCGACCCCGCCTTTATAAACTCCTTATTTTTCTTTTACGCCGCTCTTAGTGCTTCACGCGTGTACTAAAACGAGGCTCAAGAGATATCTAGACCGGGAAATGCGGCTTTTGAGGGATCAATTCTTGAGGTACTCCGGTGATGTCTGTCCCATTTAGCGACTTCCATCTCGGAGAGAACCGGACGGTCGCGGGAACGAACTAGGATCGGGATCTTCCCAAGCCAGATTTCATTGGAGCAGAGAAATGCAAGATTTTCTGATGGTGTGTTTCACAATCGCCTTCTTTGTAATCGCGGTCGCATACGTCTACGCGTGCGACAAGTTGAGGTGAATTTATAAATGTCCACGACCACACTCATCGTACTCATCCTGACAGTGTTGATCCTCATTTATTTGGTGATCACGCTGCTACGTCCGGAGAAGTTTTGAAATGACAGCGAATGGTTGGTTGCAATTTGTACTTTATTTTGGCGTGCTGGTCGTCTTGATGCGGCCGCTCGGCCTGTATATTGCCCGAGTCGTGGAAGGGCAAAAAACATTTCTTGATCCCGTGCTTCGACCTATAGAGCGGACCTTCTACAAAATCTGCGGGGTCCACGCCGATCGCGAGATGGGCTGGAAACAATATGGCGCGGCCATGCTGATCTTCAGCCTGGTCTCTATGTTACTGACATACCTGATCGAGCGCTTGCAGTACTTCCTTCCCTGGAACCCTCAGCATCTTGCCGGCGTCGCCCCAGCACTGGCCTTCAACACCGCTGCCTCGTTCACAACCAATACGAATTGGCAAGCGTACACGCCTGAGTCGACGATGAGCTACTTCAGCGAGATGGTGGGACTTGCCTATCACAACTTTCTAAGCGCAGCCATCGGTATCGTCGTCGGGATCGCATTCGTGCGAGGAATCGCGCGCAGAGAATCCTCGACGATCGGAAACTTCTGGGTGGATACGACACGGGTCATTCTGTGGATCCTCTTGCCTATATGCCTGATTGTCGCGCCAATTCTGATTCAGCAAGGAGTACCGCAGAACCTTAAGCCCTACACCGTAGCTTCGCCTCTCGAGACGCCCAAGCAAGCACAAACCATCGGTCAAGGACCTGTTGCGTCGCAAGAGGTGATCAAGGAGTTAGGCACCAATGGTGGAGGATTCTTCAATTCAAACAGTGCTCATCCGTTCGAAAATCCAACGCCACTGGCCAACTTTGTTGAGATGGAACTGATCTTCCTTATCCCCGCTGCGCTGACCGTCACCCTAGGAAAGATGACCGGTTCTTCCGGACACGGATGGGCCGTTTTTGCGGCGATGGCGATTTTCTTTGTCGCTGGCTTCGCCATCCTTTACTGGGCAGAAACGCAGCCTCACCCGCTACTGCATGGCGTGGATCAACACACCACTGTGCTCAACTCCGGCGGCAATATGGAAGGCAAAGAGGTTCGCTTCGGCATCCCGCAAACTGCACTGTTTGCGACGATGACCACGGATGCAAGTTGCGGGGCAGTGAACGGAATGCATGACTCCTTCATGCCGTTAGGTGGCATGGTCCCACTGGTCAACATCATGCTTGGAGAGATTATCTTTGGCGGCGTGGGATCGGGCCTATACGGGATGCTCGTTTTCGTCGTGCTTTCTGTGTTCATCGCTGGCCTGATGGTGGGCCGCACACCGGAATACTTAGGGAAGAAGATTGAGAGTTATGACGTGAAGCTCGCGATGCTCTATGTCCTCATCTTCCCTCTTCTAATTCTCGTGATGGCGGGGATCTCTGTACTCCATCCCGTAGCTCTCAACAGCTTGAACAATGCCGGCCCACATGGGCTATCCGAAATTCTCTATGCCTATGTGTCGGCTGCGGGTAATAACGGCTCGGCCTTCGCGGGCCTCAATGCTAATACCAATTGGTACAACCTGACTCTCGCTGCCAATATGCTGGCGGGACGATTCCTGATGATGGTTCCCATGCTGGCCCTCGCTGGCAATTTGGCAACAAAGAGGAGCGTTCCGCCTTCTTCCGGAACATTTCCAGTCAACACTACCTTATTTACCGTGCTGCTAGTCAGCGTGATTTTGATTGTCGGTGCACTCACCTTCTTCCCCGCGTTGAGCCTCGGCCCCATTCTTGAGCACCTATTGCTCCACGCAGGAAAGACTTTCTAGCGCAATCGAGCACGGGAGAAACTACTATGGCGAAAAAGCAAAGCCTTTGGAACACTCAAATCTTGCGTCAGGCGATCATCGACGCGTTCCGCAAGCTCAATCCGCAGGTGATGGTAAAAAATCCGGTCATGCTGGTGGTGGAAGTGGGCAGCGTGCTCACCACCGCTCTGCTCATTGAAGATATTGTTCGGCACACCGGCAGCTTTGCCTTCGACCTTCAGATCACCTTGTGGCTCTGGTTCACTGTTCTGTTTGCTAACTTCGCTGAAGCAATGGCGGAGGGCCGCGGAAAGGCGCAGGCTGACACGCTCCGCAAAGCGAAGGGTGAAACCGTGGCTTTGCGTTACCGCGAAGATGGCTCGCAGGAGAACGTCACCAGTTCTGCCCTGCGTGCCGGGGACATGATCTACGTCGCGGCCGGTTCCTACATCGCTGGGGATGGCGAGGTGATCGAAGGTGTGGCCTCCGTCGACGAGTCGGCAATCACCGGTGAATCTGCACCAGTGATCCGTGAAGCCGGCGGCGACCGCTCGGCCGTCACGGGGGGCACTAAAGTTCTCTCTGACTGGATCAAGGTGAAGATTACTTCGAATCCAGGCGAGACATTTCTGGACCGCATGATCGCCTTAGTGGAAGGCGCAGAGCGGCAAAAGACACCCAACGAGATCGCTCTCAGCATCCTGCTCTCCGGTCTCACTATCATCTTTTTGCTCGCTGTGGCGACCCTGCAGCCGTTTGCGATCTATTCAAGCGCTCCCCAGACCGTTTTCGTCCTGGTCTCGCTGCTCGTTTGCCTGATTCCAACAACCATCGGCGGCTTGCTTTCGGCTATAGGCATCGCGGGTATGGACCGCCTGGTACAGTACAACGTTCTCGCCATGTCCGGTCGCGCCGTCGAGGCTGCTGGCGATGTCAACACCCTGCTGCTCGACAAGACCGGCACCATCACGCTCGGCAATCGGCAGGCTACAGAGTTTATTCCTGCGCCGAACATCAGCCCCGCACGTCTGGCCGATGCTGCGCAGCTCTCCTCCTTGTCGGACGAGACGCCCGAAGGCCGCTCGATTGTCGTACTGGCCAAGGAAAAGTATGGCTTGCGCGGCCGCGACCTCACCGCGCTTCAAGCCGAATTCATCCCTTTCAGTGCAACGACGCGCATGTCTGGCGTGGACTTCCCTGGACACGTAGTCCGTAAGGGATCAGTTGATGCCATCAGCCGCTTTCTTGAGGAACAAGGTTCCAACTTACCGCAAAAGGTCCGCGACAGCGTGGAAGAGATCGCGCGCATGGGAGGCACACCATTGGTCGTCGCAGAGAATGCGAGCGCCCTGGGCGTGATCTACCTCAAGGACATCGTGAAGGGTGGTCTCAAAGAGAGGCTGGCCCGCCTGCGGGCGATGGGGATCCGGAGCATCATGATCACTGGCGACAATCCGCTCACCGCGGCGGTGATCGCCCGCGAAGCCGGGGTCGATGACTTTCTTGCCGAGGCTAAGCCCAAGGACAAGATGGATCTGATTCGCCGGGAGCAGGGCAAGGGAAAGCTGGTCGCGATGACTGGCGACGGAACCAACGATGCACCGGCTTTGGCGCAAGCCGACGTAGGGGTCGCCATGAACACAGGTACACAGGCGGCGAAGGAAGCCGGCAATATGGTCGATCTTGATTCGAATCCGACCAAGCTGATTGAGATTGTAGAAATTGGTAAGCAGTTGCTGATGACGCGCGGAGCCTTGACGACTTTCTCTATTGCCAACGACGTAGCCAAATACTTCGCCATCATCCCGGCGATGTTTGCTGGCGTCTTTCCCGTGCTGAATCAGCTCAATATTATGCACCTCAAAACACCGCATTCCGCGATTCTGTCCGCCGTGATCTTCAACGCGCTAATCATAGTGACTTTGATTCCGCTGGCGCTGCGAGGAGTAAAGTACGAGCCGAAGTCAGCCCAGGCACTCTTGCGCCGTAACCTCCTCATTTATGGAGTCGGCGGCGTAATTGTACCCTTCATCGGAATCAAGCTTATTGATGTATGTATAACCGGCCTCGGCCTGAGCTAGGCAATCAGGAGGAGTCTTATGCTGCGCAACGAACTCAAAGTCTCTATTCGCTTTACGATTATTACCGCAATAGCGCTGGGCATCTTTTATCCCTTACTCGTGACGGCGATCGGGCAACTCGCGCTACGGCGTCAGGCGGACGGTCAACTGATTGTGAAGGACGGCCAAGTGTTGGGCTCCAGACTCATTGGCCAGAACTTCACGAGCGACCGCTATTTTCATGGGCGTCCTTCCGCCGCTGGGAATGGCTATGACGCTACTTCCTCTGGCGGCTCGAACCTTGGTCCGACCAATCAGAAGCTTCTTACCCGTATAGCAGGGGATGTTTCCCAATATCAGGCCACAAACAACGGCCAACCTGTCCCGATTGATCTGGTCACGGCCTCCGGCTCTGGCCTGGACAGCGATATCTCGCCGGCAGCTGCCCTCTATCAAGTAGCGCGCGTAGCCCAGGTGCGGCATCTTTCTCAAGACAGTGTGCGTGCTCTCGTCATGGCACTCGTCCAGGGCCGGCAATTCGGAGTGCTCGGTGATCCAAGGGTGAATGTCCTTGAGCTCAATCTGGCGCTGGATCAGCTTGGCCACTGAGTGGGTGCATCGCTAGATGCACCTCACACCTAGATCAGGAACCTGGCAGAGCAGAGGCTGGGGACCGGATCTGTGGGCTCATGTTTCCGATTCGTGGTCGCCCACCATTGTCCGCAAAGCGCGGAAAAAAGCAAGATCTTAACAAGTTTGATATGGCCAGAAATAGAAACGGGGCTTTCTGGTTTCACGCATGCTTGTTCCCGGTGATCACAAGCTTTCGGGTCGAGCGACAAATCGGGACGAAGCGTCTTATTATCCAAGCAGAGGACACCGGCATGCGTTCCTATCGCTTCCGCGCGCGGGCTCAGCTTGCAGCCCTTGCGATTCTTTCCCCTCTCGCGCTTGCAACCTATGCGCAGGCGCCCCCTTCATCCAATCCCTCTTCTACAGCCTCTCCCCACCCGCACAGCGGA
This sequence comes from Acidobacteriaceae bacterium, assembly GCA_036500845.1. Classification (GTDB taxonomy): domain Bacteria; phylum Acidobacteriota; class Terriglobia; order Terriglobales; family Acidobacteriaceae; genus PALSA-350. The sequence goes on from DASYBJ010000034.1 coordinate 71,830, forward strand.
CGAACCGCCGGTCCCACTCCGCTGGAGCGTCTGGCAGACTCGTACGCGATTTACTCTCTGCTGATGCCCGGTGAGATCTTCGCCAAGATGGACTCAAGCCAAAACCGGCAGTGGGCGATTGCCCAGATCACGATTAACGCGGAAGACATCAATCCCGCCCTGGCTCCTGAGGCTGCGCTCAAGGCACCAGAACATCGCCCAGAGATGTTTCGGGAGGCCGTAGCCGACTACAACCTTAAAAAATTGCAGCGTTCCGCGCTCACTCGAAACTTCAACCTCGATCGTCCGTACACGCTGCTCACGCCAGCGGAGGCGGGAGAATTTCGGGCGGTTCGCGGCACTCCTTTTGGCAATTCATCCCTCCAGGCGAAGTACAGCGGGTACCCGGGCCTTACCTATTTCAGCCGCGTCTATTTCGACTCTGCAGGCAGCGCGGCGCTCGTCTATATGCTGGACTGGTGCGGAAACCTGTGCGCGCAAGCAGAGTGGATCTATCTTGAGAAGCGAAATGGACACTGGGTTCGTCGCTCCGGGCGGACCGAAAGTTAGCTTAAGGAAGTTTTTTCTTTCACCTTTGGGGGCTGGCGCGCCTTC
>DASYBJ010000035.1:0-2318 GCA_036500845.1 Acidobacteriaceae bacterium
GTCAACGATCGCCGCAAGTAACTCCTGCGAAGACCGACTGCTATTTCGCCGCAAGACTTCGATCAAGCGGTGCTCACCGAACTCTTCTTCCGCGTCATTGAATGCTTCGGTGATTCCGTCGGTATAGAGTGCCAGTATGTCTCCGGGGAAGAGCTGTTGTTCCTCAATGGAGCAATCCCATTCCGGGAAAAGGCCTAGCACTGTGCACGTCGAACCAAGCCGCTCCAGAGTGTTATCTCTGCGAAGGAGAAGGGCGGCGAGGTGTCCACAATTCGCATAACGCAACCGTCGCGTTTCATCGTTGTATTCGGCAAAAAAGAGTGTGGCATAGGAGCTATCGGTCGTGTTCTGGTAAAAGAGCTGATTCGCCGAACGTAAGAAGAGTTGCGGCCGATCCGAAGCGACTGCGCTCTGGCTTCGCAGGTTCGCCTGTAAGTTAGCCATCAAGAGAGCGGCACCAATGCCCTTCCCCGAAGTGTCGCCGATGATTAAGCCAAGCCGCGTTTCGCTTAGATTTAGGAAATCATAATAATCACCACCGACCTCACGCGCCTGAATACAGACACCCGCGTATTCCAGCGTTTCAAGTTGTGGGAGACTTTGAGGAAAGAGCCTTGCCTGCACCCGCTTGGCAATGTCCAGTTCCTGGGCTCTGCGCCGTTCCGCCTCCAGCTTTTCCTCAGCCGCACGGCGCTCTGCTTCGATTTCGCGCACGAAGTCATCCCGGCCGACGAGTACAAATGAGTTTCCATCCACATCCTCGAAGCGGGTGAAGATGCCTCCCCACAGCGTGGTCTGCGGCGGATGGTGAAACCGGACACCGCGCTTCTGCCATTCAGCGAATTTGGCCATGACATCCTCGGTAACAAACACAGCATGCCGGGAACGGCCAATCAGCTTGTATTCTTCGGAGTTGCGCTTAGGGCTAACCAGGGCGAGAACCGAATTGCCATCGGGAGGGGCCACGGCCACCCAACGGCCGCCAGATTCGTAATTCTCGTCAACAACCAGGCTGAATCCAAGCTGGTCCACGTAGAACCGCAAACTTCGATCCTGATCACGCACAAAGATGTTGACGCAGAGAAGGCGAAGGTACGGCTCCTTCCGATTTCCGCTGACGTGCTGTTCTCGATTCATCACTCTTCGGTCTGACGATCGTGCGGGTGCCGGGACAAGTCGCCCAGCCAGTAGCAGGGACCGGGTCCGAGGCGGCCAGCGCGATCCCCCGGATTCGCAAAGCGACAGCGATCGAGCGACAAGCAACCGCAGCCGATACATTCCGTCAGCCCAGCCTGCAGACGCCTGAGTTCCGCGATGCGCTCGTCGATGCGGCGGCTCCAACCGGCTGAGAGCTTGGCCCAGTTCGACCGTTCCGGCACCCGGTTCTGCGGCAACTTGGCAAGCTCCGCGCCAATTTCTTCGAGGGTCAACCCGATCTTCTGGCCGAAAACGATGAAGGCCACGCGGCGAATCACTGCGCGCGGGTATTGGCGATGTCCAGAGGCATTGCGCTCGGAACGGATCAGCCCCTGGTCCTCATAAAAGCGGAGCGCCGAAGTTGCTACGCCGCTGCGCTCCGCAACTTCGCCTATGGTAAGGATCTCCTTCATTCGGGCAGTTTACTCACTCTTCGGGCTTGACTTCAAGTGCACTTGAAGTCCGAGACTGGATGCAGGGTCGAGGTAAAGGAGAAAACGATGAGCGAGCAAGACCAGATTCCCGTTAGCGCACCCAGTGTCATGGCTACCCACGTCCAGCAAAGCGCAGCCGATGAGCCGATGAATCCTGCCGCGGCGAAGGAAGCTGTAGTCAGGGAAGTATGCTCTTGGAACGGGGTCACTCTCGGCGAGCACCGCTTTGGCGGTGTCGAATTCCGGATCGGACGTCGCGAGCTTGGACACTTGCATAGCACGATCGCCGATCTGCCGTTCCTTAAACGCATCCGCGACGAGTTGATCGGGGCAGGGAAGGCCAGACCACACCACGTGCTTCCGAATTCAGGCTGGATCACGGTGCCGATGCGGACGACCTCCGAGGTTACAGAGGTGATCCAGCTGTTCCGGCAGAACTACGAGCGAGCAACGAACGCACATTAATGGGTGGGCGTGCACAAACGCGGATTCAGCCGTTGGGCGGACGACGGTGACGCGAACGCGATTGAGTGCGCCACGATAGCGATTCCGTGCGTCATCCGATGCGTTTGTGAAGAGACAATGCGATGAGCCGGGCTCGAATGGAGGTTTTTCGATATAATCCGTGAAGAACGCGCCCGGAGAGATGGCCGAGTGGCTGAAGGCGGCGGTTTGCTAAACCGTTGT
>DASYBJ010000036.1:0-4430 GCA_036500845.1 Acidobacteriaceae bacterium
CCCGCAACAGCTGCAGCCAACCTGGGACCGCGTGCAAGCGACGATGCAGGCTGATATGGAAAAAAGAAAAAGGAATTAGGTCTAAAGCCTTTCGGGCCTATTGAGAGCCATTTTGGCGGATTGGTGGCGGTTGACCGCCTAACCGTCAATTACTTGGTTACTGAAGGGTAGGGGACTACTCACTCGGAGCTTGAAAAAGCGCTTTTGGAAGATGACCGGTTCTGGAAACGAGTGAGGATTGCGTGATTGCGAAAGCGATGAGTTGCGTGCACCTTTCCGCACGGCAGATGCTGGAGTCTCTCTTCGACCCAACGGACGCGTTCGCCTCTAGAGCGCCGCAGAGTGACGACATGATCCTGGCGCTGATGAAGGCCGAGCCGTTGTGAACCCCGGAGTGGACGCAAAATCGCACCGCCGGTGTAGCTCGGCGTACATCTTTCAAGCTTATACTGTGGTCCAGCGTTGGGGGTCTATACGCATCTCAGGCTGCTGCTCCTGCTCACCTTTAGCACCTTGACTTCTCCCTCGTCGGCATTCGCCCAAACTGGGGCGCAGCAACCCGTCGTTCAAGTCCAGGACGGTGGAACGAGCGGCAAGATGGAGAGCATCTTCATCCCACCCAAGGCCGGTGCTCCCTTCAGCCTCACGCTGGCCACTGAGTGGTCCCGGCCGCTGGGCAACGGGGGCACGTTCACCCTTGCCAATCAGCGGCGCATCATGCGAGACAGCAAGGGAAGGATCTATCAGGAGCGCTGGATCTTGGTCCCAAAGGACAGCAAGATTCAGTCCCGGATGGACGTCATCCAGATCACCGATCCCATACAGCACACCTGGTACAACTGCGGCGTCGAGCAAAAGGTCTGCGAGTTGCTGCCGTATTCAGGATCCACCGAAACCGTTTATAAACCGATGATCCGTCCTTCCGGTGCTTTGCCCAATAACATTGGATTCCGCCAACTTGAAAATCTGGGTCTCGGCGAATCGAACGGCATAGAGACGACGGGGTATCGCGAGATGACGACGATCAATGCCGGCACATTGGGCAACGATCAGCCCATGGTAAGTACAAGAGAGTTCTGGTACTCCTCCCAACTGGGAATCAATCTCATCTCAAAGGTCGACGATCCGCAGAACGGAAAACAGGTTTTCAACGTCAAGGACCTAACCACCTCCGAACCGGAGCCGAGCTTCTTTGCTCTGCCCGAGGGATTCAAGGTTGTCGTCCGTTCCAAGGATTAATCAGGCGAAAATATTTACTTAGTCTGTTGGGCCACTACGAGTGTAGTGCAGGTCAGCCGTGGAGTCTTACACCTGGAGTCCGTCCCATGACCAGTGTGGGATGCTGAGGCCGTTAGGCACATCGTCGGCGGACTGGTGATAGCGGGACATCGTTGTCGTGGTCGCCCACGCGAAGTAGTCGTGCAGCACTTGTCGCAGCGCACCGTCGTCGGCTAGTCCGACATCTGCAAGAGCCTGGTCGAAGCAGGCAATCGCACGGCGATCCATTTCGTCGTGCTCCCCGTTGCCGCTGTGCATCTTGACGACGGTGGTCTCGTCACCATAGGAGTGGGAATACGTGCAGGGGCCACCAAGTGCCTCGGCCCAGTAAGCGGCGAGTCGCTCGACATGCTGGGGATGGAAGCCGTGGCTGAACGCATGGCCGACCACGTCGTCGGCCATCACTCGACGATGCCAGGCGCCGGCAAGACGGCGCAGGCCGTCGCTTCCACCCGCCGCCTCGAAGACACTTTGCATGCCTCCATAATGACAATCGTCCCGAGTCTTGGCAAGACAATGGCCGCGGCGAGTTCAGCCGAGGGTATGCAATCCGCGCCATCCGATGGGACCCGGCTAAGTATGGCTCCCGCTTTGTCGCAAAGTGTAAGGCTTCTTGGCACGAAATCTTCCATTTGGTAGATGACGGGCCACACGTACTCAACCATGCGGTAAACGAAGGTCTGGCCACGATTCACCTGGGACTCAAACGAAACGGAAGATAGACGGTTCTGTTGAGCTTATTGCCCTGAGCAACCTGCACCGTCCCCCAGAAGATTCGGTCGAGAACGGGCGCCCGTCCCCCGCGCCGAAGCGCATGACTCCGGATGGACGAACGAATCTGTATAGTGTCAACATCGTTCTTCCCTTATCAGAGGTCCATCCAAATGGCGCGAAAGGCTCGCCTCCATCTATTTATTTCAGTGATCTTTACGTGTGCCGTTTTGTCCGCTGGCCAACACAAATAGGTTCAGTGCCGCTATGCGATCAACGCAGCGGTTCGATGTTGGACAAGTTGCTGCTAGAACCGTGAGAGGTCGCGATGACGATGGGTAGAGCGAACGGTCTACCCCATCGGCGAGGGTTACACCTGCGCCAAGCCGCCATCCACGAATACTTCGCTGCCTGTCATGAAGCTGCTGGCATCGGAGGCAAGAAAGAGAGCCACAGCAGCGGGTTCTTGTGGATCGCCCACTCGTCCGAGTGGAGCGCTCACAGTAAAGCCAGCAAGAAGTTTCTCTTGCATACCTGTCTTTGCGAGTCCATTGAGAAGTCCTGGCGTCGCTGTGGCTCCGGGTGAAAGTACATTGACGCGGATCCCTGTTCCTTTAAGGTCTATCGCCCAACTACGGGCAAAGTTACGAATTGCAGCCTTCGTTGCGCTGTACACGCTGAATGCAGCAGTGCCCGTGGAACCCGTAGTTGAGCCCGTCAGGATGATGGACCCGCCAGCGCTCATCAGCGGAAGTGCCTTCTGCACCGAGAAAAAAGTCCCTTTGGCATTGACGTCGAAAACTTTGTCGAACTGTTCTTCGGGAACAGAGCCCAGCGGATTCATTCCACCGATTCCTGCATTGGCGAACATGATGTCTAAATGGCCCTTTTCCGCCTTCACGGTCGCGAAGAGCCGATCGAGATCGGCTAGGTTTGATACATCGCCCTGAACTCCCGTAACGTTGGACCCGAGGCTCTCTACGGCCTTGTCCAGCTCGTCCTGTCGGCGACCTGTGATGAAAACGTAGGCGTCTTCGGCGATGAACAGCTTCGCACTTGCCAAACCGATACCGCTATTGCCGCCTGTGATGACTGCAACTTTCCCTGCTAGCTTTCCCATGATCTAAACCTTTCGTGTAACGTGGAGGCTTCGTTCGAGGACTTCTCTCGTAACCTGATCGATCTTCGAGGGGTCTCCGTGATTTCTTGATAGGAAGGAGATGTCTGCATTCCACTTCCGTCCGTAATTGCCTTGAATTAACCTTAGCCCTATGATTTACAATCGACCAGTACCTACTTTTAGGTAAGTGTCAAGATTTTTTTGAGGGCTATAAATGGCTGATTGCGGATTGGATGTGGCGCTGGCGGTGATCGGGGGCAAATGGAAGATGCTTATCCTTTACCACGTCTGCCACGGAACTCGGCGCTTTGGCGAACTTCGGCGTCTACTGCCAGGTATCAGCGAAAAGATGCTGATACAAGATCTCCGGCAAATGCAGGCAAGTAATTTATTGGTGCGGAAGGATTACCAGGAGCTTCCTCCTCGGGTGGAGTATTCCATCACACCATTTGGAAGAGAACTGGGTAGATCACTCATCCCGCTTTGCACCTGGGGAATCAAGAATAGGAAGCGTGTCTTGGGAACGGAATCGCCCCGGAAGACGGCTGCCTGAACAGGTGAATCTGCATCTCAGCATTGAACTATATTGGCCCGTGAGAAGACTCATGAGCCAATGGCTAGCTAGCCACGATCAGCGGTTCGCCGAAGTACAACTCTAACCGCAGCAGTACAATACGCCAGCCTTTGGGGCGTCCGGATCAATCGGCCGCGGACTCACACGCCTTCGAGGTGGCGCAGAAGGTGGCTAGTTTACGAGGTGCTCACCAAAATAGTCGGACAGTTTTCTGGTCCCCGGCAACTCCGATAATCCAACACCTGTTGCAAGGCGGCAACGACATCGACTGGAGCGATTTCGGGGTCTTGATTTGCACTCGATAAAATACATTATCGCGAATCGTTCGTAATCTGGCCGGGTCACTGCCAACAGAAACTTCGTGCCCCTTCAGAACCAGTGTGCGCGTCAAAGCCACCTGAGTGCTCTCAACGAGTGACTCGGCCTTTGGGTGTTGAAAAAGTCAGTACGGATCAGCTGATTTCGATTAGATCCGTATGGCAGTTCGAGGTGATTGACAGACGGGCAATAGAGACGTGGTTGGCTTCGGAGCGCTAAGAGCCGGCTCAGTCGTCTTCGATGATCTAGCTGGTCAGCTCGATTCTCAATGAGCGCATTGGACGCGACAGTTGACATTTCGTAAGCGGTGTTGGCTGTGCCGGCGCGCGGAGCGACCATAGGTTTATAAATGAAGGCAAGGCCATGAAGAAGCAAACACGCAATCACATCAACCGCGAGCTAAGTGAGTCCGACGAAGCGCCCGGCAAC
>DASYBJ010000037.1:0-5397 GCA_036500845.1 Acidobacteriaceae bacterium
TGTTGATTATCGCCGCTAAAAGCGCAGACGAGGCGCGTGGCATTGCCGCAGCCGACCCTGGAGTGGAGTGCGGCCGCTTGAACGTCGAAGTGTATCCAGCGTTTCTGCCTTCGCTCAAGGGGCTCAAAGTGAGCTACTAAACACAACGTCATAAGTAATTGCGCATAATTTATGCCTACGGCGCCTGGAATCTGTTCACAACGCCTCATTGTCATCCCGGCCGCAGCGAATCCTTACTATGTCATCCCGAGAGGATGTGACTTTATTCGATTTTGCGCCTTTTGGGCGTCTAAGCTCTTTATTTTCAGTATCTGTTTTTGTGCTAAATCAAAAAAGTCACACGCTCCGAGCGCAGTCGAGGGATCTGCGGTTTTGTCCGCGTAAAGAATTTTCACTTCGCGTTGGAATTCCTCACCATCGGGAATATCGCTCAATGACAACATACGCAATTATATGGCGGCGTGTTTTTAAACGTGGTCAATTTGCATGCATCTAATAAAGTATGCGCGTGTCCTCTCTTCCGATACTTAGCAGGGTGACATCGGTGTATTTTTGCGGGTTCAACAGCCGTGCCGAAGCAGCCAGTTTTCCTCAAAAGAGGCTTTCCACTCTTTCCACGCAGAACTCATTCGCTACCCAAAGGTAACTTTCCGCGCTTACTGCGCTTTTCGCGCACTATTCTCCTCCAACCGGTGCCCGGCTCTGGGCGACGATGACAGGGAAGCACAGCATCGTAACCTGCAGCCGCTAGTGACCTGTCGCAGTGACTTCGTTAAAACACAGGGTCGTAGACCTTTGCGTATCGAGCAATAGATTCGGTCGCGTCCACAATATCTCCTTGCACTCGACACGCAATTACTTATGACGTTCCGTCTTAGGGATGCGAACGGAACTCCGGCGAGTAGAGGTTCGTAGCTGGTCCCTGAAACCAGAGAGAGAGAGAGAGAACTGCTAACTGGCGACTATGCAGCGACGTTCGACCTCCGTCTCATCGCCCAAATTGCCGTAAGTGATGATCGGCGTGCAGCCATCCCCAGCGCATCCACTCTTCCGGCGTAAGCACGCCAAAAGTGGGGTGCGGACAATCGGCCTTTGGGGGTGTTTCACAAAAGCGGCCAAAAATTGCGAGTAATCCCGCACGGTCTTTCTCGAATTCCGTTGGCGGCGTCCCGCCGACTCCCTGCTCAATTTCAGGACGCGTGCGAATTCCCTTCGGCCACTCGATCGGGCACTTCAGCGCAACCCACTTTTCGATCTTGCGCCGCGTCGGACCTCTGGGGGCCTCGCCGGCATCCTTCTCCGAGAGCGCGAAGGCGTAGGAGTCGATGAGATGGCAGACCATCTCTTCGACTTTCATCTTTCCCCATCGCCGGCGATCGTCAGGCGTCAACTTCGCGATCCGGTCCGCAATGGAGCGGCGATCCTCCGCTGCAAGCAGTGTTCTCATCACACCCACCTCCCGAAGCCTCATACAACATCGCAATTCGGGGCGAAAATGTCGCCTCAAGGATAGAGCATTGCTGCGACCGGTAAACAGTCCTTCAGGACAACGTTACGATAAGCTGAATGGACCCGGAAAAGGAGGCATATGCGGCGGACCATCTTAGTTCTGCTGTGCGCTCTCGGACTGTTTGGAACCGCGATACCATCCCACGCGGAGCATGATGTGCCTCCTCCGCGTCAATGCACTCCTGAGGTGAATGCGAAATTGGCCCAAATCATTGCCAGTGGAAGCCATCGCAGCGTCGACAATGTCATGGTCTGCGGCATTACGGTGAGTTCCTCGCATCCCCAGCGCGCCGGCAGCCACGGCAGTCACGAGATCCTTCCTCTTCTTGTGAAGTTTCCAGATGGCAGCGAGCACCTGGTCGAAGTTGTCACAAATGACGACCTCGATGGGGTAGTCACGGCGCCGCCCCGAGCCCACGTCTTCGCCTACGGCCAGGCTTTCATTCCCGAAGGAGGGCACTTCGCAGCCGGTATCCACGATGTCCATTGCTCCACGCATCGGGGCGCAGACAACGGATGGGTCGTCGTTGAAGGCGCAAAGTACCCTAAAACCTGCCACCTGTAAGCTTTGAACAAAATGGTACACATTTCCTGCCAAATCGATCCCTGGGCCGTCAGCCAGCCTCTACGAGAGGTCTCCATCGCATGGTGATGGCGGAATTGATTGCCCGGAAGAAGGCGGGGAAGCCGCTGACGAATGAAGAGATTGCATGGTGGATCGAGGGCTACGTCCAGGGCAATATCCCGGACTATCAGGTTTCTGCCCTCCTGATGGCGATTTGCTTCAATGGAATGTCCCCGGAAGAAACGCTAGCTCTCACTCTGGCTATGGTGCGTTCCGGCGACGTGGCGGACCTGAGCGCCATCTCTGGTTTCAAAGTCGACAAGCACTCCACGGGAGGCGTTTCCGATGCTACGACGCTTGTTGTTGCGCCCATTGTTGCGGCTTGCGGCGTCAAAGTCGCCAAAGTAAGTGGCCGGGCCCTGGGCCACACCGGAGGAACGGTAGATAAGCTCGAATCCATTCCGGGTTTTGATGTCGCGCTGTCCGTGGAGCGTCTGGCTGATATCGTCAATCGGGTAGGTGTCGTCATCACAGGGCAATCCGGAGGGTTTGTACCCGCCGACAAGGCTCTCTATGCTTTGCGCGACGTAACTGCAACCGTCGACTCAATTCCGCTGATCGCTTCGAGCGTGATGAGCAAAAAGATCGCGGCCGGTGCGGACGGAATTGTCCTCGACGTCAAGGCTGGCAGCGGCGCGTTCATGCACTCTACCGGCGATGCCTTCACCTTGGCAAAGCTGATGGTCGAGATTGGAACTGGAGCCGGCAGGAAGACCGTGGCGCTTGTTACCGACATGGATCAGCCCCTCGGCATGACGGTGGGCAACAGCCTTGAAGTGCAGGAGTCAATCGAAGTTCTCAAGGGTGCAGCCGACGGCGCTCTTCTAGAGCTTTCATTGCTGCTCGCAACCGAAATGCTCCTGCTCAGCGGCTCGCCGGGCCGCGAGGCCGCTCGCCAGGCCGCGGAAGAGGCGCTCCGCTCTGGACGTGCGCTGGATCGCTTCCGCGGTATGGTCGAAGCTCAAGGAGGAAATCCGGCCATCGTGGAGGACTACAGCCTGCTCCCGCAAGCCAAACGTGAGATCCCATTAGTCAGCGCGCAGGCAGGATTCGTAACGGGCTTCGATACGGAAGCAGTAGGCACTGCAGCCGCGTATTTAGGCGCGGGACGCCTCACCAAGGACGACCCCATCGATCTTGCCGCCGGCATTGTTCTGATGAAACGTGCTGGCAATCCAGTACAGGAAGGTGAGACGATAGCCATTCTCCACACCGGCGATCGTTCGAAAGTGGCCAAAGCGGAAGAGGCCCTGCGCGGCGCGATCCACATTGGCGCTAAGCCGCCCGTGCCGAAGCCGTTGGTCTTTGGGCGAGTTACCTCTGCTGGGATCGATATTCCCGAACTGGATTGGTAGTTGCAGGCTCGTTGCGGCCCTTTGTGAATTCCCCTACAGAAGCCTGAGAGACGAAATGGAGGATACGCGCGTTGGCTCGATTCACCGGAGTCCTTGGTCTGATGACCATGCTGCTCTTGGCATGGCTGTTTTCGACAAACAGAAGGGCCATCCGTTGGCGTACCGTTCTCTGGGGATTAGGGCTGGAGCTGCTTTTTGCAGTGATCGTTCTTCGTTCGAACGTCGGTCAAACGGTCCTGTCGATGGCCGGCTCAGCGATCAATAAATTGCTGGCTTATTCCTTCGCGGGATCAGGCTTCGAATTCGGCGAGCTCGGTAAACAGCATTCCTCGTTGGGAAGCATCTTCGCCTTTCAGGTGCTGCCCACCATCATCTTTATCTCGGCATTCTTTGCTGTCCTCTATCACCTCGGAATTATGCAGTTGGTTATCCGCCTTTTCGCTCGCGTCATGCTGGTGACCATGCGGGTGAGCGGCGCGGAGAGCCTGAATGTAGCTGCGTCGATCTTCATGGGACAGACCGAAGCTCCGCTGACGATTCGTCCGTTTCTGCAAAAGGCCACCCGCTCGGAACTGATGACCATCATGACCAGCGGGATGGCACACGTCTCCGGGGGCATCATGGCCGCCTACATTCTCTATGGGATCGACCCTCAGCATCTTCTCGCCGCCGTGATCATGACGGCTCCGGGCACGATTCTCATCTCCAAAATGCTCGTGCCGGAAACTGAGAAGCCGGAAACAGAGGGCATCGTACACATGCCCGAGAACCTCGAGCACAAGAATGAAAACCTGCTCGGCGCAATCGCACGGGGCGCCATTGACGGGGGGCGGTTGGCGTTCAACGTCGCCATCATGCTGATCGCATTCATCGCTCTCATCGCGCTGATAAACGGTATCCTTGGCGGAATCCACAACCGGCTCAGCCCACACCACATTCCTTTCCCGGACAGCCTCAACATCATTCTCGGCGTGCTCTTCGCTCCGATCGCCTGGCTCATCGGGATTCCCTGGCATGATGCGCGAATCGTGGGCAACCTGCTGGGCACCCGGACGGTGGTGAATGAGCTTGTGGCCTATTCGCTGTTAGGAGCGCAAAAGGCCACGCTTAGCGCGCGTTCTTTTACGATCGCCACCTTTGCACTCTGCGGCTTCGCGAACTTGAGTTCCATTGGAATTCAGATTGGCGGAATTGGCGCGTTGATTCCAGATCGCCGCAACGAGCTTGCCAGCCTGGGTTTGCGCGCCCTGCTCGCCGGAACCATGGCCAACCTGATGTCAGCCTCGATGGTCGGTATTCTACTTAAGTAGAGCGGCGTTACCCCACCAGTAAGAGTTGCGATAAGGACCGGGCGCCACGCCGATCGACTACGGCGTTTTCACAATTGGTGTAGTCCAGGAATTGGAGTCCGAACGCGGCTTTTCATCAAGAAAAGCTGCACATAACCAACTCTGGCCAGATCACAGTAATTGTGAAAACGCAATAAAATCATCGACCCAACATCAGGAGTAGAAATGAGGAAGTTCGTTGTATCTTGGCTGGCCGCAATGCTTGTAGGCGGCTCGTTTGCGGCCGTGGCTGCGGCCCAGGCTGGCGGATCGAAACAAGGAGCGGAGGCGGCCACGCCAATCAAACATCTCGTCATAATTTTCGACGAGAATATCTCCTTCGACCACTACTTCGGCACGTATCCCAAGGCGCTGAATCCGCCGGGGGAGCCGGTATTCAAGGCATTGCCCGGTACGCCTGGAGTGAATGGTCTTAATTCGACCCTGCTGAATCACAATCCAAACTCCATCAACACCAAGGATAACCAGAGCAATGCAGTCAACCCATTTCGGCTTGGCCGCTCCCAAGCCGCTACTGCGGACCAGGGCCACGGATATACGCAGGAGCAGCAAGCCTTCG
>DASYBJ010000038.1:0-7812 GCA_036500845.1 Acidobacteriaceae bacterium
GGGCGTGTGACCGCGAAATCCGTCCTTTCGGTTTTTCACCCTACGAATTTGACGATCAAGAGAGGCTCAATGAATGCTCATTTGAAGGCGCTGGCTTCGCTGGCGCTTGTCTCAGCCATAACGGCGGGGCAGGCCCAGAGCACAGCACCCCCCACTTCTGCACGGAAGAGGACAACAACGCACAGAAGGACTGCCGCTCCGGCGAAACCATCTGTCCAAAGCCAGATCGAAGATCTGCGCCGTGACATGCAGGACCAGACACAACAGCTCCAACAGCTCAGGCAACAACTCTCCGACAGGGATCAGCAGCTCCAGCAAGCGCAACAGGCAGCGGCGGCTGCTCAGGCGGCAGCACAGCAGGCCCAGCAACAGGCGCAACAGCAGTCGGAGACGCTCACTGAGAATAGTCAGGCAGTGAGCAGCCTGCAGGGAGCCGTCACCGATCTGAAGACGAACACCGCCTCGATCGCGGGCACGATCCAGGAGCAGCAGACCACCGTCCAAAAGGCGATTAATAGCCCAGACGTTATCCACTATAAGGGCGTCACGCTCACCCCGGCCGGCAGCTTCCTCGAAGCGGCAACGGTATATCGCAATCACGCAACGGGCGGCGGTATCAACACCCAGTTTGTTGGAGTTCCGCTGAACGCTCAGCCGCAAGGTCAGTACTCTGAGTTCTACGGAACCGGCCGCCAATCACGTTTGGCCCTATTCGCCGAAGGCAAGGTTAGCCCCGATCTCACACTTCACGGTTACTATGAAGGGGACTGGTTGGGAGCCGGCATCACCTCCAATAACAACCAAAGCAACAGTTACGTTTTTCGTCAACGCCAGCTGTGGGCCCAGGCACAGTTGCGTAGCTTAACCTTCACCGCTGGGCAGATGTGGTCCCTAATAACTGAAACGACTAAGCTAACGCAAAACAAATCCGAGATTCTCCCTTCCACGATCGACCCGCAGTACACCGCCGGCTTCGCATGGGAGCGGCAGTACGGTTTTCGCGTCAGCAAGGATTTCGGGAAGGAATTTTCTGTCGCAGCTGCGGCCGAGAATGCTCAAACTCCCAGTGTCGCCGGACATGGCTTTGGGACTAACTTCGTGGTCGGACAGACAGGTAATAATGGCGGTCTCTACAACCTTACGGCGAACTATGCGTCAAACCTCGCCCCCGACCTCCTCGCAAAGATTGCGTGGGAGCCGCCGGGCTGGGGACACTATGAAGTCTTTGGCGTCGCGAGGTTTTTCCGGGCCCGAGTATATCCAAACGACACTGGCTCAACTCCGTCCTCTGTCGGCGCCTACAATGACTCCACGGTGGGTGGAGGAGTAGGCGGCAGTCTGCGCGTCCCAACCCTGAATAAGCACCTAGACGTCGGCATCAAGGGGCTATGGGGTGATGGTACCGGTCGTTACGGCAGCAGCCAGATCGCCGACCTTACGGTCCGTCCCAGCGGTCAATTGGCATTGATCCACGCATTCTCGGCTCTTGGCACGCTCGAGTACCACGCCTCGCCGCGACTGGACATCTATGCAAACTACGGAGTGGACTACGTGGGACGGAGGTACTTTGTAACGGTTCCCGGTAAAACGGCGGTCGGTTACGGTTCGCCGTTCAATGTCCAAACCGGCTGCAACACGGAGCCAATTCCCGCACCTACGGCGCCGGCCAACAACCCCTTCGCCGGAGCCGGATATCTCCCTGGTGCGCTGGCGAACTGCACTGCCGACACCAAGGACGTGCAGGAGATCACCGCAGGCTATTGGTACAACTTCTATAACGGACCCCACGGGCGTCTGCGTCAGGGACTTCAGTATGCCTACTTCATACGGAACATCTGGTCAGGCATAGGAACTACTCCGCAGGGCACCGACAACATGTTCTGGACCGCGCTCCGGTACTACTTGCCGTAGCCGAACCCAACACAGCAAAAGTAGGAGGCGCCCAAGTGGGCGCCTCCTACTTTTGCTGCAAGCTTCTCAGCTGTCATTCGTCGTCTCGTCCGTTGACGGCACCTATAGACCCCGGTAGAAGCCGCCGTCCACGAGAATTGTCTGCCCTGTAATGTAGGAGGCTCGCTCCGAAGCTAGCCAGACGATCGCATCCGCAACTTCTTCAGGCTTTGCTACCCGGCGCAATGGAATATCCTTGGCTAGTTGTAGCTCGTATTCCTTCTCGGAGAGGCCGGCGGCCTGTGCACGCTTCTGGATCAACTCCTTCATACGATCGGTGGCTGTGAACCCCGGGCCGACATTGTTGACCGTGATATTGTCCGGCCCATACTGGCTGGCTAGTGAGCGTACCAGGCCAAGGACTCCGGCGCGCACGGAGTTCGACAGGACCAGTTCCGGAATCGGCTGCTTGACGGAAACCGACGTGATGGTGACAAATCTACCCCACCGTTGACGCTGCATTCCGGGCAGCGCCGCATGAGCAAAGGACACAATGCTTCGCAGGTTCAGCTGGTAGGCGCGGTCCCATTCCTCCATCGTGGTTTCTGAAAAAGGCTTCGCTGGAGGTCCCCCTGCGTTCGTGACGCAGACGTCCAGCCGGCCAAAGCGCTTCTGAACGGAGCCGACGAAGGACCGCACTCGTTCGTCATCCGCGACATCGAAATTCTCCGTATAAACCTCGACTCCATACTTCCGAAACGCCTCGTCAGCCAGAAGCTGGAGTGCTTCGACATTGCGGGCGCATAAGGCGAGATTCGCGCCCTCTGCAGCTAGAGCAAGCGCGGTTGCGCGCCCCATCCCCTGGCTCGATGCGGCAACGATCGCCACACGATTGCGTAGTCCCGTTTCCATGAGATTGAGTATAAAGAGATCAGTCCCTCGGCCGCCTGCCGGATCGAATGTGAATTGGAGAGAGTGTGGCAAAGTTCGCGAAACCTGTGGCCCTCCCGATTCTGTGCCTATCGCTGCTGCCGCTGCGGACCCAGGCTCCTGCTCAGACTTCTTCTGGCGCGATCCCCAGCCCTCCTCCCGTGACCACGCAGCATGCGATGGTGGTCAGTATTCACCACGAGGCGACGGATGCAGGAGTGGAAATCCTGAAGCGTGGCGGAAACGCCATCGATGCCGCCGTCGCGACTGGGTTTGCTCTTGCGGTGGTGTACCCGGTTGCAGGCAATCTTGGCGGCGGCGGGTTCATGATGGTGCACCTGGCCAATGGCTCGGCCCATTTCCTCGACTTTCGGGAAGAAGCTCCTTTGCGAGCTACGGCCAACATGTATCTGGATGCGCAAGGAAATATCATTCCGGAAGCTTCGGTGATTGGTTACAAAGCCATTGCGGTTCCGGGAACAGTGGCCGGACTGGTTCAAGCCCGGCGCCGTTTTGGGAAGCTCACGCTGGCGCAAGACATGGCGCCCGCCATACGGCTGGCGACCCACGGTTACGTTCTGAGCGCGGAAGAGGCGGCCATGCTCCACGATTCGCTGCTTTCGAGGTTTCCCGAATCCCGCCGCATCTTTCAGCGGAACGGCCACTTCTACACCGCGGGAGCCGTCTTCCGCCAGCCGCAACTGGCACGGACGCTCCGGCGAATCCAGCGGAATCCCGGCAGCTTTTACCGCGGCGCTTTGGCGAGGGATCTTGCGCGATCGCTCGGAAAACACGGCGCCTTGATCAGTGTGAAAGATCTTGGGGCGTACAAGGTGAGAGACCGCCAGCCCATCCTGGGGACGTATCGCGGTTATCAGATCCTGGCCCCGCCTCCCCCATCATCGGGCGGGGTTGCCCTACTCGAAGCCCTGAACATTCTCGAAGGCTACGATTTGGGGAAACTGGGCGATCGATCTCCGCAGGAGATGCATTTGATTATCGAGGCCTTTCGCCGCGCCTTCATGGACCGGACGGATTTCCTCGGCGACCCAGATTTCACGAAAATCCCCGTAGCTCCTCTCATCGATAAACAATACGCTGCCGCCTGGCGATCCAGCATCGACCCGATTCATGCAACGCCATCGAAGGAGCTCACACGCCCGGGCGGATTTCTGGCCGAAGCGACTCCCAAATCGTCAAATCAGGAGCGTCACGAATCGTCGCAGACGACGCACTACTCGGTGCTGGATGCTGAGGGCAACGCCGTCTCCGTCACATATACCCTCAATAATTCCTTCGGTTCTGGAGTTACGGCGGACGGCTTAGGGTTCTTAATGAACGACGAGATGGATGACTTCACAAGCAAAGCCGGCGCACCAAATATGTTCGGGCTGATTCAGGGTGAGGCGAACGCAATCGGGCCTGGCAAGCGGCCTCTCTCAAGCATGACGCCGGTGATTGTCCTCGAGAACGGTAAGGTCCGTTTCGTTGTGGGCTCCCCGGGCGGCCCCCGCATCATCACGACGGTTGCGAATATCGTATTAAGCGCATCGGAGGGTGGGCTTAACATCCAGCAAGCTGTGGACGCGCCGCGCTTTCACAACCAATACCTCCCCGACACGGTGTTCCTGGAGCCCGGCTTCCCGGCTTCCACCATCGCAGCATTGCAAGCTCAGGGTTACTCGATAAAAGGGGGAGAGGAGGGCGACCGCCATTGGAGCGATGGCGAATGCATCGCAGTCGATCCGAAGAGCGGGTGGATCGAGGGCGGCCAAGACCAACGCCATACATTCGGAAAGGCCGCCGGATATTAGGGCGGGTTGGTACCATTAGGGCAACAGCGACGGTATCCGATTTCACGGGTTACGGAGTGTAAGAGCAGGACCGACGAACAGCGCAATCTTGGAGCGACCAAAGCCGTCGCCCTCTTCGGCGTCTGCCCCGATTCTCTCTCGCAAGGCAACAGTGCTAGCAGTCCTAAGCCGCTTTAGCTTCCACCCGAGCTCTTCCCGCTAATCGGGTTTGAAGAAGTGAGCGACCTTCTTGCCCGCACTTTCGGTGTAGTAGACCGTGACGTGAGCCGTCTTCTCACTACCTTTCGCAATGCCCTTGCCCGCGTCGACAGCCGCATCGTCCGACAGACGGAAAGTATCCTTGGTGCCATCAGCAGCTTTGACTACTAACTTCTTTCCACCCCGGTCGATCTCTTCGACAGTTCCTTTGGTAGCCTTCATGCCGTCGTCGCCCACGCGGTCTATTTCCTTCACCGTGTCTTTACCGCCCGTGGATGTATAGTGGACCACAACCTTCGACCCTTCACCGAGCTTGTCTACTCCTTCCACTGTCCCGTGACCAGTGGCTTCGGCTCCGTGAACTGCAGCTTTTCCGACGTAATGGAAGGTGTGGTCAGTCCCGTCGGCGGTCTCTACGACAACGGTCTTGGTGGAGGTGTCCACCTTCTTGACGGTTCCCTCAACCGCAGTCACAGCTTCTTGCGCCCCGCAAACGGTAAGCGAGCTCGCAAAAAGGAACGCCATTCCGAAGATCTTCAGCTTCTGCATACTTCCTCCAACGTTCTAGTCGTACTAGTTCTGTAACTTCCTAATGGAGACCCAGAGATGATAGATATGCTTTTACTCCTGCAGAGATGATTTGTATCCCAATACAGAGCAGGATAAAAGAGGAAAGACGCATAAAGACAGAAGTCCCAGAGGCTCCCAGCAGGAGTTCTGCCCGGCGGGCGTAGCGATAGCATATGTAGATGATAAGACAGATGAGAACGATTCCGATGATCGATGCGACGAGCACCCGTGGAGAGAAGATCGATCCTGCGTGAAGCTCGGCGGGAAGATGTGCGCCCAAGGTGATGGCGACCGAGATTGAGCCGGGCCCCACCGTGATCGGCAGGGTAAATGGATAAAAGGCGGTGGCCAGGATGTCATCGTCTCGCATCGAAGCTGACTTCGAGTCTTGCGGGGACTGGCCAAGAAGCGTCCATCCAGTTGCTGCCACTACGAGTCCGCCGCCAATCTGAACGGCGTAGATAGAGATTCCAAAAAACGAAAGCACCTTGACGCCCCAGAGGAGCGACCCAATGAGAAGAAAAAAACTGTAGACCGCGATCTTTTGCGCCAGCAGACGCTGAACTTTCTCGCTCGCACCTCCGATCATGTTGAGAAAGATTGCCGCGCTCCCGAGCGGGTTCACGATGGGAAACAATGCACCCACCTCCAGAACCGCCGCACTGGCTATCGCCAGGATTAGGTGCAGGACGCGGATCACTCTTTATTTCCTTTGCGGAGTGCCAGATCAGGGTGGTTGAGGACTAAATGCACAGGTTGTTTCGAAGCAAACATTAAATCATTTTTCCTGGTACGGTGTGGAAGTATCGAGGGCGCGTTGAAGAGAGCTCAACCCAAGATAGCCGGGTTCTTCGACGGTGTCTCGATCCTCAGGGGACAAATGCAATATTTTCTGGCAGTGGATGCCGGCGGCACAAAGACAAGAGGGGCGATCGGGAACGAAGAACGTGAACTTGCGCGCTCCGAAACGGCCACAATCAAATTATTGCGTACGAGCAGTGGACAAGCACGTCATAATCTCGAAAACCTTCTCGGCGAACTGGCGCGCAGTCAAGGCATCGACCTGAAGAGTGTAAGCCGGATCTGTGTCGGAACCTCCGGCATTTCCGTGCCGCTGGTGGCGAATTGGATAAGAGAGACTGTCGGAATGCTCGTCGACGGCGAGCTTCTGCTGTGCGGTGACGAAGAGATCGCACTCGACGCCGCATTCCACGAAGGGCCAGGTGTTCTGGTCGTCGCCGGCACAGGATCGAATATTGTGGGCCGTACGCGCTCCGGCCAATTGGCGCATGCAGGCGGGTGGGGGCCGGCCTTGGCTGACGAAGGATCAGGGTACTGGATTGGCCATCACGCTTTGCGCAAAGCCTTTCGCGCGCAAGACGAGGGCCGGCGAACAAAGTTGTTGGAGGATGTCCTCCAAGCCTGGAAGCTGGCTGGAATCGAGAATCTTGTCGAAAAAGCAAATAGCATTCCGCCGCCTGACTTCTCCGCGCTCGTTCCCGTAGTCACTGCGTGCGCGGAAAGTGGAGACGCCGTAGCTTGCGAGCTCCTCACCGAGGCGGGTGAGGAGCTCGCAAAACTGGCGTCGCTGGTCCTCGGCCGATTGCAGCAGTTGGATGAGGAGACTACGCCGCGGGTGGCGTTCACCGGCGGCGTACTGCAGAACATCGGCAAGGTACGCGCTGCAATGACAAGCGCGCTGCGGCGCACGAACCCGAAGGTCGAGATCCTGCCGCAACCTGTCGATCCGATCGAGGGCGCTCTATGGCGCGCACGGCAAGGCAGATAAAGCCGCACTTCCGCCAGAAGAATTGTATGAATCTCCAGGTACACGGTGGCGCTGTCCCACTTGCAGCGGAGAAGAGACGGGGCGAACGCGGATAAGGTTTGGTGCTCCGCTCATTGGCGAATCCCAACAATGTAGAGCCCACCTCCCGAGGTTTCGTGGGCTACACTCGACCCTCGTCACGAATCGTAGCAAACACAGATACGAATCAGGTCCGCTTGAGGGAAAGAATGTTTGTGGTTTCCCACTTCTGACGCAGAGTGCGCGTCAGAAATGGGGCACCCTTGAGCTGCTGCCGGGACAGGGTGAAAAGCGGGAAACAGAAAGGGGAACGTTTGTGGTTTCCCAAAAGCAGATCCCTCGACTACGCTCGGGATGACGGCTACTTTTTCTGAGGATTGAGAAAACGACGAGGTTCGGCAAACTTATTTTTCCATAAGAACGCCCATCGACAGCCAACTCGAGCGGCGTGAAGCAACTCTTAATTACTAACGGAAGAGCAATCTTCCAAAGGAGAAAGTAGCCTATGGCCAACCCGAGCATCGGAAACGAGACTCGAATGAACGTTCAGGAAACTGTAGGTTCATATGGATGGCAGAAAGCAACGCAGCCCAACCAGAGTGA
>DASYBJ010000039.1:0-7695 GCA_036500845.1 Acidobacteriaceae bacterium
ATTTCTGGTTCGCCCTGCATTTGAAACAGTTAGAGTTTCTAACAGCAGCGCCAACTTCGTGGCTTTGCTACGGCTGTGGATCATCTGAACGTACGCTGCTTGTCCCCAGAGAAGTAATCCAACGGCATTTGGATCAGATGAGTGCGTCGTCCGGTAATGATCGTCATTATTGGCACATCGTGATTCAACGGAAAGATGACCGATTCGTTCTCCGACTGCTTGGCGCGCTCGATGGTCCCGATTTGACACCGTTTCTTGTATCCGCGACCGACGCCACGCCGAGCGCCTAATGTGCAGTTAGCTATGTCACGCTGGATACATTGGCGGTCCGAACAGACGCCAAGGAATCTAAACTGCCGCTGCGACTTTCCGTGCTGGGCGCTGTGCTGTGGGCTTCCGCCGGCGACTTCCGCGTTGACTCTGGCCTTCGACCGGGCTTATAGCGATGCTGGTCTGGAGATGCAGCCGATCTGCATACCGTAAAAGCTTTTCGATGCTAACCTGCGAGATCCTGCCTCTCAGCAGGTTGCTCACCGACGGTTGGTATTCGTCCAAGACGTCCGCCAGCTGCGTTTGTGTGTAGCCCTTCGCTTTCACGTGTTCAAGGATGGCGGAAAGGAGCTCAGCTTTGATCTTGAGTGCGCTTGCCTCCGAGGCAGAGAATCCCAGCGCATCAAAGACATTGCCCTTGACAATATGGGTTGGCTTATTTTCCGCTGCGTTTTTCATGGCTTCTCTGCTCCTGTAATCGCTGCCTGATGAGTTTGAGTCGCTGCCTCGCAATCTCGATGTCTCGCCGGTCCGTCTTCCGGCTCTCCTTCTCAAAGGAGTGCAGCACGAAAATGGTGTTTCCTATCCTCGACAGGTAAATCACCCTGTACCACGCTCGTTCGTCGGCCTCTTTCAGTTCGTAGACACCGGCTCCGATGGAATTCATGCTGCGGGTCTGCGACGTCGGCTCGCGACCGATTTGAAGCTGTCGCAGCGAGAATCCGAGCGCCCGTTTGACCTCATCGGGAAAGCCCGACAGCATCTCTAGTGAGTCTCCTTCAAAGTGCAGTTCGGCGCCTGGTAGGGATTCCTGTCTGGCGGCCATCGTGTTGATCGTAGCGCAATCAATGCACTTATACAAAATCTATTATAAGTGCCTCACGTCGAGATCCGTGAGCAGATTCCAGTGTCGCGCTTTTGATGGGCGATGCAACCCCGTGATCGTTCGATTCGCGGTGATTGGGGAGAACTTCGGCAAACTGCGATGAGATGTTGAGGACAGTTTCGAGCCAAATCTGATCAATGTGTTCTGGCAAAGCTGCTTAGCCAATGCTTTTCCTTTGACCATCCCGAGAAACGACGTGATTCTGGAGTCTCCGGGCCCGTCCCCTTGGCCGCTAGTGAAAGACCCGACAGCGCCGGCTGGAATCGAACCTTGAAATCCGAATCTTGCTTCTCAAAGTGCCTCTCCGCCCAGCCTAAGAAGTTGGCGACGTCTTCCTTTGAGGAAACGGCCAGGTAGAAAATCATTTGGCGCCAAGCGTATGCAGCGTTCTTAATTGCGATCAGCTCGTCGTGCCAACCATGCGGCTTCTGCTGCAGACGTCGTCATGCGCACAGTTAACAACCAGGGCGTGGCACCCTGTTCGGGCGTGCGGACTTCCGCTGAAGCGTTATTTCAACTGAGTGCTTCGCGGGACGGAGACCGTTGCTAGTCAAAGTACATCCATCCGCTTCCGGTAATGAGAGCCCGGACAACAGCAACAACAAGTAACCCTATCACTATCCAGGAAAGTATGGTGAGCACTACACCAAGCACACTTGTTAGGTGAAGCCTTTGCATCCTCTCGTTTCCTCAAGCGTGTGCGGTAACCTGCTCTTTGGCTATGGCTGTCCCTTTCTCTTTGCGTGGAAGCAGGCGGGTGGAATTGAGGATGAACGTCAGTTCTGACGCGACGTGGATAAAAGTTGCCAGCAGTGGATTGAGCAGCCCGAAGGCTGCGAGTCCAATGCCGATGGTGTCTACGATCAGAGTTCCGTAGAAGTTTTGGAGAATGATCCTTCTGCAGTTCTTTGCGATACGAACCGTCTCGACGAACTTGCTGAGATCATTTCCGATCAACACAACATCCGCACTCTCACGTGCCACATCGGTCCCGGCACCCATGGCAACGCCCACGGTCGCTTCGCTGAGAGCGGGAGCATCATTGATACCGTCTCCCAGCATCGCGACAGTGCGACCTTTCTTTACCTGCTCGGTAATAAAGGCGGTCTTTTGCTCCGGTAATAGTTCGGAGTAGACCTGCACGATGCCAAGCTGATCGGCGATCTTCTCTGCTGTTGACTCCGCATCTCCGGTGAGCAGGACGATTTTAATGTTCATTTGCTGGAGCGCTCTGACGGCAGGAGCAGAGCTGGGTCTCAACTGATCTGTGATCGCAAGTGTGCCGAGATATCGACCATCTCGCGCAACGAACACTTCAGTTGTGCCTTCCACTTTTCTCTGTCCATCCAGAGCGATTCCGAGTTCCGAAAACAATGCGCGATTGCCAACTACGATGGGTTCGCCATGCAAGGAAGCGAGAATGCCGCGTCCAATACGATATTCAAAGGAATCGGGAGCTGCAACCCGGACACCTCTTCCCTCGGCATAGCGGACGATAGCGCGGCCTAGAGGATGTTCGGAGTTCCATTCTGCGGAGGCAGCGGCTTCCAGGAGTGCCGCTTCTGAAATACCCAGAGCTGTACGCATTTCGTCTACTACGGGTATGCCAAACGTCAGCGTTCCGGTCTTATCGAGGAATACCGTGTCCAGCTTTCCCAATGCTTCCAGATAGATTCCACCCTTGATGATTGAGCCATGCCGCGCTGCGCGCCCGATGGCTCCGAGAATCGCAAGCGGTGTGCCCGCTGCAATGCCGCACGCTCCAGCGACGATAATTACGGAGATGGTCGAACGGAGATTGTGCGTGATGAGAAATGTCAGCACGGCTGCGCCGAGCGCAAAGTAGACGAGGTATCCTGCCAGTTTGTCCGCCGTCTTTTGGATAGGAGCGCGTGAGCGTTCCGCATTCTCGACTGCCTCGATGATCTTGCCGAAGGTGGTCTCTCTCCCGAGACGTTCGGCGCGGACCTGGAGCGTGCCGGCCTGATTCAACGTTCCCGCATAGACCTGACTTCCAACTAGCTTCTCGCTGGGCATCGGTTCACCGGTAATCGCAGCCTGTTCTACGAAAGAGTGTCCGCTGACAACTTCACCATCGACCGGAATCTTGCTCCCCGGGCGAATCAGAACGATTTCGCCAGGCTGAATAGTCTTGGTGTCGATCTCTACCACCTGCTCACCTCTCAAGACGCTGGCAGTCTGTGGCAGGAAGTCGAGCATGTCTTCAATGGCCTTGCGTCCACGTCCTACAGTCAGCCCTTCAAGGATCTCCGCTGCCAGCACGAACCCTGTAATGACCAGTGCAGTGAAGAACTCTCCGATTGCAAGCGCGGAGAGGAGCGCAATCGTCATGGAGAGCTCCATCGTCATCCGGCGCTCAAGGATGTTCTCGAATGCCTCTTTGAAGATGGGATAGCCGCCGATGAGAGTCGCAGCCAAACCGATGACGCTGACTCTGTGGAACGGCTCCCAGAGATGGAACCACACAGCGGCAGCTGCGAGTGCCACGAAAACTACGCGAAGGACATCAGCCCACTCGGCGCCATTTTCGTGATCGTGACCGTCATGGTCATGATGATGATCGTGGTCATGGTGATGGCCATTTACATTGGTCGATCCGGCCAGATGAATTCCCACCTCGGCAACTTCTCCGAGATCGGCGGTACGAGTCGTTTCCTTCGTATTGGCCATGATTGCTCCTCGTCCAAAATAATATACACCCCTATACTATCTTTCTTGTCGACGAGGCGGCTTCCAATGGAAACCAAGCGCCGGGTGATCGGGCAGATAATCGTTTGTCAGGGCTGCTGCTGCGGGGCAACCCAGAAGGGGCGTTCCGAAGTTCCGGCTGATTGGCTACGCGAAGAATGGCGGAGGCGAGGACTGTTGAAACGGGTACAACTCACGATCAGTGGCTGTGTCGGCCCGTGTGATGTTCCCAACGTGGTCGTTATCAACTCCGCAGTCGGATCGCGGTGGCTGGCCAATATCACAGAATTCAATCAATACCGGTCATTGGTCGAATGGGCTGCAAGGTCTATGGATGCCGGCCATCTGGTGGAACTTCCGCGAGAGTTCAAGGATCATGTAATCGAACCTTGGAGGTAGCCATGTCAAGGTCGATCCAATTTGGCTCATCAGCGAAGTGCTCGCAAAGCGCTCCATGCGATCTCCGGTGGTTTCAACTGCAATAGAGAAAGAGCGTTAAGACCATTCACGAGCCCAATGCAGCCCTTTGACACACGGCTAGCCATCCGGTAATCGGGAATCTCCTGCATTGAAAGTATCTTGATGTTCCTCCGGTTGCTGAAGTTATTCATGCTGTAGCGCGACCATAGGATCCACGCGTAAAGCACGACGCGCGGGTGCGTAGCTGGCACAGATCGCTATGGCAGAGAGAAACAGAGCGCTGATGACAAATGCTGTCGGATTCAGCGTGTCCTTGGACTGGTTCGATGCCAACGATGGCGCCAGATACACGGTACTCGTAGTCAGGCGCCCGACGATGAACGCAGCAGCGCAGCCTAACAGAGAGCCGAGAAGCGTTAATCGGAAGGTTTCTCCCACAATCAAGCCGAGCACGTTTCGTCTGTTCGCACCAAAGGCGATGCGAATCCC
This sequence comes from Acidobacteriaceae bacterium, assembly GCA_036500845.1. Classification (GTDB taxonomy): domain Bacteria; phylum Acidobacteriota; class Terriglobia; order Terriglobales; family Acidobacteriaceae; genus PALSA-350. Next base: position 4,775 of record DASYBJ010000039.1, read on the forward strand.
TACTTCTTTCATACGTTGGCTGACCGAGCAGGACATAACGCTGTATATGCCGGTGCCTGCCAGCACAATCGCCAATACTGCTACCAAAGCGATGAGAGCTGCGGAGAGGCGCTTGAGCCATAAAGAGTCAGCGATCACGTTGGTCATGGAATGCATCTCCAGCACCGGGAGATCAGAGTCAAAATTCTGAATCTTCTGCCGGAGGGTTCCCGCGAGCATGGTAGGGTCCGATTTGGTTCGCACCATGATCCAAGTATTCGGCGATGGCACTTGTCTTATGGACCAAAAGATCTCGGGATATGGCTTCCTGTCGAGTGAATTCAGTTTGAAGTCCGCGACGACGCCGACGATGGTCGTCTTCGCAAACCAGACGGTCACCTGCTTGCCAATTGGATCTTCGTTCGGAAAGATAGTACGCGCAAAGGTCTCATTGACCACGGCGGCTGGGGGGGCATCAGAGTTATCCCGTTCTTCGAAAAACCGGCCGAGCACCAGTCGGAGCCTGAGCGTATGAAAGAATTGCGGATTCACCCATTGAATCCCGGTGTCTCCCCGGCTGCCATCAGGGTGCTCGGCGGACGGCAGCTCGCGGCCCTTGATATACACGCCCCATGGGTTGAATTCTTGTCGCAGCGGCAGACCCCCTATGAATGCGACAGATTCCACACCAGGTACGGCGGTTAGAGACTGCTCGAGTTGTTCGAACAACTTTTCTCTTGAAGTGTTCTTTTCACCTGCAACCCATTTCCCGTAGTTCACCTGCGGAACTGGGATACGGAAAGTCAGCAGGTTGCTGGCGTCAAACCCAGGGTTAACGCGTTGCAGCTTGACGAAACTTTCCACCAGCAGCATACCGAGGATAAGCAGCACCAGAGAGAAGACAAACTCGCTCACTACAAATATTTGCCCGAGGCGTCGTTTGCTCTTTCCCGCCGAAAGGCTGCGACCCTCGGTTTTCAGCGCATCATATGGCCGATTTCGCGATACCTGGAGTAGAGGTATGAGGCTGAAGAACAAGCTTGCCAGCAGTGTGATTCCGCACACGAAGGCGAGGACTGTCGAATCAAACCTTACGGAGTCAAGCCTCGGCAGAATAGCCGCCCGAGGAAGCAGGGCCAGCAGCCCACGGGTTGCTGCTGAAGCCACAGCCACTCCGAGCGCCTCGGCGAGAACGCCCAAAATCAGACTCTCCGTAAATAACTGAAGCAGCAGCCGTCCGCGCCCGGCTCCGAGAGCAGTGCGAACAGCAAATTCCTTTTCGCGGTTAACCGTACGCGCAAGAAGCAAGTTTGCGACATTGACGCAGGCGATCAACAGCAGCAGTGTAACGCCGCCAGATAAAAGCAAGAGCAGCTTCCAACTGCTGCCGATGAGCTGAGCGCTCATGGGAACAACTACTGCGGATGTTTTCTCAGACGTGCGGTGATCCTTCGCGATTCGGGCTGAAACCACGTCAAGTTCAGTCTGTGCCTGCTCCCAGGTGACTTCCGGCTTCAGCCGCGCCACGACAATCAAGCCCCATGAGGCCCGGTCGTCCTTCTCTGCTTGGTTGGCCCAGTGCGGCGTCCAAAGGTCCGCGTAACCCGACTGCGTGGGATAAAAGCCTTCGGGCATTACGCCAACAATTTCATACGTCTCGCGATCAAGAGAAATTCGCCGGCCTGTAACCTCGCGGTCCTTGCCGAAGCGTTGCACCCACATCAGGTTACTGATCACGACAACTCGGCCAGCGCCCGGATCGTAGTCGGAGACTTGCAGGGTACGTCCCAGTTGAGCGGAGGTCCCGAGGGTCTCGAAGAATTGGTTCGTCACTTCGTGAGCCAACACGAGCTCAGCTTGGTTACTGCCGCTAAGAAGCATGGACTGCCGTCGATAAGCGCTGATGCTTTCAAAGCTCTGACTCTCCGCCTGCCAATCGTAAAAGTTTCCGGGACGCACCGTACTGAAATAGGCCTGTTCTCCCCGGTGATAATGTTCACCGCCGGAACTTTCCCAGAGGTGAACAAGACTCTCCGGCTGCCGAAACGGCAAGGGGCTGAGAATCACAGCCTTTACGACGCTGAAGATCGCTGTGATGGCGCCGATGCCGAGCGCCAGTGTCAAAATCGCAGTCAGTGCAAAGCCGGGTGATCTCCGCAATTGGCGTACTGCATAGTGAACATCCTGACGGATACTATCCACTGCCAGAGCAACGTCCGCCCCCGCCACGCGCTCTTTGGTTACCGTAGGATTTCCGAATCGAAGAATTGCATCTCTACGAGCCTCTGCGGGGGACATGCCCGCGGCGATGTTGTCCTCGATTCGCATCTCGATATGCGCCTGGAGTTCAGCATCGATCTCCTGGATCAATCTGGAGCGGGAGAAGAGATTCAACAGGCGCCGAAGAAGCGACATAGGATTACCTCATGCATATCGGAGTATGGCGCGTATGCCTTTCACCAGCTGTTCGAAGCTCTCTTGAGCTTCCTGCAACTGCCTTCGTCCGGCTGGGGTCAGACCGTAATATTTCGCCCTTCGGCCTGTCTCCGTTACGGACCACTCCGAACGAATCCAACCGCTCTGTTCCATGCGGTGCAGGGCCGGATAGAGCGAGCCCTCCTCAACGCTAAGCAATTCGCCGGAGACTCTTTGAATATGAAGCACGATGCCATAGCCGTGCAGTGAGCCGACCTGTGACAGAGTTTTGAGAACTAACAGGTCCAGACTCCCCTGAAGATCATTTCTTGCCATATCGGTCTATCCCTATACATCTTGGTATCAAAAATTAGCCCTAGAAGTAGAGGTATGTCAAACACAACGCACCCTGCCGGTTTGGAGACTTCGTTACAACCGATTGTGAGGGCTTCGGCGACGAGTCGCTCACGCGGCAAAAAAGCTTACTGGGAAAGAGGTTTGTTCAATCAGAACGGCCGCCGAGACAT
>DASYBJ010000040.1:0-7785 GCA_036500845.1 Acidobacteriaceae bacterium
CTCCTTGGAAAGACTCTACTGCTGACTAACTAGACGGTCACGCTCGACATGAAGTTTGTCTTTGGAAGCACTCGAGCCCAGAGGCAAACGCGAGGTAAAAGCTGACCCGGCGTGCGTTGGATTCACCGGGAACCACACATGCGACGCGTCACCGGGCACCGGCACTGTCGATTCATGAGGCGTCCCGGACTGCATGCTCTGTTGTGCGATCCCGTGAACCTCGACGAGCTCAAGCATCGCGGCTCGAGTACGCTGGTCTACCTGAGAAATATCCAGATGAAGCAGCCACGCACAAACCTCCTGAGGAAGCCGGACGAGAATGCGAAGGACGAAACAATGCCGCAGACCGGGGGAAAGAGCGAGAACACAATTGAGTTCAAAGGGAAGGAGCGAGGATGCGCTTTGACGTTCATTCCATCGTTTGCCTGGATCCAGACACTCAGAATCGACAGCGAAATGTATCACGTTGCGAAACAACTTTTCGCTGTACAGTTCGTCAGCGTGCGAACATCGCACGCTTTCCAGAATGGCGACTTCGGTTTGCTCGATGCTGCCGGTAAGCAGTAGGCCTACAATAAAGGCATTTTCGAGCGTTCCACGCGTTAGCATACCTGTGAATGCCATGGCATCCCCTTTTCAATACTATGGGTCTACTTGACCTCGAAGTTTCTCTCAAGGAATGCAAGTATGAAGGAGTCTGGTCTCCGCTTCATCACCAGATTGAAGCCTTTTGAAATAGCGCTTATGAGGGCGAGGTAGACACCCATTTTGGGTTATGTGGTGGCCTCTTATGCATCAGTGCTCGCTTTTTCGCGAAGTGTCGGGGATGATGATCTCGCGGCGCCCGAAAATGTGAGCATCGAAAGAGTACGCTCCGGGCCCGATAAGAGCGATCGCGACAGCCAGGAACAGCGTCTTGATTATTTCCAGCTTCAATTCAAGCGAAGCCGGATGAACTGCATCAGGCTGGCAGCATGCAAGCACGAACGTGACAATTGCTACCAAAATACTCACGATAGGAGTAAGAAAGCCGACAATCAGCAGCATACCCGCCGCGAAACCTCCAAGATTCATCAGCCGTGAGCCGGACGCTGCTGGCAGTCCGGTGAAGAGATAACCTAACCCTGGCGCAATAGCCGCATAGGCGACCGAGAGACGCAAGAGCAAAAGACCAAGCCCGGGCCAGCGATCCGGAAATGTGAAAAATAGCCTTCGCAAGTGCCAAGTCTCCGAAGCGCGCAACGCACGCCTCCAGAAAGCTAGCAAGTCTCAAGATCAGACGGATCCCGAAGAAGTGGAGGCGGCGAGTAACCCGATAGGGTTATTGGCTGCTTGCCGAGGCCGCAGTTTTACAGCTGCATGATGCCCCGGCGCACCGCTATGGCGACAGCTTCTGTCCTATCGTTTGCATTGAGCTTTTCCATAACGTGTTTGATGTGAATCTTTACAGTCTCTTCCGAGATAAACAGGAGCTTCGCAATTTCACGGTTTGAGTTACCGCCCGCGACGTGTTTCAGGACTTCTATCTCCCGTGCGCTAAGAGCTTCATCGCCAAGGTATTCGGCGAGGCGGTTGGCTACGTCCGGGGGAATGCGCTTCTTCCCCGCATGGACCTGCCGAATCGTTTCAATGAGATCTTTAGGCGGCATGCTCTTGAGTAGATAACTGTATGCTCCCGCTTTGAGCGCTCGTCGAACCTCGACATCGCCCTCAAATGTAGTCAGTATGATGATGCGCGCTTCTGGGAATTCTGTGCGTATGGAGGCCAATGCATCGATTCCGCTCATATCAGGCAGTCGTAGATCCATGAGCGTGATATCTGGCCGGAGCCGACGAAACAGCTCCAGAGCTTCTTTGCCGTTCGATCCCTCAGCCAGCAATTCCATGTCAGGCTGGCTTTTGATAACCATCGCAATTCCTTCGCGGAGAAGTGGATGGTCATCCACGGTGAGGACTCGAATTACGCACTTCTCGCTCATCTGTCGATCGCCAGCTTTACTTTTCTTTGAACCTGAATGAAAGCAGGTTTGTTAGCCAGGTAGCAAACCCATTCTTCGCAAAGGCTTCATATGCGATATGCCCCGGGACGGTCAAGTCTACTTCAGTTCCTGCGTTCGAGCTGCTCAATAGTCTGAGCTTCGCGCCGACGCTGTCGGCCCGCTCACGCATCCCAGTCAAGCCCCAGTGTCCTTCCCGGCCCCTGTCCAGCACACTCTGCTCTACTCCGCAACCATCGTCACAAACCTTGACCCGAAGTTGCCTTGCATCGTATTCAATCTCCACCTCGATACTCTTTGCATGGGAATGGCGGAACGCATTCAGAAGAGCCTCACGGCCGATACGATAGACTTCGTCGCGAATCACAGGATGCACGGGCAGCGGAGAACCCTCGACGACAACTCTGTAGGTCATTTTATCGGGGTCGGTCATCTCTTGCAGCGTGGCAGTGAAAGCCTGTTCAAGACTCGGAGAACTCCTGTTGGTTGGGCGCAGACCGCGGAGGGCATTCCGGCCTTCGAGAATCACCTCGCCCATCAATTGCAAAATTCGATCGAGAGAGGGTTTGGCGGGAGAATCCGCAGGTACCTGCTCGACAGCGACGTGCAACTGCATAGAGGCGCTAAGGAAGCCTTGAAGCAGGGTATCGTGAAGCTCCTGTGCAATCCGCGTGCGTTCGGCAAGGCGTTCTTCAAATCTTAGATCCGCCTTTTTGATTAGCTGCCGCATGCGAATGCGATAAGCGAAAAAAACGAGACATCCTAGGACCAGAGCGCAGGTAGCCTGAAAACCCGCCGTTTGCCAGAGTGCGGGTTCGATGCGAAAGGGAAGCGTGCCCTCATCGCCGTTCCAAAGCCCGTCGCGATTGGACGCGATTACGCGAAATCTGTAGGAGCCGGGGTCCAGATTGGTGTAGATTGCCTGCCTTGTACTCACGGGCTCGCTCCAGTCTTCATCGAATCCGTCAAGCCGGTAGCGAAATAGGACACGATCTGGTTCAGCAAGGCTCAGGCCTGCGTAGTTGAATACAATCCTGTGGTGTGCAGAAGAAAGGCGAACCTGATCGTTTAAATCTGCAGAATTCCCATCCACTTGAACGCCCTCAATATGGACAGTTACAAGTGGTGTGTTCCTCAATGTCGGATTCAGAAGCGAGATCCCGTGACTCATTGAAAACCAGACGCGCCCAGAGTTATCAAGCACAGCGGATCGCGTCCGTTGAACGCCTTGTCGTGACCGGAGACCGTCTTCGATTTCGTAGTCCCGTATATCCTTTGAAGAAATATCCCCACGAATCAGGTCCCTAACTTTTAGTTTCAGAAGGTGACTCGTCGTCGCGACCCAAAGTGCCTCGGTTCGATCCTCGACAAGACCGAGAATTGCCTCATGCAGGAAAGGCGGACTCGCAGATACAGGGTGAATTACCCCTTCTGAGAAGTAAGCTAGGCCGCCAGCTGTTCCGATCCACAACACCTCGTGTGCGCCCTGCAGCAGGCAAATGACGTCGTCCGAGGGGAGGCCGTCCTGACTATGGTAGCCATGCCATTGATTGTGCAAAAGGGAACTCAGGCCACCGGCTGTGGCAAACCACATAGTGCCATCATGGCCTTGTTCAAAGGCGGATACGGAGTTGGATGCGAGGCCGTCTCTTGTTGTGTAGTTTATAAATCGTCCATGCGTGAGGTGGCTAACACCCGCCGTCAAAGTGCCCGCCCAGATGCTTGCGTCACGATCCTGGTACACGGAATATACGCTGTTTTGCGCAAGCCCTTCTGAATGCGTATAGACGCTTGACGTGACGGTTCCGTTGCCGGTTCGCAGGTGCGTAAGTCCGCCCCGCTGTCTGCCAACCCAAACATCGTCTCCGCTCCCAGTGATCGAGTAGACGATATCGGAGCCCAGGCCCGCATTTGTAATGCGATGCACATGCCCATTAAGAAACCAATACAATCCTCCCGAAAGAGGCGAAAACCATACTCGACTGTGAGAGTCAACGAAGATAGGGCCATTGTCATCACTAGGTAGGCCTTCGGCCGTCGTGTAGGTGGCGAACGCGCCGTCGTGCAGGCATTGCACTCCCACCGAATCGCTAAACCAGATGTTCCCTTCACGATCCTCCAGGAGGGAAGTAACCGGAGTACTTGGTTGTTGGCTGCCTTTGTTCAACGATGAAACACCGTCTGAGTTATACCGCAGGAGACCGTGGGCGCTGCCAATCCACAGGTTCGAATCGCGGTCGTTTAGAATTGCAAAGATCTGGATGTGACCAAGTGCCGCAGGAACATTGTGTGAAGTGACTTCATTCCCATCCCAGAGTGCTAACCCGTTGTCGGTTCCTATCCACAACTTTCCGTCAGCGCCAGGGAGGAGACAATTAATTTTTGTGTCGGGAAGGCCCTGGATCGCGTGGTACTGGTGTTGACTATCTAGATAATAGAGTCCTGCCTCCCGGGTCCCGACCCAAATTCGGCCATCCGTGGTTTCAGCGAGGGAGATCACCACCGATGTCCTTGATGGTGCCAAGGTGCTGAAGTTGCTTCCGGAGAATTTGACAATGCCATTGATCAGAGTCGAGAGCATAATTCCGCCGTCTCTTGTACGGGCGATGGCTGTGACGCCCGATTCTCCTGGAAGTCTGGAAATTACATCTTCGAGATGCCCATCCTGGTAGCGCAAGATCCCATTGTTTTGCAGCCACATCCAAAGTCCTCCTCCGGCATCCACGGCCAGCGAAAGTACCTGGTTGATCGGGGGCATCTCCGGTTGACGAGGTTGAAGGGGAAGAAAAGTCTGACCGTCGAATCGCAACAAGCCTTTCGAGGAGCCTATCCATAAATACCCATCGGGGGTTTGCGCTATCGTATTCACGGGTGTGGTCGTCAGTCCCTGCCCCGAACCCCATCCCTGATGTAGATATTGTGAAACGGCTCGCTTGCCGTCCAAGGCGCGTGTTGTCGTGGTCAGCCCGAAAGGAATGAGAATCGCAAGCAGAAGCTTGCTGCACCGATGGAGTACCGGGGCCGGACGACTACGGTAAGTATTGAAATCTCTCAATCACAACCTCCGCTTCATGTTGCAGAGGAACCTTCGAATATTCGAATGCGCAGAAATTCACGTGGACTGACTCCCCACCTGGAGAAGGGGTACCCACACGAAAAATGTGAGCGGAGATGGTATACATTCCCGTCATCTTCGTCCCTGCACGCCTGCTTTCAAAGGAGATGATTCCCGGCTCCCAGCGAAATGAATATGCCACGGGACCGGATGGAGCGACAAACCGAAAGACGTTCTCCGGAAGATAATAAGGCTGCACAACGTATTCGGTATTTTTGCCTTCCGGATTACCCCAGCGGCTTATATTAACGTCGATTTCGCGGTGATTCTGATCCGTGCCCAAGTCGCTCCAGGTAAACATACTTAATGCGGCAGCGGGCTCAAGACGGGAAGCATCCTGCACTGTGAAGCTATATGTTCCGTACCCGAGGCTACGAGTGAGAATCGCCTCCGAGCAGACCCATTGGTTCGACTGGCGCGTAATTCTCAGATGCAAAAAGCCTCCGGCATCAACCCAGCCGTTGGCTGGATCGTACAAGTGCACCGATCCGCCGTGCTCGTTTTGACCACCAAGGACTCTCCAGTCATAGCCGTTGAAATGGATGATTTTGGGAGCAGGCTCGATGGCTTCGGAAGCCGGACCGCTACCCTTTACCGTTTCGACCGCAACCACACCCTTCCCTGTGTTCGGCGCTGCGACTGAAATGGCCGGAGGCTGGTATTCCGGGTCTACCAGCAGAGCTGCATACTCCGTGCCGAGGTGGGTGGAGTTGGACCAGCTTCCGTCCGATTGAATACTCGTAAAGGGCTGGTTTGCAAAAGGCTGAACCCACCAAACCCCCGACTTGGCAAACAGCACAATACGTTGCCCAGGCCGGGCTCCGCGCACACGTCCTCGAATAGTGTCCAATTTGCCGGATCCACCCTGGCTCGCGGGCGGCACTTTACCAATCTCGAGCGATGGCACGTTGTTGTTTGAGCATGCCGTAACGTTTGAGCATGCCGTAAGAAGGAGGGACAGGACGCAGAGCACCAACGGTCTTCTCGGAATTCGCGCATAGAGACTTTGCATGCTGTAAGTCCCGTCAGCCTAGCACAATTCCGACGCGGTCCTCGGCCTTGACTGTGGGTTTGAAGGCCTCCGTTCAGCGATCCTCGTGAATGCATTTCGTCCGGCAGCTGGTGCATCTACCCTGTCGATGCTCATTCCGTCCGGCATCACCAAAATGACCATTTTCCCGCAAGCACAGTGCCTACAACGGCCAATCTGACACCTGGTATTCCGTTATCCCCAAAAGGGGGAATGACTTTTGCCCCGAAAACACTACCCTAAAAACCTTCGATTTGGTGATGGACCGACGGACGGAATCTTTCATACTTGCCTTTGTTGGCAAGAACACAGGGACAGGAAGGCCGCTGTATATGTACTGTTTCTTTACTCACATTGATCAACGTATTCCAGGAGATGAGAACTACGCATCGGAAAGCTCGCTGGAGAATCTTTCCTCGCAGCATGCAAACGAAGTAGTGGCTATATGGGCGCCAGTTTATCTAAATCAAGATGACTGTAACGGTTCTGGATGTCGAAACCGTGGTGCCTTCGCATTCAGCCAGTTGCGTGATTCATCATAGTTGGCGAACGTATGGCATTTGCCTTGGGTAGGAACGCAGAGGCAACTGCCCCGGGGAGTCGATTGTGCGGATACCTATCACTTCAGATTCTTTGATCGAGCGGTCCGGAGTGGGCTCGGCCTCATCGCCCGAGATGGATTCCGTGGCACACCATGGCGAGAAATGCTTGAAAACAGATTTTATAAGCGACCACCCATCGCGTGAGCGGGGCAAGTTGATTCCTTGGAACACGCCAATACGGCGGCGTGAGAGCGTTGGCACCTACGGCGGCGGTGCGCGACACCTTGTGCAAGTGATCGATCTTGCTGATATCGATTCGTGGCGAGACTTGGAAGCCATCCTAAACTGTCGCTTTGATAGCGCGCGCCATGAACCCGCAGTTCTCCTCTCTCCGCAGGAAGCATTACCTGACCTTCTGGACTTCAGCATCGATATCGAGCAAATGCTGACGAACGGAGACTCCCTCCAACACGATCCGCCCAAAGGTAAGGTGCTCAAGTTTGAACTGCCGGCGCATATGAAGGCAGTGGCTCCTGCCAATTTGGTCAATTCGTCGAACTCAACCGGAACAGCCGCGAAGGTGATAGAGTTCAGACGGCGTTAGTCTCTGGGTAGAAAACATCCGGCAGGTAACACCCTGTGCTCGCCGGTTCTGCTGCAAACTCCGAATTCTGCGCTTGGTACGCGTTGTGCCGGGGTTCGAGAAGCATTAGAGCCAGTACTCTCGATCCGTGGGCAGGTCATGGCGTTTGTGATTCGCACTGGGCAGAGCGCGCGCAAAGAGTCCAAATTGAAGCACGATATTGGACACAATCTCACTTGCCACAGTTGAGATGAAGCCGATCCTCAATAGTCCTGAATAGTCCTGGCTTTACGTCGGCAGCCAGCCTCGCCCCGCAAATCGCTTGGTTCAATTGCGAGAGCGGCAACTGTATCATCGCCAAAGACGAAGCTAAACATAACGTCATAAGTAATTGCGCATAATTTAGCCTACGGCGCCTGGAATCTGTTCACAACGCCTCATTGTCATCCCGGCTGCAGCGAATCCTTACTTTAGTCATCCCGAGCGCAGTCGAGGGATCTGCGGTTTTGTCCGGCGTA
>DASYBJ010000041.1:0-4039 GCA_036500845.1 Acidobacteriaceae bacterium
GTTTGGCTCCGTTTCTTTTGGTTTGTCCGCTGTCTGCGGTACATGCTTGCCCGGAGGGTGTGTCGTCGCGACCCACTCCCAAGGCGACTGGACGGAATCTGCGGAAGGGGACCATAGCTTGCCTAGGGGGAGGAGTCCGCACCTTGCAGAGGCGCGTAGCGGTTTCTGGGAAGGAGAGCGTGCGTCCGAAGGGCGTGGGTGTTGTGAGCGCGGCACGCTGAACGCAGATAGAAAGGCAAACCGGAAGGGAGCGCCCTGTTCAAACGGACTTCCCTCATGACGTGAGTTGCTAGAGCCAGCTCAAAAACTAGAAGTGGCATCCAAGCAATGGAAGGGTGTTATGAGAACAAGACCAGCGGATAACTGTATAGACGTTTGGTGTTCTCTTCGATGCTGTTCTGGCGTGTCGGCTAGGCCCCAAAGAATATCGCTGACGATAACTAAGAAAATCGCTCCCGGGAGACACGCGGCCATCAGTTCAGATTTTATTGCGGACCAGGAGTCTGATGAGGCGAGGGCGGGTGGACAGGGAAGGTGCAAGCCACGGTTCCTCTGGCGTGTGGAGAATTTCCACACACCTGTGGGTGCTGATTTTCGGATCGCTGCTGTACGCTCTGAGCGGTCCAGCCTGTGTGGCCCAGCAGACTGCCAGGAATGTGTTATTCGTATTTAGCTCCTCGGACCAACAACTGCGCGATCTGGATTTATTTGAAAGAGCTCTGCGGGCTCGGGTTCCGCAACACCTCAACTTCTATACGTCACACATAGACTTTGAGCGAATGGGAGATGCCTCATACCAGGAGAGCCTCGCGGAGACTTTTCACCGCGCATACAAGAACGTAAAGCTGGATGTTGCGGTCGTAGCCTCGATGGAGGCGCTTCAATTCGTGGTGCAATACCGTGACAAGATTCTTCCCGGCGTGCCCATTGTCTTTTACGCACTCAGCGCCAAACAGTTGGAGGGACAGCGAATACCGGGCGGCGTTACGGGGAGGACCAACGATCTGGGACTTCGAGAAACAATCGATCTGGCTTTACGTCTTCACCCGGATGCCCAAGCTGTTGCGATTATCGCGGCAGGGCCGACTTTCTGGTGGAGAGTTGCACGGTCAGAGCTGTATGGTCATCGCGATCGTGTGAAAGAGATTGATCTTTTCGGCCCTCCCGGAGAGGAGATCCTGAGCAAAATAGCGGCTCTGCCGGCACATACTCTCATTCTCTTTCAACTCGCAGCGCTTAGTGCGAAAGAATCAGATATCAAACCCGATGATGTTCTCGCCGCGGCTGCCAAGCACCTGCCGACCTACTGTCCGTTTAAGCCGTCCTTTATTCTTGGCTGCGTTGGTGGGGTCTACGGTGATTGGGAGAAGAATATTGAGGCAACGGCAGTAATAGCAGCACGACTTCTGTCTGGTGAGCGGGCGGAAGACATTCCTGTTGTGAACGACTCGAATTTTGAGACTGAGGTAGATTGGCAGGAGCTTCGCCGGTGGCGTATACCGGAGTCGGCGCTACCGCCGGGCACCGTGATTCGGTACCGGGAGCCGAGTCTCTGGGAGCGCGGCCGCAACTACATTATTGCTGCCATCGTGCTGATTCTCGCTCAGGCGCTATTGGTTGCAGCATTGTTATGGCAGCGGACGCGAAAGCGCAAGGCCGAGGCTGTTCTGCGTGAGAGTGAGGAGCGCTTCCGTGTAATGACGGATACCACGCCGTCGCTGGTGTGGATGTATGACTCCCACGGCAAGATCACTTATCGGAATGAGCGGCTCCTCGCGTTCACCGGGCCCGACCCGGCCGTTGGTGTCACCGACATATGTGCTACCTACGTACATCCGGACGATCTGCAGAATCTGCTGGACACGATCTCGCAAGCGCTGAAGGATCACAAGCCGTTTTCGGCGGAATGCCGGCTGCGGCGCGGCGATGGAGCGTATCGCTGGATGTTCGCTGTCGCTTCTCCGAGAGTGAATGGAGATGGATCGTTTGCCGGGTTTATTGCTTCGGCTGTCGATGTGACGGACCAGAAGCTCGCACAGCAGTCGCTCGAAAAGATGAGCGGCCGGCTGATTGAGGCCCAGGAGCGTGAGCGTAGCCGCATCGCGCGAGAACTGCATGACGATATCTGCCAGAGGCTCGCGGTGCTGGGGATAGAGATTGTAGGTGCTTCAGCGGGCGCGGAGGCGAAAACGACTGAAAGCCTGGAGCAAATCGGGAGAATCTGCAGAGAGATCGCGTCGGACGTTCAGGGCCTGTCGCATCAACTGCACTCATCGATCCTTGACTACCTTGGAGTGGCGAGAGCCACTGAGGGATTTTGCGATGAGTTGTCAAAGCAATATGACCTGCAAATTGAGTTCAGCGCACGGGATGTGCCCGAACATTTGCCCAAAGATATTTCTTTATGCCTCTTCCGCGTGGCTCAGGAAGCGCTGCATAACGCGGTGAAGTACAGCGGGATACGCCAGTTTTCAGTGGAGATAATTGCCACTCATGACGTAGTGCAGCTCATGGTCACGGATAGAGGAGTGGGGTTCAACCCCGAAGAGGTGAGGCAGCGTGGAGGCCTGGGGCTGGTAAGCATGCAAGAGCGGGTGCATCTGGTGCACGGGACTTTTTCGGTGGACTCGGCGCCCGGCGAGGGCACGAAAATTCGGGTCATGGTGCCGCTTGGCGTTGCACAACGGACGTATTCGGAAGACCGCCCAGGGGATCATGAAGGGCCGGCTTTGATTCGTTCATGACTTGCATCAAAAAAACACCCGGTTCTGGAGCTTCGAAACTTAGTCGGCTTCTATCTACGGTCCTCATTGTTGCCTGGCAAATTATCTGGCGTAAATCTTTGCACGGTATTTGGCGCGTGGGTGCCTGAGAGATCAGCCTTGGCCGATTACTAAGCTGTCTCGTGCGGCCTCGACGACCTCAGTTGAGACAGTGTGAAGTCGATTTACGTCGAGTACACGTTCGATCTGAGTGAGGATTCGGGTCAGGAGGCGGAAGTTGCCACCGGTCATCCTGATCAGCCTTGCGATGACCTCTGGTCCGAGCGGCTCGTTCGGGAGCGTTACTCCTACGGGGGTCCAGCGCTGCTCCAGGAGCTTTTGCATCTCGACAGAATCGAGCGCGCGGAATTCGTGAACGAAGCCAATTCTGGAGTAGAACTGCGGGAATCGAGCGATCCGTTTTTCGATGCCTGGCATTCCGATTAGGACCATGCCGGCTGCGCCTTCGTCGAAGATGGACCGCATTTGTTCCAGACTGTTCATCTGCAGCCTGTCCGCCTCGTCGACGATGATGAGTGTCGTCGGGTCTGGGATGGCTTTCTTACGGGCTTCATAGAGTTCAAACGTACGCGTCCGATAGGCCACTGATTTGCGTTGATCAATGACGCGCGGCCCAAGAACGTGCGACTTGACGCGGAGTCTTGTAAAGGTCGGTAGGCGAAAGTGTGCTAGTTGCGTGCCGCCTCAGCTGATTCCCTACCCGCAGCTTTCGTCGTGTGCACATTCCCTGAACACATTAGCTGCCTTCCCAATGCCAATCTATAAAAATGATAAGGCTAAGTATGCAACTAAAGCGGACGCTGAAGTCACGTCGGAACTTTTCGAACGCTATAGATTTCATTGGCCGCGAGCCTAATGTCCTACAATTAGCTTTCCGGCTGAGCTTATCGCGCGAGAAAGCAGTGCAGCGCCCAACAAACCCAAGAATCCGCGGATTTTGAGTTTCCGGAGAATACTGTAAGTCTATGATAAATAAGCGTAATTGAGCGTAATTGCGATTTGCATAAACTCAGTCGGGACAGTAGTTTAGAGTAGCTTGCCGTAATTAGGGCGAACTGATGTCTGTACCCGAACTTGTACCCGAAAAATGGGCCCTCATTCAATAACTCCGAGCTGAGATTCCGCCATCAGCCCCACCTCATATGCGGCCCTCAGGATGTGTCTGCGGTGCGAACCGCCCACCGCCGAATGATCCGCTCGCACGATCGATTTCCAAAGAGAACACCATGATGTCGTCTAGGGCGATGCCTGCCGGG
>DASYBJ010000042.1:0-4840 GCA_036500845.1 Acidobacteriaceae bacterium
TCGAACATGGTGACTTTGTCTTCTTTGCCATTGCTGGTGAAGCCATGCTTCAGCTTGGACGCGATCGCAATACCATGCACGCCCGGGGTGTCTTCAATCGTGCCAATGGCCGCACCGGTATCCGCATCGAGAACATTGACACGCACACTGTGCGACACATAGAGGCGGCGGCCAGCACTGTCAACGGAGATGTAATCCCAGCCGTCGGTGCCTGGCATCGAATAATGGGTTTGTACCTTATAGTCGGCCTCGGCCGCGTGAACGCTCAGAGAGCCTCCCAGAGCGATTGCCATGAGAACTGTAAGTTGCTTCATGATCTTCCCTTTCCGATCGGACGGTGTTTCAATGTTCAGGCGTTTATCTGCACATTGAAAAGTCAGGTTTCCATAAGCAGCCCCGTACCCCTGCCAGATGGTGATGCGTCATTAAAAGCCCACATTCAGGCTTTTGCCAGATGGCTCAGGCTTAGGGCTGATACATCGCGCTCTTGCTGGGAATCTGACGCTGCACCTCATCGCGGATCCCAACGCCGATCTTCAGAGCTTCCTCTCGTTGCTGGCCTTTGAGTACGGAACCTCCATCACGACGAAGCCTCCGTCAAGATCTCCGCCATTGGCATCGGTGGTCGGGATCAGTAGATCGAATGTCTTGTCCTTGGCGAGACGAGCAGCGAATGGTTTGTTTTGCGCCAATTTTTCCAGATCGGCCGCCGAGGATTTCTTGCCGATCTTGAAGGCGTTATTTTGGCGATGATGACGTTATCGGTGGTTCCCGGGCGCACTGCGTGCAGGCCAAGCTTCACGATGTCGTCATGTCCAGACTTCACTTTGACCAGAATCGACTGCGCCAGAGGTGCACTGACCTGTATATAGTTCGACGAATCCTTGAAGGCTTTTGCAGCCTGGGCCTGCATCTCAAGGGGTGCTACGCTGACGCAAAGCGAGCATGCGAGCAAAGTTTCCCGATAGAATTTAACATTAAGTAGGGTCTCCTGATTCTTGAGGTGGAAATGTAGCCATAGATCCATTTAAGCGGACGAACCTTAGCTCCGCCTTATAAAACCAAGAATGTTACATAAGATTCATATAGCATCCGTAAAATTTTCACATTTAGCGGCTTTGATGAGGAGGGCCGACATTCTTCTTCACCACCCAGGCCGGCTCGTGGAAACCGGACGGTAAGGGTAGGGTGGTCGCAAAGACAATCGACTTCGACTTCCCGCCAAACGCGGACGCTGCGCGCCCGGACTACACCATCAGTTTCGATCAGAACGGTGATCAGGCGACCGGCACCATCACACTTACCACCTTTCCGCTTCAAGGAAATCCCCTTGATGGCGGTGGAACGGTCTTGGGCACGTTCACCCTTGGCGGTGAATAAAAATCACACCCAGCAAGGATTCGCGTTGGATTGTCACACATGCCTAATAATAAATGATTAAATCGGTTGAAAAGCGTTCTGTCTGCCAAAGAGCTGGCCGAGGTGTACGCACCGGAATTTTGTTGAGTTGGTGTGGGCGGAGAAGCCTTCCTTCGGTCCATGCAAACCGAGCACATCAATCGTTTCAGACGCTACTCCCTGAAACGTGACAGGATTCCAAAACCCATCGATGGTGTTCGTGGACTACGGATGCCGCCTCGCTCCGAAGCCATCGCACGCAGCGCCAAAGCAGCAGTGTGACAATCCGACACGAATCCTTACCGGGGGTGAAATAGAGGGTCAGCTTTATTGAAGGAAGCTGTGCGCTCGTCAGCTCCTCACATTCTTAAGTTGACGATTCCCAAGATTTGCATAAAAATCTACGAACCTAGGCCGACTCTCTGCACAAACATGTGGACGCAACAGTCAACGATATTCCTTAAAGTTACTCCAGTCGGTCGTATACGATTCTTTTCTTGCACGACAAAGGTAAATGGGCCCCCGCTCCCAGGGCATGGCGAGTGGGCTAATACGCATGGCGACACGTGCGCAAGAGCCATAATAGTGCGCAAGGTCAGCTAGGGATGCCTGTGTAACGACGATCATCTCCTGACCGGTATATCCACGAGGCCCCCAGAGCCAGAAATTCTGATGCCCGCTGATCGCCGCTGGCAGCCCATAGATCTGGCCGAAGAGCGTAATGGCACTAGCTTCGCCGTAGTTCTTTACAAGGATGCCGGTGTGCGCTTGCTCTTCAGTTGGCAACGCGTGATATATTGCAGCAGTCTTAGTCAACAGCTCTGTCCAACCGAAACGATCCGCGAAAAATTGCGGCAACGGTGTGGGATCGTGTACCTCTTCATCCTGCGGATGAAAGCGGAGTTGCTTCTCATAAGCCAAAAACTTAGCCGGAGGGAACACCGGGATCGCAAAGGGAAGTATGATCACCGTGCCTAGGAGCAGGAGTATCGAATAGCTCCAAATACCAGCTCGCGCAATGTTCGTATAGAGTGAGCTTCGCGCTGCCCACTGCATCCACGCTACAGCGCCGGCCGCGAACAAGACTGGGTATGCCGGAGCCAAGTAATAGTCCTTTGCTTGAAGTGCCATCATGAGAGCGAGAAAGAATAGATAAAATATCCCCGCAAAGCGGCAGGTCATGGCAGCCTTCGAACGAAGAAGCCAAAAAAGGCCGCTGATCCACAGTACGCTATGCAGCGGCCCGAGCATTAACAGCTGGCTAAGGAACATGCGAGATGGCAGTAGCTTGATCTCTTTGTCGCTATGCTGCACTATCTCTAGCCACTCCCACGTTGGAAAATGATGGTGCACTTGCCACAACAGATTAGGCACTGCCAGCAGAAGGACGAGGGCAGCGGCAACTGCACACCAGCGCGAAGCGAGTAGGTGCCGCGCGGGTGTGACGACTAGCGCGGCGAAGAGGCAGAGGAGGAAGAATGTCTCTGATGCTTTGTTTTCAAGACCCAGCCCAGCGCTTGTCCCAAAGAGTAACCACCAACCACGGCCATGCTTCTCTGGAGTCAGGCGTTGTAAATTCGCTAGCCGGAGGAGTGCGAGCATCGCCGTCATCCAGAAAACCGGATCGAAGGCATTCATCGAGAGAAAACTATCCAGTGAAAGATAGACAGGAACAGTGAGCACTGCGAACATCGCTAGTGCAGACCCCGCCCTGCCGCCACCGAGCGCCCAAACAAGTAATCCGGTGAGCAGTATCTTCGCTCCGCCCGCCAAGGCGGCAAACAATCTCAGTGACCACATGTGGTCATATCCGAAGAGCATCTGCGTAAGCCGCGCCTGCAAGGCGACGAGCGGGGGATGGTCCACATAGCCGAAAGCCAGACGCTGTCCGCAGATGAGGTAATACATCTCATCGCGAAAAATTCCATATCCAGCATGCTCAGAGACAATATTGCCGACGGTCTGGAGGGCGACCTTTATTGCAAGGAAGACTGTTCCAAGTAAGAGTATCTGCTTCAGTGACGTCTGAGCTGTATCGACAGTTACATGGGTTCGTTTATTCACAATGGGTTGTAAGTAGTCACTTTTATCATGTGGATCCAGTTCATTGCTCCGCCCATGCGCTTACCTTCTGTCACGTATCTCCCCTAGCCGTCATGGCAGGTGGCGCCGCACTGGCTCACAGTTGACAGCCATAAGGCGGATATGAGCCTTTGCCGTTTTAACTGCCTGAATAAGGCGATCGAAACTCTGGACATTGAAATGAAGGCCGAATGCTTTAACTTCAGTTTTTAATATTTATAATATTTCAGCAAGGCTGGACCGCTTCGAACGAGCCACCGGTTTAGAGTCCTGGAGCTGTTGCGTAAGTGTAGACGTTTGCGTAACGTTTGTCTTATCGATCTGGATAGTGTCTAACCACCCACTGCAGCGCAGGGAGATGGGGTGGTGCGATAACCCAGCCGGTTCAGGATAGAAACAATCGCAGTGTCTTCGCAGACTAAAGCGTGTTGGCGAATCATTTCCGTTACTTCCTCTGAGTTGATGTGGTTGTGATGGCCAGTCTTGTTTTTGCGCACGGTGAGTTCGGTATGAGAACCTCCGGCCCAGTGGAGTTTCAGATGGACAGTGGGAGGATGGTCTGTTGTATCAGCGATAATCTCCTGGAGAGCCGTGCGCAGGATGCGTTTCTTCAACGTAATTGGTGACCGTGGATGACACCAGGCTCGATCCAGATCATCGACCAAGGCGAGCAGTTGCTGACGTTGTTCTTGCGTAAGCTGGGGCATCGCAGCACTGGCTTCTTCCAGACGTCCCCCCATCTCCGCAACATGCGTTAAGGCGCCGTTCCAGCGCTTCTCAAGTTCCGCGGCAACGAGCCGATTCTCCGGTTCCCCGGCCTGATACTGCCGCTCGATGCGGCCAGCCTCACACCGCGCCTTCTGCACCGCGAGTTCACGCGAGCGTCGCTTCAATGATCACTGGCTCCCGCAACATAGAACTTGGAGTCGACTTGTCTCGATGAGCGAGTTGCCCTGATATGGAATGGCCCCTCACAGCCGGCCGCGGCGTTGCTGGGTCGGCACATACGATTCACGCTTGGTTGTCGCCCTTTGGCAGCGGCGCTAAAGCCGAAGACCTGAGGCATTCGTAGGCGCGGTACCAGTGCTCGCAGGCCAAGGGGCTCTCACGGGTTCACGTCAAGCTAGACAATGATAAGAACGCGTACCTACGGACGAGTGTGAAAGCCCGTCCGCTTTAAGATTGCGACTGAATCAGGGTGTCCCTAAAAGGCAAACCTAGCTCCAAGCTGGATCTCGCGTTTCGGCAGAGCTGCGGTGTAGCCCAGGGGCTGGCTGGGCGAGAGGCTGGCAGTGCCGTGAACGTGGAACGGCGGAGCAAAATCAGCGCCGACGATATTGTTCACGCTGGCGTAGTTCGT
>DASYBJ010000043.1:0-2146 GCA_036500845.1 Acidobacteriaceae bacterium
GGGCATGGTGCGCACACCGCTCAACGAGCGCGTTTGGCAAGCATGGAACGACCAACAGCCACCGGGCCAGCGTCGTTCGTACGAAGACTGGGCTGGAGAGAAAGTACGCGCCGTCGCTCCCCTGGGCCGCTGGCAGGAACCCGAGGACTTGGCTGACATGGTGACATTTCTTTCATCAGCAAGAGCTGCGCAAGTAACCGGGCAAACCATCAACGTAGACGGTGGCCAAGTGATGCACTGGTAACTGCTCACGGTCTTGCAGAGATACTGTACTCGTATGCCACGCTATTCGCATCCATGCGTAAACTCCACAAAGTCGCCGAGCGTTCCGTAGCGGGGATCCACGCCATAATAATCCGCAACATCGTATCCGTGGTCGCGGCCTGGAGAGGGTTGAAATGCATCAGCCAGATCGCGGTGATTCCCATTCCGTGCAAGTAGTCCAGGCGGTTCATGAGCCCGCGGAAGTCGCCGCAACCGTCACCGTCTGCGTCCGTGAAGGTGGACACAGAGAGGCAATAGAGAATCGCATTCTTATACCCGAGATCGTTAATCATTTAGGGACTTTGAAATCTTTCCGTCGCGCTCGAGCCGGTGAATGAAACCCGGACCGAGACCGTCCTTTTAAGACGCAAATCACCGGATGTTGCAATGGGTTACCACGTGGAAATCCGCTCTTGGTCCTCGCTCGTGGTCCCCAAGGTCAGTGGCCCTGATCCTAAGGCTGCAAATGCGCAACGTATTTGAGACGGTCGGCATCTGTCAGGACGTGGAGCCTATAGCACAGGAGGCAGAGCGGTGAGAAGAAAGCGGAGTTTGCTTCGGGGCATTGTTGCCGGTGTAGCCGGCGGGCTGGCAGCGTCGTGGGTAATGAACGAATTCATGGTAGGGCCAGGCCAGAAGCTTCAAAAGGCCGCGCAGAGCCCTGAGGAAACCCAGCAGCAGCAGGCACACGCAGAAGAGCCGAAGGAAGACGCCACGATGAAGGCCGCGGATCGGCTCGTAAACACCGTTAGCGGCGGCCGCCATTTGTCGTGGGAAGAGAAAAAGAAGGCAGGACCGGTAGTGCATTATGCTTTCGGTGCGCTGATGGGAGGTATCTACGGCGGTTTGGCTGAATACTCAAGCGCAGTCAGGTCAGGTTTCGGAACGAGCTTTGGAGGTATGCTATTTGGCGGTGCTGACTTGTTTGCGGTTCCCGCTCTAGGCCTATCCGCTGCGCCCAAGGACCAGCCAGCCACTGCTTTGATATCGCCCTTCGCGGCGCATATCGTTTACGGTGTCACGACAGAGCTGGTGCGGCGTATTGTGCGTGCAATGGTCTAGGTCACTGGCTGATGGGTTACCTGAAGTTCAAACACACTCTTCTCAGGATTCCGCAGGAGTACGAGAATGGAATCATGACCGGGGTAAGAATGGACAAATGGCTCTGGGCTGCCAGATTCTTCAAGACGCGTGCACTGGCTGTGCGGGCTTGTGAGTTGGGCAGGGTTCAGGCCAACGGGCACCAGGCCAAGGCTTCGCGCGAAGTGCGAGTCGGCGACTTATTGCAAGTCAAGAACGACAGCGGCGATTTCGAAGTGGAGATACTGCTTCTCAGTGAGGTCCGAGGTCCGGCTGCAGTTGCGCAGACGCTCTACCGCGAAACCGAGACGAGCCGTGAAGCTCGTTTACGTTTAGTAGAAGAGCGCAAAACGATGCCGCATTTCGAAGCGACGCGGCAAGGCAAACCATCGAAACGCGATCGCCGGGAGCTCGTCCGATTGCGTGGCAGAGGGTGAGCAAGCAAAGCTGGAAATCCGATAGAAGCAGCATGCGTGATCCCCTGCGACGTTCCGATATCGTGATGGATGCATTCGCCTTAGAGAAAAGCTTTTCGAAGCGTTGCAAGCCGACACGATCTCTCTCCAGACGTTTTTCTGGTTGGAGGAGTATCATTCGCTACGGCGCCCTCGATGGAGCCAAGCACGGGCGCTTTATGGCGAGGTGCTTTATGTCCAGGAACATCGATGATTTCAAGACAATCGTGCTCGCCACCGACTTCTCCGCTGCATCTTGTGGCGCTCTGCACTATGCCAAGCAGCTGTCCAGACGCGTTTCAGCCAAGCTCTTACTTGTCCATGTAATCGATTCGCGTATTTTTCCT
>DASYBJ010000044.1:0-4062 GCA_036500845.1 Acidobacteriaceae bacterium
AGTCGCACGATTCTCTGGCGTTCAATGACACTAAGCGTTTCAGCGGCGGTGCGCAACCGAGCAAGGAATGCGGTGAGGGTTTCTGCCAAGCGCAGGAATGTAGCGCGATCGTTGGTCTGGTCGGCGATCGCCTGCAGCTCAGCACGGAGGGTCTGTTGTCGCTGACGCAGCACAGGCATGCGCTCACGCAACTGCTCGATCGACAGGAGTGCTTCCTGATAGGCGTTGAGAAGTCGTTCGATACTTTTGCCCACATGGGTCAACTCCATCTGCAGGCTCTGCTCACGTTTTCTAGTTGGATCAGAGGCACGCGCTGCTACCAGCCGACGATCAAGTTCCTGCTGTAGCAGAGCTGGCTCTTCCAGCAGGCGGATCACCTCAGCCCAGACGATCTGATCGAGGAGCTCTTGTCGGACGCAGCGGCCGTTGTCGCAAACCGGGCCGCCGAGTTTCCGCCAGCCATCGGAGCCAATGCACTTGTAGTAGTGAATCTTACGTGCGCTCGTTTGCGTCGATGTGCGCGAGAAAGCGTAGCCACACTTCGCACAGCTGACCAGCCCCTGCACGACACTTGGCGCGATGGTACGGCGGCGCGATCGTATCTTGTTGTGGTGGAGAAGCTCTTGGGCACGGGCGAAGCTATCTTCAGTCACTAGGGCTGGCACGGGAATCTCAATCCACTCTTCGCGCGGGCGTTCGTGGCCTGCTGTGGTGCCGGGCGTGGTTACACCCCGCCGACGCTGTGGGCGCATAACCCGCGTTCGCGCAGAGATGCGAGTCTTGCCGAAGCAGGCGACGCCGCGATAGGCGGGGTTGCGCAGCACACCCCAGACCACCGAGCGCTCCCAGCGAGCACTTACCTTGCGAGTCGGGACGCCTGCGGTGTTGAGCTGCCGCGTGATCTCACCGATGCTGAGTCCCTCGACTGTGTACATCTCATAAACGCGCCGCACGACGCGCGCCTCGGCTTCATCGACCATGAACGCGGCGGGTACCTCGTCGCTCTTGCGGATATAACGATAGCCATAGGGAGCGTTGCTCATCACGCTCACCTCGCCCGATTGTGCCCGGTGTCGCTTACCGCGACGCGAGCGTTCCAGGATCTGCGCTCGTTCATATTCCGCGATCATGCCTTGGAACTGAACCAGGAGTTGATCTTCCGCGCTGTCGCCTTGTGGCGACTTCACGAACACTGTCTCGACCCCGTGCCGAGCGAATTCCTCGATCAGCAGAATCTGATACGCGTACTTGCGGCTCAAGCGATCTGGCGAATACGCGAGCATAACCTGGATCTGCCCTTCGGCGGCGAGGTCCCGCACCCGCTCCAAGCCCGGCCGCTCCAACGTCGCTCCGCTATAGCCTTCATCTTCGAAGACCCACGCTCCGGGAACGTCCAGATCGTGGCTCTTGGCGAACTCGATCAGCGACGCCGTCTGGCTCGCTATCGTGTTCTCCTCGCGTTGCTGCTCGGACGAAACTCGTGCGTAGATTGCCGCCATCCTCATCGTCGAACTCCTTCACGCGCACGCCGACGGGGCGCTCGCGACATGGCACCAGAATGTCGTAAGCCAGCGCGAGCTTGGGCTCGAGCAAGCGATCAAACGAATAAGAGACGTGGATTTGAAATGGGCCGCTTTTTCGACGCGGCTCAGCCATGCCTTTTTAGAGTACGCAGAAACGCATTCAACGCGCCGGTTACGATCGCTCCGATGCTCAGGCCGCTGCTTCTGGCGTACTTCCGGAGCAGGTCCACCGTCCGCGGTGGAAGCTTCAACGTGACCGGTACAGTGGCTTCTGGAACTTCGACTGGTCGATCGAGATGAGAGGCTTCTTCTAGATAGCGATATGCTTGGCGCTCTGACAAATCGAACTCGCGTGACAACCGCCGTACTGCTACGGGAGGCGCAACTTGACGCTGGAGCAGACCATGAGCGGCGTTCAGCTGTTGAGCCTTCTCCATTTTGGTCGAGCGCGCCATATGACATAACCGTATTACCCCTTAAGGCGAAGATCAAGCAAAGGGTACTTGGTTCGCCATCCCGTAACTGTTCGCTCGAACTGGAAATTACCTTTTGTGTACGGGGCGTGACCACACCACCCTGGGGAACGCCTTTCTTCCCGGTCGCCTTCAGCATCATCTTGAGCAGGTGCATGACCGCATCATCGTGGACCCGCCGCGCTACTTTCTCTAACAACAGCGAGTGCTGCACGTTATCGAAATAGGCGGTTAGGTCCAGATCGACGATGCGCGTCTTCTCTTCGACGATGGCTCGGGCTACCCGGGCTACAGCTTCATGCGCCGTCCGTTTCGGTCGATATCCATACGACCCCGCTTGGAAATCCGCTTCGAAGATCGGCTCCAGAATGAGCTTTAATGCTCCCTGGACCACGCGATCACGAATGGCAGGAATCGACAGGATGCGGAGCTTCTTTCCCCCATCCTTTGGTATCCCCTTCTTCCGTGCGGGCATGGGCCGATATGTGTTGGTGACTAATTCCGTCCGAATCTGGCCGAGGAAACCTTCCACTCCACCTTCCTCAATGGCCTGGAACGTGACGCCGTCAATACCCGGCGCCCCGTTATTGCTCCTTGCCATCTGGTAGGCTTCCCACAAGGTCTCCTTCTTGCAGACGTGAACGTACAGTCCCCAGAAACGCCAAAGCGGTTCTGCCTTCGCCTTGACATATAGGCTCCTCCTCAGGTCCTGCAAACTGATGGGCGCTTTTCTCATCTCACCCTTGCCTTCCTTTTGTTGGAGCCACTACAAACAGCAGGGTCCCTTCGCTCCACGGACATTACTCCGCTTCCTCACTATTACGAACCCAGCCGAACCCCTCTCGCCTTCGGCCGACTTCCCGGTGTCTCCGGTTATACGGCTTCCCTGCTCCGATGATTTCTCATCGGGGCGAGGAGGGTTTCTCCAGTTGCTTGGCATCACCTTGTCACCGTGCTGTCCCTTCCAACCCCGCCGAAGTGTTTCGCCGCATCAGTCCTTGCGACGCTCCATGCTGCCTTCGCCCGATAAGTGAGGGCTCGGCCTTCGGATTTCAGTACTTTCGAGGCCATATGGGTTCACTTGCGTTACGGCCCAGCGACTCGCTCACCATCCTTGAAGATGGTTTTGTCAATAGGCTTCAGGAGCTCCAGTTTCCTTCCTTCCTGCTATTCAAGCTACGGGGCCTTGGACTCTTGCCCCGGTGGGACTCACACCCACTGGTTATGCCAGCCCTCGCTGGACGCACACTTCTCGGTACTAATCCGTGGGGATAGGGTCACGATGAATTCGCCCAAAAGTCCTAGACGAGCAGTTCAAGACCCCTGTAGGGTCTACCGAACATAGACGCGATATGCAAATGTCCTGAGAAACCTATGATTTCATTTGATTCGCAGCAGTTTTGCAGAATTCCCGTTGGCGATCTTGTCCCGGTCGGCGGTGCTTACGAGAAGATGGTCCAGAAAAGCACGTGCTTCTTCCATGGACGCGGACAGAAATGCGGCGACATGATACCTGTTCCCCGCCACGCAATGGACGGCAAAGCAGTTTCAAGTTCTGTAATAGGTATGCTGTCGTCGAATATGCGTCGGGAGGTTAACCAACCAGTAACTGACGGATTGCCGGTCATACGTCCACAACGACGAACTGGACGCTCTAAGCGACGCGCGTCTATGCAATTAGCCACCGCGAACACCCACGGCCACCCCGCAAACTTGAGCGTCAGCACCGTAATATCATCCTCTTGGCCAAAAGGCCTATTATAGGCACGAGACGATGAAGAAGATCTTGGAAATGCCGGAAGAAAACGGCCTGGCGTTGCTGCGCTAAGAGGAGTGGAATAGTGCACAGCGCCGCCGGGAGAATCTCAAGCTGGGCGGTCTGATGACATTGCTGGTCGGAGTTGGGCTGATGATTTTTCTGGGCGCAATCGATTCGCCCCAATCCGTATACCTCGTCGCACTGATTCCATTTCTCGTGGGCTTCGCACTGCTTGCTTACTCCTACTTTTTTCTCAGGAAGGGCAGATTCGACTGACACTGGCTGGGTCAGGTCTTGCGCCCTGGCC
>DASYBJ010000045.1:0-4850 GCA_036500845.1 Acidobacteriaceae bacterium
TGTAAATAAGCATGGACCCAGGCGGCTTCCTTGCTCTGCTCGTCAGCTTGGGCGATTTCGTGCGCTTGGTTCCACTTCCCTTTCGCATCCCACCACAATGCTTTCAGAAGCGATGGGAGGGTCGCGTCCGGCTCAGCATTCTCTAGAGAGGAGCGAAACTGGTCGAATGTCATCGCCACCATTGTATGCAGCCCGGGACGTGACCGAACCGCGCTTGATTAAAGAAGCGGGTATTAACAAGATAGCCCAGTACAAACACGCACTTCGTGTTTTGTGAATCGGACTCATTTGGTCGTATACTTGAATATGCGACCTCCCGGTCGGGATCTGCAAAGCTTCCGCAATACCGCTGGCCCACTCTGCGCTCCATCGGATTACGATTGCTCGACCGGGGTAAGGTTTTCGTAAAGCAGACCGTGACGGTAATTCTGGCAGTGACCTTCACGCTTTGGCTCCTCAGTATTGTGCCAGTCCATGGTGGCCACACGGCTCCCCTAACCGAGAGCATCGTCGGCCGGCTCGGGCACTGGATCGAGCCAGTCCTGCGGCCGCTCGGATTCAATTGGAAGATTGGGATTGGATTGCTCAGTTCGTGATCGCCCGCGAGGTGATCGTGGGCATTGGGCACGCTTTATGGTGCCGATCCGGCAACGCAGTCTCTTGGACTCCAAGCAGCACTCCGGCACGATATAGCTCTGGGCGGTGCGATTGCTTTAGTGGTCTTCTTTGCTTTCGCCATGCAATGCACTTCAACTCTTGCTGTCGTCCGGCGGGAAACAAATAGCTGGAAGTGGCCAGCGGTACAGTTCCTCCACATGACGGGGCTGGCTTACGTTGCGGCGTTCGCAACCAACCTGATCGTTTCGCATCTGTTTTAGCGAAGCTGAGAAGCGGCCAGCGGAAACCGGTCAGCTAAGGGCCGGTCAGCTGATAAAGCGCTTAGCCAACAGGTTTAGGCAGTAGTTGTCCCCTAGCGAGTACGGTGGATTGCGGATTTAGAGCCCGGTTCGCGCTCGGCAGGGACGCCGCATTGTCATAAAAGGTCGCTTTTCCGCTGATCGCTCTTTAGCTGACCACTTTATCAGCTGACCGGAGTCATGCTGACCGGAGTTTCGCTAAAATAGATCTGACTCCCTAAACAACAAAGGTTCACGATGATTTCTGTCAGCAATATAAGTATGCGTTACGGGGCCAAGGTCCTGTTCGACGAAGTGTCCACCCAATTCATTGCCGGTCGCCGCTATGGCTTGACCGGCCCGAATGGCGCCGGCAAGTCGACTTTCATGAAGGTCCTGACAGGTGAGCTCGAACCCCAGAAGGGTACGGTCGTACGGCCCAAAAAGCTTGGCGTGTTGCGCCAGGACCAATACGCGTTCGATGCCTACCGCGTGATCGACACGGTAGTGATGGGCAACAAGGGACTATGGGCGGCATTAGAAGAGCGTGACGCGATCTATTCGAAAGCTGAGCTGACCGATGAGGACGGAATGCGTTTGGGTGAACTCGAAGGCATAGTCGGCGAAGAGGACGGCTACACCGCCGAGAGCGATGCGGCCATTTTGCTCCAAGGCCTGGACATTCCCGATGAACTTCACGAGCGCAAAATGAGCGAGTTGCAGGGCGGCCAAAAAGTACGCGTGTTGTTAGCACAAGCGCTCTTTGGAAAGCCCCAGGCGCTGCTCCTGGATGAGCCCACGAACTCTCTCGATCTCGATTCAGTCCACTGGCTGCAGAACTTCCTTCTGCAGTTTGAGGGTGCCTTGATCACGATTTCGCATGATCGCCATTTCTTAAACAGCGTGTGCACGCACGTGGCCGACATTGACTACGAAACGATCATCACCTACACAGGTGGCTATGACGACATGGTCCTAGCCAAGATGCAGGTGCGTTCGCGGCTTGAATCCGAAAACGCACAGCGGGAAAAGAAGATTGCGCAGTTGAACGAATTCATCGCGCGCTTTTCGGCAGGCACGCGCTCGAGCCAGGTTACCTCGCGAAAGAAGGAGGTCGAACGCCTACAAACAACTGATCTAGCCCGGTCGAATATCCAACGTCCTTACATTCGCTTCGATCAATTGCGCCCGTCAGGTAAGCACCTACTCGAATTCGAAAACCTTAGCAAGTCCTACGACGGCGTCCGGGTAATCAAGAACTTCGGCGCAGCAGTGATGCGTGGCGAAAAGGTCTGCCTCATGGGACGAAACGGCCAAGGCAAAACCACTCTTCTCAAGTCGCTGCTCGCAGGCGTTCCGGAACAAGCAGAGGCCGGTTTCGCCGTCGATTCAGGGACAGTCAAGTGGGGACACGAGGCACAGATCGGGTACTTTCCGCAGGACCATACCGGTTCTATCGACCACGGTATGACTGTCGCAGAATGGCTGCACCAGTTTGACCCCAGAGCGACGAAGGAGGATATTCGCGGTCTCCTGGGGCAGATGCTTTTCAGCGGCGAAGAAGGGCTGAAGAAGACAGACGCGCTCTCTGGTGGTGAAGCTGCACGCCTGATCTTCTGCCGTTTGATGTTGCAGAAGCCAAACGTCCTCGTTCTCGACGAGCCTACGAACCACCTTGATCTTGAGTCAATCAACGCCCTCAACATCGCCCTCCAACGCTATGAGGGGACGGTCCTTCTGGTGACGCATGACCATGATCTGATCGACGAGGTCGGAACGCGGATCTGGCACTTCGACGGCGACGCGATTGAAGACTTCAAGGGTCCCTATGAGGAGTACCTGGGCGCCGCGGCTACGGCGAGATAACACAAAGATAAGGCTGCAGTCCTCAGTTGCCTAAGACTCGGGATCTTCAGCCCTCTTCTCGAAGTATTCGAGGAGGTAATCGGGATAAGGATCCGAGTTCAGCGATCAAAGTCGCAAAGTCTCGGTATTGGTCCTCACTCCTCGAAGGAGCAGAACAGGCCTGTCGTTGTATCCACCTTGAAAGGATCAGATCCATCTTTGCCGCCTATTCTGAATGCTCAAGGCATTTCCAAAAGGTTTGGAGCTACGCCTCTTTTCCGTAACATTTCCTTCACTGTTTCAGAAGGAGACCGGATCGGGCTCATTGGTCCGAATGGATCAGGCAAGTCCACGCTTCTAGGAGTGCTCTGTGGCCTGATCGAACCGGACGAAGGAGAGGTTCAGACGCAAAGGCGAGCGCGGCTGAGTTATGTCGCCCAGGAATCCCACTTCCCTGCTGATCAGACAGTCCGAACCGTTCTCGAATCTGCGTTGCAACGGAGATCCGTCGCGGAGGCGGAGTGGGAGGGGCGTCTCCGCGAGACACTAGGCCGGGCCGGTTTCATCGATTTCAATGGAAAAGCAGCGGCGCTCTCAGGGGGCTGGCGCAAACGGCTCGCGATTGCCCAGGCTCTGGTGGAACAGCCAGACGTCCTGCTCCTCGATGAGCCTACCAACCACCTGGATCTGGCTGGGATCGAGTGGCTGGAATCAATGCTGGAAGGCGCACCGTTCGCCTGCGTCGCTGTAAGCCATGACCGGTATTTTCTGGAGAACGTCGCGACTGAGATGGTTGAGCTGAATCGTGCTTATCCCGCAGGCTTGCTGCGCGTCCACGGCAGCTATAGCGCATTCCTGGAAAAGAAAGAGGATTTCCTCGCCGCTCAGACGAAACAGCAGGAGGCTTTGGCGAATCGTGTTCGCGGGGAGATCGAGTGGCTGCGCCGCGGACCCAAGGCGCGGGCTACAAAAGCGAAAGCGCGGATTGATAACGCCTACAGGCTCATTGGAGAATTGGCGGAGATCAAAGCAAGGAACCACACTGCGACCGCCGCGATCGATTTCTCACAGACAGAGCGACAGACCAAGCGGCTGATCGAGCTCGAAAACCTGAAATTTGAAGTTGCGGG
Source organism: Acidobacteriaceae bacterium (assembly GCA_036500845.1). Lineage (GTDB taxonomy): Bacteria > Acidobacteriota > Terriglobia > Terriglobales > Acidobacteriaceae > PALSA-350. The sequence goes on from DASYBJ010000045.1 coordinate 3,872, forward strand.
AAATGTTCTTTTCCGCGATCTCAGCTTCGCTGTAACAGCAGGGATGCGGGTCGGTCTGGTCGGCCCAAACGGCAGCGGAAAAACCACGCTACTCCGGTTGATGCGCGGCGATATCGAACCGGTCGACGGCACGATCAGACGTGCCGGAACACTCCGCATTGTCTACTTCGATCAGAATCGGATTCTCGATCCCGATGTAAGTTTGCGCCGCGCTCTCGCACCGGACAGCGATTCGGTGATCTATCAGGACCGAGTGATTCATGTGGCATCGTGGGCCGCGCGCTTCTTGTTCAATGGGGAACAGCTCAATCAGCCGGTTGGCCGGCTCTCGGGGGGCGAGAAGGCGCGCGTTCTTATCGCGCGCCTGATGCTCGAGCCAGCGGATGTTCTGCTGCTCGACGAACCCACGAACGATCTCGATATACCGACACTCGAAATCCTGGAAGAGAGCCTGCTCGAGTTTCGCGGCGCTCTGGTTCTGGTCACGCACGATCGTTATATGCTCGATCGTGTCTCGACGGTTGTTCTCGGGCTGGATGGACGAGGAACGGCTGGAAGTTTTGCCGATTATTCTCAATGGGAGGCGTGGCAGAGCGAACAGCAGGCCGAAAACACCCGTGCCCAGCAATCACCCCAAACATCGGCTAAGGAGTTCCCCTCGGCTTCAAAGAAGAAGCTGTCGTATTTAGAAGCGCGGGAATTTGCCACTCTCGAGGAGCGCATTCAAGAAGCTGAAGTGCGGCTCTCTGAAGCTCGCAATCTGATTGACGATCCCGCCGTCAGCATTGATGCTGCCCGCCTTCAGGCTGCACTGCTCTCGATGGATCAGACCCAACAACAAGTAGACGATCTCTACACCCGTTGGGCTGAGTTGGATGCAAAGATGAGCTAGCCCGCTTTGCATTCTTGAGTTCGACAGGAAAGCTCGAACACCGATAATGGCGATAGCATAGCCAGTTCTTCACTTGACCTCCACAAC
>DASYBJ010000046.1:0-21698 GCA_036500845.1 Acidobacteriaceae bacterium
TTTTTTAACAGGAGTTCGGTTATCAGTCGCTGCAAACGGGCGTTCTCTTCCTCTAATTCCATAACCTGATCCTCGGTCCATCGTTTGGTCGTGCTAAGCATGTCTGGCTTCCCTGAAGATATGTGATAGTTGCTTGACAAGCGCACAACTCAAAAAACCACGTCGATGTCAAAACGCACGCGACGATTGTAGCTTCCGAAGAATTGTCCGTATTGCGGGTCGGAAGTGTTGGCATGGACTTCAAGCGCATTGAAGTGATTCGTAATATTTGTAATCGATATCGAAGGCCTCAAAGTGTATTTAGAATTAACCTTAATATCCTTGGCGACGCGCGTATCCGCAGAGAAATACGCGGGAAAGCGAGCATTCTCTGCTTTCGCGGTCTGAATGTAATTCTGGTAGACATCGAATGACTGATAAGGAAAGCCGCTGCGGAACTCGACCTTCGGATACACTTTCATCTTCCATGGGAGCGCGACGCTCCCCCACGTTAAGAAGCGATTCGGAAGGTCTCCAGCACGATTGGTATACAGATTGCCCTGGATGAATGGTGAGGGGAAATCACCCAGATAGGTGTCCCATTCGTTGAGTGAGCCTCGAGACAGACTACGGACATACGAGGCGTAAATCCGGTTGTTGGGTTGCAATGCAAGTTGCGCAGTCAGTTCAAATTGACGATAGGTTGAGCTTCCATCTCCTGCGAGAACAAACGCATTTTGTCCCTGAACGACTTCCGGGGAGATGGTGATTAGCCCGCTTCCGCGACTTTCGAGATACTTGGCGCGCATCGTCAAATGTTCCGAAAACCGATGTTGCACCTGAAGGTTCCAGGCAACTGTATAGGGCGCAAAATTGCCAATCTTTTGCTCGTGGTCAATGAAGGGAAATCCTGACACCGCTGCTTGCGACGTCAGGTTCAAATAGGTTTGAGGGCTGCCTAACAAAGTCCCATCCGGCTGATACGTTGTGATGATCTGCTCTGGATAATGGCTGAACGCATAGACATTCAGGGGAACGCTGTCGTAAAAGGTACCGATCCCTCCACTCACCGTTGTACGTCCATCGATCGATGGATTCCAGACGAATCCCATTCTCGGAGCAAATCGTGTCGTCGCCGTAATAGTCTGAGCCTCTGCCCGTATGCCAGCATCGACCGCGAGATGTGAGTTGAAGCTCCAATGGTCCTGTACGAAGATGGCCGGCTGCTGATCGCTTCGATCGAATGGGCTGCTGCCGGTGAAGTCGATCGTACGGATTTTCACTCCCTGGCTGTCGAACAGCGTGACCGTCTTGGCATTCAGTTGCCCATTGTCCCTCGCGCTAGCAATGGAAGAGCCAATCTGAATCTTGTGTATTCCAAGACCGTTGATCGATTTGAGAGACCACAGCTCATTCCATTCAAAGCGCCGGGAATGCCGCTGCTGGCCGGCAAAATAGTTTCCACCGTTGCCGGTAGGAGAGACGGTCATACCGAGTGAGCCCTGGGGAGAGATGGTGGTATTTAGGTTGCCCAGAGAAAGGGTGCTTTGCAACAGACCATCATCGATAGCCAACCGGTGCGTGACGATACCGGTGTAGGGACGGGTGTCACGATTCGGAGTGACGACCTGTGGGTTGAAGAAGTCAAGATCCGCATATTGAAGATTCTGAGGAGCTGCATGGAAACTGGTGGTCAGGGTTTGCTTGGGCGTCAAAGTGAAGTCAGCCTGTGTAAATGAATTGATCGAGGTCGTCTTGGTTTCATTGAAGGGAAACTGTAGTGTGCGGATCTCTGCCTTGTTGGCCACAAACTCCAATCCTTCGGAGAAAGAGACGCGATCCGGAACGATCGGTCCACCGAAGGACAATCTAGGGGTGGCTGACTTGAGGCCACGCAAGTGACCGCTACGAATCCGAAATTCCGGCAATGGGTCATTGAGATCGTAATGCCACTTGTTACCACCCGGTTTTGTTTCTGCAGTTACGACTCCAGCCGTGAACCTTCCGTATTGGGCAAGATAAGGCGAGGTCAAAACGTGAAGCGAATCGACTACATCGATGGGGACGCTCAAGCCAAAGCGTCCGGTGGCTGGATCCACGCTATCCACAGAATTGACAACAAGTGCGCTGTGCATTTCGCCGGATCCTTCAATCTGGGTCTGACCATTCGGCGCAAGCACGACCCCTGGAACAAGCGGCAAAGCATCGGTCAGAGTAAGCGGCCGTAATGGGCTTTCGTTGGCCTCCTCAGGCTTGATCGACTCGCCGGGCGACGAAGTCTGCTCTGTAATATCTTCATTCGTAGCTTGTACATTGACAGTTTCCTGGGCTTGCGGAATGGACACGAGTTTGATTTCAATCCCTGATGTGGATCGTGTGTCGACAACCTGCACTATGGGTATGTATCCAGCTTGACGGATGGAAACGGTAAGGAGACCCTGGTTCACCCGAACTGAAGCTCGACCATCGGTCTGGGTCTTCATCCGGGCGAGAAGCTTTCCGTCTCTCCCGAGATCAACGAGGACATCCGGCATAGCTGCGCCTTCAGGATCTGCAACGCTCACAGTGAAAGGTACCTCGTTGGGACCCTGATATGCTCCCATATTGGGGGCAAAGGGCCCTAGGAGTCCGAAGGTGAGCAGTGCAAGTCGACCTACCCAGACACAGACCCACTTCGCTCTTACAGGCTCTTGCGCCCGCTGGTCAGAACTGGACCGGAGTTTCACCGAATCGATCCATTCCTATGATCATGAGGCGAGCCTAGATCGCAGAGCTCTGAGGCGCGAACGTGAGGGTCCAGTCCGACCCTCAGCATTACCTCTTCCAGTTGAAGAGCACGAAGAAACTTGAGCATCTGGTCCCTCTGCTTGCTGCTGTCGAAATAGATCACCTTGGGGCGTCTCGATGCGACGCGAAGGAGGAGTTTGCGGCGAGGGAGATCAAGGTAAGCAAGCGAAACCGCCGCGCCCGCGAACCAAAGTCCTGACATACTCAAGATGAGGCGTTGAATGTGAGACAGACGCAGTGACAACGACGTTTCCAAATTACGCGAAAGGCCAAGCGCGCCGAGCATCGTACTAGCCAAGACCAGGGCAAAGAAGGCCAAACCTATACTTAGATATCCTTCAGCGATCGATAGATCCCTTAGCTCAAACCAACCAGTGTTGACACCCCTTCGATAGAGCGTTGCAAACGAACCACGGACCACCAGGACTGGGGAATTGCCAACAATGTGAAACTGCCAGATTCCCATCATTGCGCTTGTCGTTATGGACGCTGCGAACCACATCCATGAACCTCGACTGGCGACGAGGCAGGCAGTCAGGACACCAGTAAATGCGGTCGTAAGAGCGAGGATCGGAGCCCGTGACTGGATGATCCCTCCGCCGATTGTGTTGGGCGACGGATACAAAGTTTGCTCCCGTTTGGTGCAGTGGTCTTCGCGTACGGTGTTCATGGTGAGTCACACAATCCTCTCCACCTTGGTTCCGATTGCGCCTGCCTTGCAGGCGTAGGGCCGCGAGAGCTCTTCGCATATTTCGCGCGTCTTCACATCGTCGGAGAGAAGACAGCAATCCTGGGGTGCGCAAGAAGACTTGCATAGGCCACGTAAACCTTATGCGAGACAGGATCCACCGTGAGGGTATGGGCTCCGTAGTGGGTGTGTATCTCATCCAATACCCGATATGCGTCGGGGCCGTCCTGTTGAATGACCGTCAATTTTCCAGCTTTTCCGGCAGAGTAAATTCGATGAAGTGATGGGTCGATCGCGACCGAATCAGGGCCTCCACCGATGTTCATTGACTTGATGACCTGGTGCGTGTCCAGGTCAAACACCACTAACTTTGCATTCCCGGAGCAAACCGTGAAAAGACGTCGTTGGCTGGGATCGATGGCCATCCCGGACGGTCCTTCGCAGGGAGCGAGAGACCACTGTCCTGTGATGTATCGCTTGCCAAGATCGATCGCAACGATCTGGTTGATATCTTCGAGATTCTGATAGAACAACCTCGTCTGCAAGTCCTGCGCGGCAGATTCTGGCTTTCCGGGAAGAAGTATGGTTCCTACCGTCGCGCGCTTCTCAGGATCGATCAGAGTCGCCAACTTTGAATCTCCATTCGCTACATACACGAGTCCCGCTGACGCGACATACTGTATTCCATCAGCATCGTCCGCAACCGGAATGCTCCCAAGTTGCCGAAGAGAGTTTGGGTCGAAGACATCCACCGTGTTCGCTTCGCTTCGTGAGATGAAGGCAACGTTCTGTCCGGGAAGGAGCGCGACTCCGTGAGCGGCGCCATCTCCGGGCATTTCTGACACGGTGCTGGCGAGTAGATTGCTTGAATCCAACACGATTTTGAATAGGGCACCCGACGACTCACTGGTGACGAACAACGTATTCCCGTTTAGTGTTAGATAGTCGAGGACATTGAGCAATCCACCCCGAGGAAGATCAATATATCCGTCGAAAGCCATGAACTTGGATCGATCCGGTGTTCCTGGATAGCTTAGATAGGCCAATGCCACTCCCAGAAGAACGATTAGCACAATTACAAACGCCATCATTATCCTGAGCGCATTTTTCACCGGATGTTTTCCCTTATCTCTGGTATCAGTGGCGGAAGTATCTTTGGCAGATTGAACATACATCGTTTTGACCTCCATCAAATGCTGTTTTTCCAAATCAGATGGCGTGCAGTCTTCCCGGATTGATTGGACGAGTTAGCTCATTTATCGAAGGGCCTTTGCAGGGCTTGCTGGACGGTTGTATCGGGAGCCACTGGTTTGAAGTCGCTCTGTAGTTCTTCCTGCTGCTTGTTGATTGCCTTGAACAGAACAATGCGGCCATTGAGATTGATCTTTGATGAGTTTGTCTTCCATATCCCCGGAGAAAGCCTGATCCGGCTCACTTCGATGGTGCCTCCCTTTTTCACTTGACCGATAACTCCGTGGCCAAAATCTACTTGCTGCATCAGCGTCCCTGAGATCTGAACCAAGCGCTTCTCCTGAAGATCGACCAGGATGGTGCCGCTTAGGGCATGAAGCACGGTCTCCTCATAGGTTGTGGGCTTGTAGGCAGGATTCGGGTGAAAGGCAACTCTTTCCAAGTTCCCTTGCTTACCTTGATCTTCGAAGAGGAAAGCATCGGGTATTACACGAAGGAGTTCGCCGAATCTTTTCTCATCTGCCTCTCGCTCCTTCTTCAGTGCTTTCGGATCTTGGATCAACTTGCGGAGCCGGTCGTCGTCCTGTTTTCGTTCCGCAGGAGACGGTTCGTGACCATCTACCAAAAGCAGGCGATGAATTGGACCGTCTACGGTCTCAATTTCCTGTTCGACGTAAATATGGCCGGCAGTACGACGTTCTAGCCGGCTTGCCCACAACTCGTTGTGTGTGCGCTGTTGGAGTTCGTTGTAGCACGCATCAGCCATCAACTCTTTCGCTGTTTGCGCTGACAGGGGCGGCACAACCGATAGCAGGAGGCACGCAACTCCCGAGAGGGGTTTGCGATGAAGCCGTAAATTCCGGAATATTGGCATAAGGCAAGAACTCGTAGGCCTGTTGAAGAGGTATCTCCTAATTCTGTTGGCGGCGGAATTGCATGGAATCGTCAGCACGGACACACATTGGTTATGTAAGGAGGATGGCTATCCGAATCGCAAAGAACGAGACCGTCCACGCAATTTTGTTGAAGCTCAGCGAAATGCCGCGTTTCATAGATTCCTCCCTAGTTGTGATTGTCACGGGTAGGCACGGACGGTGCTGTCAAGAAACCTCTGCAAAGTGTCAAGATTTGTAGGCTTGTTGCGATTGCAGATTCCTGCGCGCCATGGCGATGACAACCTGAAGGAAGGAGCGTCAGGGGTATCATGAAGAAGAGCCGCTTCTTTGGCCCGCGGAGATCCAGACTTGCTCAGCGCGAAGGACGCAACACAGCAAACCAAGCCGCGTCTTCTGGTTGTGGACGACGACCGTGACTTGTGCCATCTGGTGAAGCAATACCTGGAGCCGGAGGGCTTCGCTTTATCCGTCGTTCATACCGGTGGCGAAGGGATAAAAAGCGCAATCGCCGGCAATCATGAGCTGATTGTGCTGGATGTCATGTTGCCGGATAAGAAAGGTTTTGATGTTTTACGGGAAATTCGAAATCGCGTCCGCACACCTGTCCTGATGCTTACGGCAAAAGGGGACGAATTCGACCGGATTCTGGGGCTTGAGCTCGGCGCCGATGACTACTTGCCGAAACCGTTCAGCCCCCGCGAATTAATCGCCCGAATCTCGGCCATCCTTCGCAGATCCGGGTGGCAATCCGAACGCAGCACTACATCGCGCCCGCCCGTGATACGCTCCGCAGACATCGAGCTCGATTTGGCGGCGCGAACGGTGTCGAAGGCGGGACAGCCCTTAAAGTTGACCTCTGCAGAGTTCGATCTTTTACGCGCTTTTTTTGAAAGTCCAGGACAGGTTCTGACACGCGAGTCACTTGTTGAGAATGTTCTTGAACGGAAGTTCTCACCTTTCGATCGAAGCATCGACCTACACATCAGCAACCTGCGCCGCAAGCTTGGCCCGCAGAACGATGGCGCCGAGAGAATCCGGAGCGTGCGTGGAATTGGCTACCTTTATGCCTGGCCCACGCAAGACTAAATGGCTGTGTTCGATCACCATGTTCATGGCTTCCCGCTGTCCGGCACGTGCTTCGTCAGGCGTTTCCCGAGGAACTCCTGCGCTACGCTCGAACCCGCTCGTCCGGCAATGCCAACGAAGGCATTGGTAAAGACCAGATTTGCCCCCCGATCCGCATGAGGATAGTACGCGTTGGAGAGGGCACCGGAGCACATAGCCCCGAGGAGATAGGAATAGTTCGGCATGAGATGTCCGTTGTCGCCACGCGCGACAAATGCGTTACTCAGTGCATGATACAGACGCGACTTTGTGGATCCGGTTCCTTGATAGAAGTAGCGAGGATCCTGGTGAAAGAGTGAGGCAAAGACTGCATGGCTCAGGTAATCACTTGAACGTCCATCGCCAAACCTTGCGGCCCAACGCTTCCCGTATCCTGCGGCGCCTTGCCCGTATCCGGCATAGGCGTTCGTCGCCTGCTCGATGCCTGCCGCTAAGGTGACGCCCACGAACGAGGTCCAATCGAGTGTGTCGTGTGAAGCGAGGGAAAATTTCTGTTTCGCGGTAAGCGGAGCGGCGTCATGAACGTAGCTTACATAGAAGTTTGGGATAATGCCGAGCAGACGCTGCTTTTCTTCCGCCTTTATCTGGCCAGCCGCAATCACTTCAGTGGGACGCACCGTCACTTCAGTGGTTGCTGAGGCAATCGATAATGAGATGCCAGGAATCTCGTAGGACTGCTTCGGTAGGAGAGCGAACTCTGCAGAGGTGAAGGGCGCAAAACCCGCGGCGTCGACGAGCACGAGATAGGAACCTGCAGGAAGCTTGGCGAAGCTAAATTCGCCGTTCGCCCCAGACACCACCGTGTGCAACGGCGTTCCGTCTCTGTGCGTCAAGCGAACTTGCGCGCCCGGAATGGCAGCTCCGCTTACATCCAGTACAGTGCCTGAGACGCTGGCCGACCCCTCCGCAGGGGATGCTGGCTGAACCAAGCTCTGCGAGCCTGACTGGGGTAGAGGTGCATCTGGTAGGGGGCTGCTGTCCGTTCCTAGCGCGGCAGTTTGTTGCTGGGCAAGTGCACGCGAAGGAGCCATACAGAGCAGAAGTGAAGCGCATGCCAGAAGAGCATCGGGTCGGGGGAACGGTCCCCTTCTCAAAGCGCGCATCCTGGCCAGAGAGGAAACCACAGTGCGGGGCGCAGCCATGCCCAACACGAGGAGGCGAAAAGGAGTCAACAATCGCATAGTGATCAATCCCCGACGAATTCTTCTAAATCAGCGTCCGTGAACGGTTCTGAGGAAGGCTTACGGCCCATGGCGATGCTTTCCGCTAATAGCAACCGCCATTTGTCAGGGCCTGTAAACACAGCGGCAGTAGCAAGAAGGAAGGACTAAAACGAAGCCTGTACCCTCGGTTCCCGTGGTGTATGTAAGAACGCTGGGTGCATGTCAATGAAATTAAGCACCGTAGCGTGGGATAGAGCGTGAGGATTTGTTCGCGGTGAAACGCATAGACTTCCAGCGGGACGCACATCCATATTCAAATGGTATGTGTCCAAGGAATGGCGTGCCGTCAGGAAACGTCAAATGTGTGTAAGGATTTGTATAGATTAGAGGTAGGTTATATACGGGCCGCGAAAGAGTGTTGTATACATTCGAGTGAAGAGTTGATTGAGGCGGGAACAGGGAAGCATATGAAGTTCAATGTTCACTCCGGGCTTTGCAGAATTAGAGCCAAAGTGCCTATGTACCGGCTCTTTGTGAAAATCTTCCTCTGGTTTTGGCTCGCAATGTGGGGCATTCTCGCCATCGTATTTCTCAGCAGTCGCCTGACCGGCATGCGGCAGGTCACAGCTCCAAATATGTATGCGACGGTTGCCCCAGTCCTGGCGGCGGAGGCCGTCAATATATATGAGACCGGCGGCCCTCAGGCATTCGCTCGCTTTTCGAAAAGGAGTTCCGATAAGACGCTTCGACTCGGCATAGCCGGCTCCGTCGCACGCGCGCAGGCCAGTGACGAACACCAACTCTACTTGCTCGACGGGTTCTACAAGGATGTGCTCTCGCGGCCAATCACAAACGACGGTCTTCGAGTTGCGCGCGCAGCAAAGACCGACCAGCTCATTGTATTCCGAGCCCATATCGCGGCTTACAAGTTTATCTCCTCCTCTGGGCATCCTTACATTTTGATGCTCTACCTGAAGTCCGGCCTCGGTGCGATAGGAGAAGCCTTGTTCGCCTACGGAGGTCTGTTTAGCATATGCCTGTTCCTTCTAGTCACCCTACTCTGCTTTTGGCTTGCTTATCATATTGCGTCACCCATACACAGTATTCAGTCAACGGCAAGAAGGGTCGCGCAGGGAGATCTTAACGCGCGTGTTCCAATTGTTGTTTCCAAGCGTCACGACGAATTGGCCTCTCTGGCGATAGATTTCGATTCGATGGTCGATCGTCTTGAAGTACTGATTCGCGCCCAGAAGGACCTTCTAAGCTCTGTTTCCCACGAGGTGCGCTCACCGCTGGCCCGCATCAATCTTTCTCTAGCAATTCTGAGGAAGCGTTCATCCGCGACCACCGACGACGTGTTTCAACGTCTGGAAAGCGATGTCAGCAGGATTGATTTACTTATGGGTCAACTCTTGATGCTTTCGCGTCTCGAAGCCGGGCTGTTGTCCACCGAGACAGATGAAGTAGATCTGGGCCAAATTGTTGAGGAAGTAGCGGCGGACGGCAACTTTGAAGCGCAAGCTTTAGGGAAATCCGTGAGCCTGCGCGTAATGGACTCTGTGTTTCTCCAGAACGCCGACCCGCATGCTCTAAGGAGCGCCTGTGAGAACATCATCCGCAATGCCATTCGCTTCACGCGACAAGGAACCGATGTCCAAGTCGCGTTAGAAATGGACAGCAGCACTCCTGAACCATTCGCTCTTCTCTCTGTGCGTGACTACGGCCCTGGCGTCCCTGAAAAGTCCCTGCGGTCAATCTTTCAGCCATTTGTCCAAGTAGCGAGCGATGAGATCCCACAGGAAGGCAATGGCTTGGGCCTTGCCATCGCTTTAGAGGCGGTCCGAATGCATGGCGGGACAATATGCGCTGCGAATCTTACGCGTGGCGGGCTTGAAATATGCGTTCGCTTGCCGGCGGCACCTGACAACTCAATTCATGCGGGCGAGTCATTGAAAGCTCAGCTCACTGGGTCTTGATGGCTGTCGGAGTCCACCTCCGCCACGGTCAACAATATCTATGACGTGATTACCGCAGATCGAAAGCTCAGCTTGGACGAACCGAAGCACGACACGCGATCACCGCGACAGTTGCCGAGCGCAGTGTTTCGAGAAATTCCGTCCTCTCTGTCTCGACGAATGTCTCCCTGATTCCAGTTTCCTACAAATCCTTACATTCAACTGACTTATCCTTACCGCGCTCCGGCGTTACCGCCTCCAGAATAGGAGTTCTGGAGGGGCTCATGATCAGAGGATGGCTACTGAACAAGTCTTGCGGGGCGCTCTTGTTCCTGTTTCGTGTGATGGGGGTGCATGCGGAGATGCGCCTGAGAATTACGCGGGGGCGATAGCAAGTGAGCGGAAGTTCCGTGGAGAGCAAAAATCAAATGGCCACATTGGAGGTTCCACGGGCCGCCCCGACGGACCGGTCTCGTCAATCTAAGGTAAAGCTGGCAGTGGCTTTGATTGCGATGCTCGCGCTTTGCGTGTTTCTAGCGCTCCGGTTAGGAAGGCACAAGAAAGCTTCTGTATCTGTAAATGCGACAGAGCAGCCCGTCATCATTCATGCCGCTGCGGCGCAACGAGGTGACATGGGTGTTTATATCGATGCGCTCGGCACCGTCACTCCGATATCGACGGTCAATATTTTCAGCCAGGTGAGTGGCCGGATCGTTGCAGTGCACTATCGCGAAGGACAGATCGTACACAAAGGCGACCAGCTGATTGACATCGATCCACGACCATACCAGGCGCAATTGCAGCAGGCAGGGGGCCTACTCGACCACGACAAAGGAGTGCTCAAACAGGCAGAAATCGATCTCGCACGCGACAAGGAAGCGTTCGCTTTGCACGCTGTTGCCAAGCAGATCCTTGATGATCAGGAGCAGGGCGTCATTCAGGATCAGGGAGCGGTTAAATTCGATCTTGGTCAAGTAGAATATGCCGAGGTCCAGCTGAGCTACTGCCACATCACAGCGCCCACATCTGGAAGGGTCGGTCTCAGACTCGTCGATTCCGGTAATACCGTCTTTGCCGGCAGTTCAAACACACTCGCTGTGATCACCGAACTTGAGCCGATCACAGTTGTATTCAATGTTGCAGAAGACCATCTCGGAGAAATTCAGACGCAGCTGCGTCAGCACAAGCGTCTTGCGGTGGAGGCTTTTGACCGGTCTGCACAAACCCGGTTGGCAACCGGAACTCTGCTGACCCTTGACAATCAGATTGACACCTCGACGGGCACCGTTCGATTTCGCGGTGAATTCAGTAACCCGGACCTTGCGCTGTTTCCAAACGAGTTCGTCAACGCGCGGCTGCTCGTGAAAACACTCCGGAATTCAGTTCTCATTCCAAACGCTGCGATCCAGCGCAATGGAACGCAAGCATTTGCCTTCGTTGTCCACAACAACACGGTGGCTGTCAGGAATATTACCGAACAGAGCACAGACGGCAAGAGCACGGCGGTAGTAGGCCTACAGGCGGGAGAGAAGGTGGCGCTCTCCGGCTTCGACAGACTGCAAGAAGGTACGCCGGTCACTGTCGAGGAGTCGCCTCAAGCCACCGCAAGCGCCACGGGGGGCGAATCTTGAGTCCCTCCCGTACCTTCATCCTGCGACCCGTAACGACGGCTCTTCTGATGGCGGCGATCCTGATTGTCGGAGCTGCGGCCTATCTCAAGCTTCCTGTCTCCGCACTACCGGAAGTAGAGTATCCGACGATTCAAGTACGAACATTCTATCCGGGTGCCAGCCCGGATGTGATGTCTTCCGCAGTCACGGCGCCCCTGGAACGGCAATTTGGTCAGATACCAGGATTGACGCAGATGACGTCCACCAGTTCGGATGGCAGTTCTTCCATCGTTCTGCAATTTTCGCTGCTTCTGAATATCGATGTCGCCGAGCAGGAAGTCCAAGCTGCCATCAACGCAGCGCAGAGTCTTCTTCCTACAGACCTGCCGGTGCCGCCCGTATATAGCAAATCGAACCCGGCAGACGCACCCGTTCTGACCCTGGCTCTGACTTCGAAGATTCTCCCTCTCGCCAGGGTAGAGGACTTGGCCGATTCGCGGCTGGTGCCGAAGATCTCGCAGCTTAGCGGGGTTGGACTGGTGACGATCGGCGGCGGTCAGAAGCCGGCAATCCGTATTCAGGTGAATCCGACGACGTTAGCAACTTATGGCGTTAGTCTCGAAGCCTTGCGGACTGCGCTTGCGAGCACGAGTGTCAACGCTGCTAAAGGGACCTTTGACGGAGAGACACAAAACTATCAAATCAACGCGAATGACCAGTTGCTCTCTGGAGACGATTATCACGACGTTTTGGTTGCCTACAGGAATGGCGCTCCAGTCACACTTTCAGATGTTGCCAAGATCAGCGATGGCATCGAAAACAACCGACTTGCCGGCTGGATGAACCAGACTCCCGCCGTAATCCTCAACATTCAGAGGCAACCAGGGGCAAACACAATTGCTGTAGTGAAAAGCATCGAAGACCTTCTTCCTCAACTCCAGGCAAACCTTCCGGCGTCAGTAAAACTGACCGTGTTAACAGATCGGACGACTACGATTCGGGCGTCGGTGAATGATGTAGAGTTCGAGCTCATACTTACGATCGGCCTGGTCGTGACGGTCATCTTCATCTTTCTGCGTAATCTCTCCGCAACCATCATCCCTGCCGTTGCTATTCCTATCTCTCTGATTGGAACGTTCGCCGTGATGTATCTCTTGGGGTACAGCCTCAACAATCTAACCCTAATGGCCCTTACGATCTCGACAGGTTTCGTGGTCGACGATGCGATTGTGATGATCGAAAATATATCGCGCTATCTCGAAGAAGGATTCGGGCCGTTGGAAGCTGCTCTCAAGGGTGCGGAGCAGATCGGTTTCACCATTATCTCGCTCACTATCTCACTGATCGCGGTGTTGATCCCGCTGCTTCTCATGGGCGACATCGTAGGAAGACTCTTCCGCGAGTTCGCCGTCACGCTCGCTGTCACGATTTTCATTTCGGCTGTGGTCTCGCTCACGCTCACTCCCATGATGAGTGCTCGTCTGTTACGCCACAAACCACCATTGGAACAGGGGGGGTTCTATCGCAGGTCGGAGCGCATGTTTGAAACTCTCATCGCGCAATACAGCCGGACCCTGCGATGGGTTCTTCGCCATCAGGCTTCAGTACTCGTGGTCGCGAGCGCAACTCTAGTACTTGCCATCTATCTCTACGTTGTGATCCCGAAAGGCTTATTCCCCACCCAAGACGTCGGCATCCTCCAGGGAATCTCGCAAGCTCCCGAGTCCATCTCCTTCCAGGCGATGTCCCTCAAACAACAAGAACTGGCCAAGATCATTCTTCAGGACCCTGCTGTCGCCAGCTTGTCCTCATTCATTGGAGTTGACGGGACAAATGCAACCCTCAACAGCGGACGCATCCAGATCAACCTCAAGCCATTTGCCGAGCGCCACGTAGACGCAACAGCCGTGATAACCCGGCTCGACTCCGAATTGCGAAAAGTGCAAGGCATCCATCTCTATTTGCAGCCTGTGCAGGATCTCACGGTGGATGATCGCACCAGCCGCAACCAGTTCCAATACACACTTGAAGACTCTGATCAAGCCGAACTCAATACGTGGACCGAAAGGATGGTTACAGAGTTGCGAAAGCAACCCGAGCTGAGGGACGTCGCCACAGACGGACAGCTTCGGGGCCTGGCTGAAAATCTAGTCATCGACCGGGCGACAGCATCGCGCATGAACATCACTCCGGACGAGATTGACTCAACCCTATATGATGCGTTCGGTCAGCGCCAGATCAGCACACTCTACACGCAAACGAACCAATACCACGTCATACTTGAAGCATCCCCCGAGTTTCAGAAGAATACTCAAAAATTAGAGGACATCTATCTCCAGACCTCCTCGTCATCGACCGGTGCCAGTTCCAATCCGACTTCAACGTCCGGGAGAACAGCGTCTAATAGCACGACTTCTCAGGTAACTACGCTCTCGGTCTCCTCCACCAGAGGGATAGCGGGATCGCAACAATCGAGTCTGTCCGGCGCAGCCGGTGCATCTGTCCTATCTTCTTCCACTTCAGGTGTGCTCTCTTCTTCATCAAGATCTACAACTTCGGCTCTTTCGATGAGTGGCACGCCCGGGTTGTCCGCTATCACTTCTCAGGCTGCTTCGGCCTCCTCGGGGACGGGTGCCACCTCGAGTACGACATCTGCATCGACCCCATCTGCAATACCTTTATCCGCGATTGCGCACTTCGAAAAGAGAACCAGTCCCTTGACCATTGCGCACCAGGGCCAGTTCCCGGTTGTCACGATCTCCTTCAATTTGGCTCCAAATACATCCTTGAGCCAGGCCGTGGCCGCGGTCGAAAGAGTACAGAAGCAGCTCAAGATGCCCGCTAGCGTAGAGGCTCACTTTCAGGGTACAGCCGAAGCGTATCGGGCAATCGGGTCCAACGAAGTGTTGTTGATTCTTGCAGCGCTGGTGGCCGTGTACATTGTGCTCGGAGTTCTCTATGAGAGTTTCATCCATCCGATTACTATCTTGTCGACGCTTCCTTCGGCCGGAGTGGGGGCGTTGCTTGCGCTGATGCTCTTCAAGCAGGATCTCGGCCTTGTCGCCATCATCGGCATCATCTTGCTTATCGGGATCGTGAAGAAAAACGGCATCATGATTGTGGACTTTGCTCTGGAGGCCGAACGAACACGCGGCCTGAGCGCCGCGGAAGCTATCTTCGAGGCCTCTCTGTTGAGATTCCGGCCAATCATAATGACCACTCTCGCTGCGCTCTTCGCCGGCATCCCGCTCGCCTTTAGCTCTGGAATTGGCTCGGAGTTGCGCCGTCCGCTAGGCGTCGCTATGGTTGGCGGTCTGCTCCTTAGCCAGATTCTGACGCTCTATACGACTCCTGTTATCTACATCTTTTTCGACAGGCTGGCGCCACGCCTTGCTTCTCGAAACAGGATTCGGCCTGGACTCCAACCGGCGGAGCAGCGATGAACATCTCGTCTCCGGCTATTAAAAGACCGGTTGCGACGACACTCCTGACGGTGGGCCTCGTGCTTGCTGGCATAGTCGCATTCACTCTTCTCCCAGTGGCTTCCCTGCCCCTGGTCGATCTGTCCGCCATCACCGTGACTGCTGCTCTTCCGGGCGCCAGTCCTGAAATTATGGCCTCTTCGGTGGCGACCCCGCTCGAGAAGCAGTTCAGTCATATCGCTGGTATAACGGCCATGAGTTCAAAGAACTCGCTGGGGGTCACATCAATCAAGTTGACCTTTGATATGGGCAGAGATGTCGATGGTGCCGCGCGTGATGTGGAAGCCGCGATCAATGCTGCCCGGACCTACCTGCCATCCAATCTTCCTTCAAATCCAACCTATCGCAAACTCGATTCGGCGCGAGCTCCTGTACTTGTGCTGAATCTCGCGTCGAAGACGGCCGACACGGGCGCACTCTATGACACTGCATCTTCGATCATTGAGCAAAAGATCTCACAGATAAGAGGCGTGGGGCAGGTATCAATTCTTGGAGGTTCCTCACCTGCTGTCCGGATCGACCTCAATCCGCAGCAAGTCAGTCAGTATGGCCTCGGGTTGCAGGACGTCGCCGGCGTTATCAGTGCTCAAAATGCGAACCGCCCTAAGGGGCAGATCTCTGACGGGGACACAATCGCGGATATCACGGCGAATGATCAACTCTCTAAATCTCGTGATTACGCGCCTCTGGTGGTCGCGTCGAAGAACGACTCTGTCGTTCGCCTCCGGGACATTGCAACCATCACTGATTCAGTCGAAAATGTTCGCTCGGTGGCATACGTTAACGGCAAGGAGTCCGTTAGTCTTCTCGTCTACTGCTCTCCCGGAGCGAACGTCATCGGTACCGTCGATCAGATCAAACGTGAGCTACCTTCGATTCGTGCATCGATCCCCCGGAATGAGCAGCTCCTGGTCACAGGCGATCTTACGACCACGATTCGTGCTTCTGTGAAGGACGTGGAATGGACCCTGATCTTGTCTATCGGTTTGGTGATCCTCGTCGTCTTCCTTTTTCTAGGAAACGGACGTGCGACTTTGATCCCAGCCGTTGCGGTTGCCGTTTCGGTCATCGGCACATTTGGAGTGATGTATCTCTGCGGCTATACGCTCGACAATCTGTCCCTGATGGCCCTAGCAATCTCTACCGGATTTGTCGTGGATGATGCAATCGTAGTCATGGAAAATACCGTCCGCCTTATGGGGTTAGGGGTTCCATCTACGGAGGCGGCTCTGCAGGGCTCGGAGGAGACTGGACCCACCGTCTTGTCGATGAGCTTATCGCTCGTTGCCGTGTTCATTCCCATTTTGTTCATGGGTGGGATTCCTGGCCGGCTCTTTCACGAATTTGCAACCACGCTCGTGGTCTCGATTACGCTCTCGATGATTGTGTCGCTGACGCTGACGCCAATGATGTGCGCGTACGTGCTTCGATCCGAGAAGGACATGGCGCACGGACGACTCTATCAACTCAGCGAGAGGGTCTTTGACCGGCTGCTGAATGGCTACCGTCACAGCCTCAACTGGGTATTGCAGCGTCGCGCCCTTGTTTTGTTCCTCTTGTTTGCCACCCTTGCACTCAATGCTGTTCTCATGGGAAGGGTGAAAAAGGGAATGTTTCCTGAGCAGGATACCGGCTCTTTGGTCGGCGGAATCCAAGGTCCGCAAAATGCATCCTTCCAGACGATGAAGAGATCTTTGCAGGTTATCGAGCAGGTCATTCAGGCCGATCCCGCGGTGGATGTGGTTACTGGATTTACAGGAAGCAGCACGGGCCCAGGCAGTGACGGTGGCAGTAATTCAGGTTTCCTCTTCGTCACTCTGAAGCCTTTGGACCAGAGACAAGCGAGCGCATCCGAGGTTCTGGACCGCTTGCGCCCCAAGCTGGAAGCGATCTCGGAGGCGAGCACACAACTAAAAGCGTTCCAGGACATTCCTTCGCCAGGGAACAATATTAACGCAGCTTACGGATTCGAACTCGTATCCGACAACGTGGAAGACCTGGATAAATGGGGACCAATTCTCTATCGGGAGATGAAGAAGTTACCCATGATCAAGGACCTCTACATCGATCAGCAGAACGCAGGCTTTCAATCCATTGTCAACTATGATCGTTCCACTGCCGCTCGGCTTGGAATCACGCCGCAGCTTGTGGGTCAATCGCTCTATGGTGCGTTTGGGCAGGCGCAAGTCTCCACCATCTACACTTCGCTGAATCAATATCACGTCGTCATGGAAGCAGCGCCGCAGCATACGCAAAGCCCGTTAGGCCTGAACTCCATTTACGTCCATCCAACAAGCGGAGGCTCAGTGCCTCTGGGTGCATTCACCCGGACGACCAACTCGACTTCTCCTCTTTTGGTTAATCATGACGGTCTCTTCCCGGCTGCTACCCTGGCATTCAACCTGGCTCCAGGTGTCTCACTGGGACAAGCCGCCGCAGCCGTCGAACGATTGCAGCAGCGGATTGGTTTACCGCAAACAATGCGGGCCAGCTTTGCAGGAAATGCAAAGGATCTCAAGAAGTCCGCGACGGACCAGATCATCCTCCTCATCATGGCGCTGGTAGCGGTCTACATCGTCCTGGGCATACTGTACGAAAGCCTCATCCATCCGATCACCATTCTTTCGACATTGCCACCAGCAAGCGTAGGGGCGGTGTTGGCTCTCATACTCTCTAAGAACGAACTGGATGTGATCTCGCTCATCGGTATCGTGTTGCTCGTCGGAATCGTGAAGAAGAACGCCATCATGATGATAGATTTCGCTCTCCTCGCAGAGCGAGTCGAGGGTAAAGATCCCAAAGAGGCCATCTTCGAGGCATGTATACTCCGCTTTCGTCCGATCATGATGACCACGATGGCAGCTCTCTTTGGAGCGCTCCCGTTGGCGTTGGGAAGGGGCACTGGATCGGAATTCAGGCGCCCGCTGGGCATCGCGGTCGCAGGTGGTTTGATCCTTAGCCAGATACTCACGCTCTACACAACTCCCGTGATTTATCTGTTTCTCGACCGGCTTCGGCTCCGGTTCCAGCGCCGTGGAGATGCCACTGGAATGGCCGCTTACAGGAGCACGTTCTAATGAACAATCCTGTGCAGTATCTCAATTTGCGCTTGGCGAGCAGCCGAATTAGCGAGCTATGCCGTCCAGTCCACAGTATGTTATTCGTTGCCGTCACCTGTGGACTGCTGGGATGCAACGTTGGTCCAAAATATATGCGTCCAGTCGTGCCCGCGCCTCCAGCTTTCAAGGAATCAGCTCCTCAGCAGGCTCCGGATGGCAGCACCTGGAAGCCCGCACAACCGCAAGACGCCGCGCTTCGTGGCAAATGGTGGGAGATCTATCAGGAACCGGAATTGGATGCTCTCGAAGACAAACTGAATGTCTCGAACCAGAATATCGCTCAGTCTTACGATAATTTTATGGCTGCGCGTGCTCAGGTCTGGCAGGCGCGTTCCAACTATTACCCGACGCTCGGCGTCGGGCCCTCCTTCACCCGCAGCCGGTCTTCTCAAAACCAGGGTCGGGCCTCCGGTTTCTCGAGCGCCAATCCAAATAGCAATCTCTTTAACCTTCCCTTTGATGTGAGTTGGCAGCCAGACCTGTGGGGCCGCATCCGCAACACGGTGCATCAATTTTCCTATGCAGCACAGGTAAGCGCTGCCGACCTCGAGAATTTGAAACTGACAGAGCAGGCCAACCTGGCAGTGTTTTATTTCCAACTCCGTGGACAGGACAGTTTGGAAAAGCTTTTTCAGAAAACAGCAGAGGTCGATCGACAATCCCTCGCACTGACTCGTGTGCTGTACAAGACTGGTTTCGACAACGACGAGTCTGTAGCGCAAGCCGAGATTTCCCTGAAGGATGCCGAAGCTGCCGCAACGAACGCAGGTATCGCTCGGGCACAATTCGAGCATGCGATTGCATTATTGGTAGGAGAGCCGGCATCTACTTTTTCGATTCCGGATGCACCTTTGACCACACCGGTCCCCGGGATTCCTATCGGAGTCCCCTCCGAACTACTAGAGAGACGGCCTGATATCGCCGCCGCAGAACGAACAATGGCTGAAGCAAATGCGCTCATCGGAGTGGAAAAGGCGGCATACTATCCCACCTTCAGCCTCTCAGGCACAGCAGGATTTGAGGCGTCCAAGTTCTCGAAATGGCTGACTTCTCCAAGCCGCTACTGGGCAGTGGGACCATCCGCCTCCGAAACGATATTTGATGGAGGTTTACGGAGTTCCACTCTTGCCCAGTTCAGGGCTCTTTACAGTGCTGACGTCGCCAGCTACCAAGAGGTCGTCCTCACTGCATTCCAACAGGCTGAGGACTCTCTTGCCTCGTTACGCCTTCTGGCACAGCAGATTGGGCAACAACAGGACGCCGTGGCGTCCGCGCAGCGATTCTTCGATGTTGCATCTGCACGCTACCGGACTGGACTAGACGGGTATCTCAACGTCTTCACGGCCCAATCCACATTGCTAACAAACCAACAGACAGTGATCTCACTGCGAGTACAGCAAATGGTAAGTAGTGTGCAGTTGATTGAAAGCCTGGGCGGTGGATGGAACGTTACCCAGCTGCCATCGGAGCACGCGGTTGCAGCGAAACGGCCATAGTGATTCGCTGTGACCGAGCGGGGCCCCTGATGGGAGGGACGCGATTGAATCATCCGCTCGCGCAGGCCGGCGATCCTTTCACGCCAGCGCGGTCGCTGGGTCCATTCCCATGCGCTGCTTCATCCGCGGTCGCACAGCACCCAGTCAAACATCGTGAAGGTAAGCTTGGCTTTCCATTCAAATGCTCTCACTGTCGCCCCTCACGCTTGTTCGAGCAGCTCAGTTCGATACTTTGGGGCGAGTGCCGCTGCTTTCTTCTTGAACGCTGCTTGGGCGGCTTCGTCGAGTTTCGGTGGCGCTGTGGTGCGGGTTGCGACCGGCACTCCGACTTCCATAAAGAACTCTTCCTGTCCGGATAGCGAACAGATGCAAAGCATTCTCACCGCCTCTCTGGACGAGTTGTGAAACTGATGCGGCGCGTTGGCTGGTACATGGATCGTCTCGCCCTCCCGCACCACGCGCTTTTTGCCGCGAAAGGTGACCTCGAGTTCTCCTTCAAGCAGAATGAAGGTTTCTTCGAAGTCATGCCGGTGGGGCGGCGGTCCACCGCCCGGTGGAACGTGCATCTCAATCAGGCAGAATTGGCCCGCCGTGTCTTTACCGTTGAGAAGGACTGTATAGGTGTCGCCGACCACTCCTATGTGTGGAAGGTTGGTATCGGGGTTCGCAACCACTAACTCGCGACCAAGATCGTCCGCCGGGATCGCCGCACCGTCTGGCGTTGAAAGATTCGATTTGCTGGGCATTCTGCATTCCCTCCATTTTTCTTCGAGTTCGGATGAGTTCCAACGGTGCAATCGGCGTTACTGTCTGTAAGTTCATAAGAGCGATCGTTTGGCGAACAATCTCGTCTGGACGTTCCTCTGGGACAAAATGTCCGCAAGTCGGGATCGAGCCGCCCTCCACGTTTTCGGCAACCATTTCGACCATCTGATCTGACCCACCTGGGACCCTTGAGCCCTTTCTCTACCCGAGTCGACGACTCGCACTTTCACTTTATCTTTTGTGAGTGGTTCGGTTTAGCTAGGGCAGTTATTCCTTAGTTCGCCGCGCTGGTTCGGATTGAAATCTCATTCGTGTTCTATGACGGGAACGCCTCCAGCACCAAGTAATTCGTCCTTGTCGCGAAGACTTGGTTCAGCCGGAATGCGCTGCAGGCGAGCAGTGTCCGGTACTCCTCGACTGAGCGCTCCCGTCCGCCTGTCAGGACGAGCATTGCCAGATCCACGTATCTCCCTTCGGATGGCCGGTTCATCTCGCCGAGCGCATTCTCGACGAGTAACAGAGCACCTTTGGGGGGAATTGCACTTCTGCAGTTCGATAAGATTATGGAGGCCTGTTCATCCGTCCAGTCATGGATCACTCTCGCCATCATGTAAGCCTGGCAACCCGCTGGGATCTCTCGAAAGAAGTCACACGGAGTCATAGCTACTCGTGCCGCCAACGCGCCCCCGAGCAATCCCTTCTGACGAGCACGTTCAAGCACATGTTCCTGGTCAGCGAGCACGCCGCGTAAATTCGGATGAGCATTGAGTATGTTGACCAATAACATCCCATTACCGCCGCCAACGTCCATCAGGCTCTCCCAACGCCCAAAGTCATACCCCGCGGCGATCCCAGGACTCACAGCCTCTGCCATTGCCGCCATTGCGTCATCGAAGACGCGCGCCAGCTCTGGGTTTTGGCGAAGGTATGCGAATCCATCCATCCCACAGAGCTTGGTCCTGGACGGCTCTCCGGTCTCGATGCTGTACAAAATCTCGCCGAAGCTGGGATAGCAGAACTCACTCCCCCAGAAGAGGAACTGTGCTCGAAGCGATCCGGGCACGCCTGTCCGCAAGAGTTCGGACGTTCCTGTGTTTCTGAAGGTCCCGGCAGTTGTCTCTTCGAAGATGCCCTGGCTCGCGAGCAAGCGCAAGACGCGGTGCAGCGCGTCTTCGTTCACTCTGGCTGCGCGGGCCAATTCAGTCACCCTTTGAAGGCCTGCGTCCAGATGATCTGCGATGTTCAGCTTTGCCGCCGCGTAGATCGCCGGTGTGAGGAAAAAACCCTCTCGGGCGCGCTGTAACACCGTTTGGGGATTGGGTGCTTCGGATTCTGGCATACTTCACTCTCTTCGTTCTTCTGTATCTCAGTGAAATGCAAATTGGAAAGCGTGTTCAGGCGCTCGCTGCCGGCTGCAGCGGATCCAGTGGAAGAATCTGCTG
>DASYBJ010000047.1:0-17756 GCA_036500845.1 Acidobacteriaceae bacterium
AGTCTCGTAACGTGGACGGACATTGGAATACGTAGATGGGCTCTGATTCATCCACGGCACAGGCATCTTCGGAGCAAGCATGGACGGCGAAAGACATGGAGCGTTGAACAAGCTCGCCACGCAAGGGCAGTCTGGCCGGGCGTCTCAAAATGCGGAGAAACCACCGTTCATAGAAGATGCAACTTACAAGAGCGGCTTAGGGAGTGGCGCGGACTGAAGCGGATCGGGCTCAGTCTCTGTAGAATTCGGCGGCCCGGGCTATGGAGATGGATCGGGCTGACAAATTGCGAATTGGAGAACGAGAAATGGGGAGGGGTCGAATTAAAGTGTAAGTCAAGATGCAGAGTTTTGGGTTGAAGTTGCCTAGAGAGCGACCTCGTCGGCAGCGGCGCGGTTTACCATCAGCCAAAAAATGAGCGGAAATTCCTTGACAAGCGCTTTTTGCTGGGACTAGCATCCCGTCCGGGTAAACATTTACTCGGGCAGCGGAGCCGCAGCACAATCGCCCGCTGACAGGTTCTAAAAACACTGATGATGCGGGAGAGTCTTGCCATCAGGAGCGTCATGGGTGAGGAAACCCAGTTCTGATTTGGATCACTATGGCCTTTCGAACCTGCGGAATACAACATCAGTACCGTTCAAGAAAACATTTTCTGGAGGGATGCCAAATGCTCTAGCACTTTTGCCTGAACACCTGATGCCCTGATTCCTGCAGAAACCCGAAATAGCAGCAGACCACAATACGCGCCTTGAAGATGCGAAGCCGCTGGGTGATGCCAACAAAGACTTACTTAAAGGAGGTCGTATGCGTCGTATCCTTTCGTTCTGGTCGTTCTGGTCGTTCTTGGCCTGTTTGGGCCTGATCGCCTTTTTCCTAATACCACTCGCGCAATCTCAAGAAAACGCGACCATCACCGGAACAGTGACGGACACAACCGGGGCGGTGGTTCCAAATGTACAGATCACACTCACGAACTCCGCCACCGGGCAGGCCAGAGAGGCCCAGTCGAACAACTCGGGAATCTATACATTTCCTAACGTGGGTGTTGGCCACTTCACCCTCAACGCGACGGCGACGGGTTTTCAGACATATAGCAAGACAGACATCGTTGTGAATGTTGCCCAGACCCTGAAGGAAGATATCGGTCTCGCGGTCGGCAGCTCAGCACAGACGGTCAGCGTGCAAGCGAACGCGTTGCAGGTCCAGACGGAAACGAACGAGGTCAGCAATCTGATCACCGGACAGCAGGTCAGACAGCTTGCGACCAACGGACGGAATGTAACCGCGCTGGCGATCCTCGGCATGGGTGTATCCAACAACGTGCCTGATTTTAATGGCGTCAACGCTCTGACGTCCGGCAACGGCATCAGCTTCAACGGGACGCGCAGCACGCACAACGTCTACATGATCGACGGAGGCGAGCTGAACGATCGCGGTTGTGGCGGCTGCTTCGAGAGCTTGCCCTCGCTCGACGCCCTGTCTGAGTTCCAGACACTCGACAGCAACTATGGACCAGACTACGGAATCGGTTCAGGCGGAACAGTCCTTATGGTGATCAACTCCGGCACGCAGAACTTCCATGGCGGGCTCTGGTATTTCAACCGGAATGAAGACTACGATGCGAACAATTACTTCACCAACCATGCCGGCCAGGCTCGGCCCAAGCTTAGACTTAACCTGTTTGGCGGCAATCTTGGCGGACCCCTCTTTATCCCTCACGTCTACAACAACTCCCGTAAGAGAACCTTCTTCTTTGTGAATGAGGAAGATCGGAGGCTCATTCAAGGAAGTACGCCGACGGTGACGAATACGATCGCAGCCAGCAATTTTCCCGTCGCCGGACAGCCGTTAACATATACCGTTCCATCGAATGGCACCGTGCCGGTGGTTCCTGTCACCAGTGACCCAGCCAAGCTAGCAGTTTATGCTGCGGATGGCTTGACACCCGGAAAACCCTTCCCGGGCAACAGAATCCCCGCCAACCTGATCGACCCTAACGCGATTCTCCAACTGAATGCGGGCACCTTCCCTAAACCAAATGTGGCTGGCACGTCGCAATTCATCTCGTCAGTTGCTCAGCCGACCCTAGTCCGCGAAGATCTGTTCCGCATCGACCATGCCATCAACAGCAAGTTACAGCTCATGGGCCACTACCTGCATGACAATATGAGCCAGACATACTACCCGCCATTGTGGGCTGGTAGCACGAGCAGCAGTTATCCAACGGTTGGCAGTTCGATGTACAATCCCTCCTATTCCTCGGTCATCAAACTGACCCAGACGCTCTCGCCCTCATTACTCAACGAAACCGTCTTCAATTACGACGGCAATTTGATTAACCTTAATCCTGTCGGCACTTACAAACAGCCGGCCGGATGGTCAACGCAAAGCTTCTTTCCCGCGGCCAACAACTTCTTGAGCCGTATGCCGGAGATCCAGTTAGGCGCGCCATATGGCACGGGTTGGAGCTCAAGCTACTTCCCCTGGAAGAACTCTTTCAACGCCTATCAGACGAGAGACGACCTCTCCTGGACGAAGGGGCAGCACCAGTTCAAGTTTGGCTTCAGTTGGCTGCACGCGGTCAAAAACCAGGAACTGCAGGCAAACACGCAGGGAACTTATGTGTTCACACCGACGACATTTTCCGGCGACTCCTACGTTAATTACCTGCTCGGTCTTGCCAGCAACTTTACCCAGCTCGAGTATCTGGCTGGGAAGCACTGGGTCAACAATACCTATTCGTTCTATGCCAATGACAACTGGCATCTGAATCCCAGGTTGACCATAAACCTCGGAATCCGCTTCGACGGGTTACCTCATGCCTTCGAGCGATATAACCGGTTCTCGAATTTCGTCCCGGCCAACTATAACCGGGCGCAAGCGCCTCAATTTGTGGCGGGTGGCAGCATGAACCCCAACGGGCCGGGATTCCAGGTTTATCAAGGTAGGCCTTATTATCTCAATGGAGTCTCTGAAGCAGGCGTCAACGGCTTTCCACGCGGCAACGTCAAGAATTATTACCGAACTTGGCAACCGCGAGTCGGTTTCGCCCTTGATGTTGAGGGAAATGGAAAGCTCGTCGTGCGCGGCGGCTTCGGAATGTTCTTCGAGCGTGTTCAGGGCAACGACGTGTACAACGCTGCTTTGAACCCTCCCTTCGCTTTCCAGCCTTCCACTACCAACGTTTACTTCTCCAATCCGTTCACCAGCGCTGTGAATGGAGCCGTTTCGGGGACGCCTTACTTCCCCTCCACACTTACAAATCTGCAATACAAC
Organism: Acidobacteriaceae bacterium; assembly: GCA_036500845.1. Lineage (GTDB taxonomy): Bacteria > Acidobacteriota > Terriglobia > Terriglobales > Acidobacteriaceae > PALSA-350. The sequence continues at coordinate 3,278 of DASYBJ010000047.1, forward strand.
TACAAGCCGCCGGGGACCGCACAGTTCAGCTTTGGAGTTCAAAGCCAGCTCGCGCCGGCAGTCGTAGCCGTGGTGCAATATGTCGGCACTACGGGTTGGACCCAGAACACCGATCGAGCGATCAATACCTTACCGTTGACCGATCCCAACAACGCAGCCAACCCCTACGATCTCCGGCAGGGTGTTGCGAACGGCTCGCTCACCGCGAACTTGTATCGGATCTACCCTGGGTTCAGCTCCATCAGGCAGGAAGAGAACTCGACCAACTTTAACTACAACGGGTTCCAGGCGGGCCTGCGCATGCAGAACCGTCATGGGCTCACACTCCAGCTTGCCTATACCTGGTCGCACGAGCTCGATGTTGTTGGGAACGATCTGGGTTTGGTTTCAAATCCGTTCAATTATCGCTATGACTATGGGTCTGGATACCTCGACCGGCGGCACATTTTCAACGCGAACTATATTTACAACCTGCCCTTTTTCGCCCACAGCGACAACGCACTCTTGCGAAACACGGTTGGCGGATGGCAGTTCTCCGGGATAACGATCGCGCAAACAGGAACACCGGCGGTCGACAGCGGTAATAACCATCTCCGTTACAGCACCGACGTACTCGGATTGGGCGGCGATACCACGAATCGTCCGAACTTGGTGACGCGAGTCTCTTATCCAAAAAAACTCAACTCCTGGTTTAACCAGAGTATTTTTGCCCCACCGGTCGCCCCCTGGGCCGGCGGTCCAAACCAAGGTTTCGGCAATGCAGCAAAAGATGTGGTCGTCGGACCAGGGCGTCTCAACTTCAATTTGGCTCTTTTTAAAACCATCGCTATCAAAGAGGAGGGACCCAGCTTTCAACTGCGCTTCGAGTCCTTCAATACCTTCAATCACACGCAATATAACAACATCGATACGAACTATACAGATTCGAACTTCGGAGCGGTGACCACTGCGTACGAAGCTCGCGTTCTGCAGCTCGGCGGGAAGTTCACCTTCTAATCTTTAACTGCCATTATGGCAACGGGCGCCGCGGTCTTCACCACCGCGGCGCCCGTTTTCTTTCCGCTTATCGCGTTCTCACTATTACTCTGAGTTAGCGACAGTTAGCATGTGCAGCTTCACTTTCACCTTGGGGAATCTCTGCTTAAGCTGGCCAGGTGGAATTCCCGATCCTCAGGGACTCAAAGCCAAGTTTTACGCATCTTGTAGCGGCACGGCTGAAGCCGTGCCCTTTCAAAGGAACTCGGCTGGGTGTTGATCGGTTGAGACTTATGGGCTCCCGCCCGGCGCCGGTGGAAAAGCAGATCCCTCGGCTCGCTGCGCTTCGCTCGGGATGACGAGGCTTAGGTTGAGAGATCTTTGTTCTTTGAAAGGGACACGGCTTTGAGACCGCGCGCATTCTACTGTATTTTGCGGACGGGCTTTTAGCCCTGGGATTACCCAGCGCTAACTAAAGCGCATGATCAAAGTTGAAAGCCTTCCCGCAACGCTGAAGCGTTCCTTCCTCTGCTAAAGCAGAGGGCTCCCACCGGTCTCTTGGCCCCCTGCTTTGCGAGGGATTGATGGAATGACTCCGATGTCGCCCAAAGCAGTCCGATTTTTCCGCTTTCCTAAAATTGAGTTTTTCCGCAGCCTTCTTCTGTTAAGACGCTCGGCCCTGACGGCGAGAATTGAATCGGCGTTGACAAGATAGAAGCTATAAAGAAGGTAGCCTAAATTCTCCCACGTACATCCGCCTGCAGTGGCCGAACGATGGGGCACCCTTTGGCTTTCCTGCGGCGATTTACGAAGACTCCAGGGTACGAAGACTCGAGGCTTAGATCAGCCCAAGAGGAGAGCGGGCCGGTTTAAATGCGCCGGCCGGCTTTCTCGACCAATATCTCCATCCCCTGCCCTAATCGTCGCAGAGACAGTTTTCAGAACCGCTGTACGAACAGCAGGCGGCCAGGCCGGCGCTCCCGCCGGCGATGGATGGGATCACGAGGACCTCATCCCCATCCTGAAACGCGTACTTGTCTTCCCCGAGAAATCGGATGTCCTCATCGTTGACATAGAAGTTGATGAAGCGCCTGATTTTTCCGTCGCCATCGCGCAGGTGCTGCTTGAGCGCCGGGAAACTGGTCTCGAGCTCAACAAGCAATTGGGGCAGGTTCTCAGCCTTGGACTGAATCTCGCGGACCCCTTCCGTGTGTTTCTGAAATGCATTTGGGAGTAGTACTTTAACGGGCATATGCTCCTTCCGGCACGCGGCTGCCGACTTCCTCGAGATAGGCTTCGAAGTCGCCGATCCGAGGACGAATTGCGGGTTGACGCTCGAACTTTCCGTCGAGCACATCTGTGGTCTTCAGACCGTTTCCGGTGATTGCGACCACCGTCAGCTCATCAGGAGTGATCCTGCCGTGAGCATAGAGCCGAGCAGTCACAGCCGTGGTTACACCACCCGCAGTCTCGGTGAATATGCCTTCGGTCTCGGCGAGCTCCTGGATAGCCGAGACGATCTCGACGTCGGAGACATCTTCGGCCCAACCGCCGCTCTCGCGAATGAGACGCGCTGCGTAAGGACCGTCGGCGGGATTGCCAATTGCGAGCGAACGGGCAATGGTCTGCGGCCGCTGCGGCTCGATCTGTTCCGAACCGCGCTTGACTGCCTGGCTGATGGGTGAGCAACCGGTGGCCTGCGCCCCGAAGAAGCGCACCGGCTTCGGCTCGACCAGCCCCAGCTCGGTCAATTCATGGAAAGCTTTGCGAATCTTCGTAATCAGGGAACCGCCGGCCATCGGCACGACGACGTTATCCGGCAAACGCCAGCCCAACTGCTCGGCGATCTCGTAGCCCATTGTCTTCGAACCCTCGGAGTAGTAGGGACGAAGATTGACATTCACGAATCCCCAATTGAATCTCTCAGCAATCTGCGAAGAGAGCCGGTTGACGTGATCGTAGTTGCCATCGATGCGCACCAACGTTGCACCGTATACCAGAGTGTTCAAAATCTTGGCTGCCTCGAGATCGGCAGGCACCAGAATGCAGGTCTTCAACCCCAGGCGCACTGCTTGGGCGGCAACAGCATTCGCCAAATTGCCGGTTGAAGAGCAGCCGACAGTGTCAAAGCCAAAGCCCTTCGCTGCTGCTAAGGCCACGGACACCACGCGATCTTTGAAGCTCAAGGTTGGCAAGCACACCGCGTCGTTCTTCAGGTAGAGGTTCTTGGCCCCGATCCGCTCTGCGAGGCGCGGCGCGGGCAGCAGCGGAGTCATGCCGGAGGGAGTGTTAGGCACAAAGTCTTGAGGCACCGGCAGCAGCGCGCGGTAGCGCCACATACTCCAGGGACCGCGGGCAATCGCCTCGCGGGTAAATGTCTGTTTGGCAGCGGAAAGATCGAAAGCAACTTCGAGTGGGGAAAAACAGTCGTCACACATGGACAGCGGTTGAGCCGGAAATCTCTTGCCGCACTCTCTACACCGCAGCTCGTATAAAGATGACATCGTGCCCTCGTTTTCGAGAGCAGCGGAATATACGGGCGTCCGTGACGACTTCTACTTCTTTACAGCTCTGGAAATAGCGAGATGCGCAAAATCTGTGCACCCCGAATCTCATGTTCCCCGTTTCCACTCGGAACGCAGGAGAGAGTTGACACCATACTCCTGGATTGCCCAGGCAGGTTGTCGTGGCGTCACAGGGCCCGTCCCTCAGCCACTCTTCATGAAATTCAGGCTCGCTCACGAGGAGCAAACTTGAACTTATTCGTTTGTAGCACAGTGACTCGTGTGCTGCAAGTACACTGTATAAATGCTGCTATGCGCCGATAGAGGCGCGTATTGGCCGGCCAAGGGTCATTCATCAAACAGGGAGCGAACAGGGAGTCAGGGAATGTCAGACGAGGATTTGCAAACGGAACTTGCGAGATTGCGCGCGGAAAACGATCAGCTTAAACAGAAGACTTCCCGCGGACTCAGCCTGAAAGTCAGCGAAAAGGGCGGAGTGTCACTTTATGGGGTCGGGCGTTTTCCGGTGACGCTGTATAAGGAGCAGTGGCTGAAAATCCTGGGTATGGCCGGTGAGATTGAGGCTTTCATCCGGGAGAATGATCATCGGCTTAAGGCGAAGGAGTAGAGCTTTGTGGCGGGCCGTCACAAGGATGCGTTACTGGTCAGCGGCGCTGGACGGGAATGTGACGACGGAGGGGAGGACTGCTGTTTCGGACTCTCGAAAGAGCAAAATCTTCTGCTACTCGTCGATTAGGACGCAAGGTGGGCTGCAGATGCGTGACTACGACCTCGATGCGTGCGTTAGCGGTTTCCCACATCTGACACAAACAGCGTGTTAGATGTGGGCACCCTCCTGTCGCGGTGATTCAAGCGTGCCTGATTTGAAAACTCGGGTTGTGCGGTACCACGAGGGTTTCGAGATACCCTCGCTATTAGGTGGCAGGCGTATTAGAATCAATAAATTGTAGGCCCCTCTTCATCCCATGCTTTAGTGGCTACGCGGGCCTCTTTCCCTGCGCCCTCAAAATATTCCTCAATCTCTTCCAGCGTTTTTCCTTTGGTTTCCGGCAGGAAGAATGCCACGGTGATCAGGTAAACCACGGTGAAGCTTGCGAAGAGGAAGAACATTGCTGAGTAACCGTACTTGCCGACAACGGGCAGAAAAATCGCGGCGAGTGTGGTGGAGACAAGCTGGTTGATGACCAGAGCGATACTCATTCCGTTAGACCGGATGCGGGTCGGCATGAGCTCGGAGAGGGCAAGCCATACGCACACGCCCGGACCGAGCGCATACGCTGCCGTGAAGGCGTAGAGGCCAAGCGCCACCAGCCAGCCGTGTCCGGGCTCCGGAATCTTGCCGATTCGGGCCCGTTCGATTTTGAGAGGTGCAGTGCGGGCGGCGCCGAGGTCGGCGAAGGGACTCTGAAAAAAAGCCTCGACCTTGCCCGAAGGCAGACTGCTCGTGCGGTCGATCTCAATCGGGGCCGCTGCCGGATCGTCGGAGCGAACGGTATTCGTAACCCCGGTAAAGCCACCATAAGAGTAGATCACCGCAAGGGAGACACGATCCGGTATGAGTTCGCTGCCTGAGTGGCCTCCGGCAGCTAATAGCTTTCTGGCTTGATCCGGTCCGAAGCGCAGCAGAAGCTTCTGGTCCGGACCGACCATCGATTGAACCACGTCGCGGCTATCGATGTTCCATCGCTCACTCTGTTTGAAAAGGACGCCTACAAAGATCATGGAGGCGATGACGCCGGAGGTGCCAAGCAGAAGAAGGAATTTGCGCCCCTTCCGGTCGACCAAGGCCAACCCCACAATGGTCATGAAGAAGTTTACGAACGTGTAGATTACATATCCCCAGTGCGCACGCACGTCGGAGAACCCACTCTGCAGCAAGATGTTGGTGTTGTAGCCGATGATGGAGTTGATGCCTGTGGCCGTGTTGCAGAAGAGGATCACGCAAGCGAGCAGAAAGGGTATAACGTACTTCCGGCGCAAGAGCGAGCCCTCGTACCCTGTTGACGCGGCGTTTCCCAGCGCGACCGATGCGGTCTGCTCCATCTCCTTCAGCTCGATCGTGGCCTGCTGCGAGGTGCGGGAGCGCAGTAGCGCCGCATAGGCAAGTTCACGTTTCCCGCGCCGGAAGAGCCAGCGCGGCGATTCGCTGACAAAGCAACTTCCCAGGACGAACAAGACTCCAGGAGGCAGCGACATCCAGAAGATGCGGCGCCATGCCTGATCCTTGAAGGAAAAGAGGGCCGCGGTATCAGCCGTTGTCGCAACAGCTTGTACACGATAGCTGTAGTAAATTCCGATCAGCGCCGCCGAAACGATACCGAGCGTCAGCAGCCACTGAAACATCCCTGTTCCCTTCCCACGATTCTGAGCCGAGAGGCATTCGGCAAGATAGAGGGGAACCACCACTCCGATGAGACCACCGCTGATCCCCTGCAACAGGCGGCCAAGGAATAGCGGTTCATAACCTTGGGAGAGAGCGATGACCGGGATGCTCAGGACGAAGGTGACCCCGCTGAGAATCATCAGACGCTTCCGACCCATCCAATCAGCGAGAAGGCCCGCGAAGAGGGTTGAAGCCACGCTTCCCAATAGAACCGCTGCAACGATGATCGATAGCTGCCCAGCGCTCAGGCGGGATGTTGCTTCGAGATAAGGGAGAGCTCCACCAATGATGCCGACGTCAACCCCGTACAAAAGTCCACCCAAGCCTGCCACAAGCAATAGATAGCGGTTGTAGTTGCGTTTCTTATGGAGCGAGGGCGGTTTGGACATAATTTGAATACTACAAGGCCCCCTTGGCGGGCTCACCCGGTGCCTGGCAATTTGGCGGATCGTGACCCCAATGCGATAAAGATCTCAGACATGGCTGAGGGGTCAAACCGGGGGTCACCTCGCTAAGCCACTCAGCCAACAGGAGAACCGGGCGCCGCATCAAAGGCTAGTATCGCGCGACAGTGGACCGTCTGCTCGACCCTGGTTTTCCGAACGCCCTCCATCCGTTGTTGACGAGGAACTTTCGTCTGCATGGAAAGGGCCTTTCCAATCCCATACGAAGGATCAAAAACGGTATAAATCTCTTAGGACGATGACTCAATCCCCCGGCAGCGCTTGGCGCGAGCGCGTGGAAGCGCTCAAGAATGTCCCTCCAGTTCTCAAGATGCTCTGGGATTCGGGCCATGCTGTGGTCATTTGGGGAGTCCTGCTTCGTATCGCAGTTGCCGCGCTGCCCTCGGCTATCGCGTTGGTCGCAGCCTGGATCATCAACGGTGTCCAGCAAGTCTTCAGCCATCAAGGATTGCGGCCTCACTTCTGGTGGATGGTCGGCCTTGAAGCCGTTTTAAACGTGACAGCCGGGCTTCTGACGCGCGGCATCGATTATAGCGACAGCCTGCTGGCCGATCGTTATACACATCACGTCAGCGTCGAGGTGATGCGCCAGGCTGGGCAACTGGACCTCACCACGTACGAAGATCCGGTCTACTACGACCGATTAGAGCGGGCCAGGGTGCAGGCTACGGATCGCCTCGCGATGATCCAACAGATGGGGCGGCTGCTGCAGCAAAGCCTGACTACCCTGATCTGGACCGGCATCCTGCTCTTGTACTCGCCATGGCTTGTGATTTTGCTCTCCATTGGAGTGCTCCCCACTTTTATCGGAGAAACGCACTTTGCTTTCTTGGGCTACGCTAAAAACTTCCGCCAGACGCCAGCGAAACGGCAGATGGATTACCTGCGCCAAGTGGGCGGCAGCAAGGAAGCAGCAAAAGAGCTCAAGCTGTTCAACCTGAGCGACTACCTAACGAATCGCTTTACGCAGCTGTCCAGGCAAATCTTCGACGAGAACGTTGCGCTATCGCGCAAGAAGCTTCTGGCGGGCGGTCTGCTTGGCATTGTGGCCACGCTGGGCTATTACGGCGCTTATGCATTCGTGATCTGGCGGGCGGTATCGGGCCACTACAACAACATCGGTGAGTTTTACCTGCTCACGAACGCGATCATCCAGGCATCCAGCAACCTGCAACAGGTGTTCTCGACTGCCTCCGGCATCGCCGATCAGGCTCTGTTCCTTACGGATCTCCTTGCCTTCTTCGAGATGAAGCCTACGGTCAGATCGAAGCCTGGTGCCAAGCTGGTTCCCCGCCCAATCAAAGATGGATTCGAGTTCCGCAATGTTGGCTTCCGGTATCCCGGCACGGAGCGCATGGTCCTTTCAAACTTCAACTTCCACCTGGCACCTGGGGAACGGATTGCGCTCATCGGCGAGAACGGGCAAGGCAAAACGACGGTGGTGAAGCTGATTACGCGCCTTTACGATCCGAGTGAAGGAGAGATCCTGCTCGATGGCGTCGATTTAAGGGAGTACGACCTGGACGATCTGCACCACGAGATCGGTGTGATATTTCAAGATTTTATGCGTTACGAGATGACCGCCCGGGAGAATATCGCCGTAGGCCGGGTCGAGCGCGAACACACCATGGATGAAATTGAGTTCGCAGCTCGAAAGAGCCTTGCCGAGGGGGTCATCGAAAAGTTGGCCGGCAAATACGATCAGATGCTTGGCCGAAGATTCGAAGGCGGAGTGGATCTCTCCGGTGGCGAGTGGCAGAAGCTTGCGTTGGCACGTGCCTACCTGCGAGACGCACAACTGCTGATTCTGGATGAGCCGACTGCGGCTCTCGACGCCCGCAGCGAATTGGAAGTCTTCGAGCGTTTTGCGGAGCTCACTGCGGGGAAGATGGCACTGCTGATATCGCATCGCTTCTCGACCGTACGGATGGCTGATCGCATCGTAGTACTCGAAGGCGGGAAACTCGTCGAGGAAGGCAATCATAAACAGCTGATGGCGCTGGGCGGCCGCTACGCGAGCATGTTCGAGATGCAGGCGGCAAGCTACCGGTGAAAGACTTGGAATGACAGAGAGCGCTCCGATTTCGAACCTATCTACGGCGGACACGGTCGGTGCTCAGCCCAGCGCGGAGGCGCTGCGCAGGTTTGCCGATGAGGTAGCTCCCACGTGGGAGACCGCTCACAAGCCACAAACGCCGAGCAACTTTGGCCACCGCATCGATTCGACGCGAGAGTCGCTCGACCAACTCTACAGCGTCCTCGATAAAAGGCCGACGCCCACATACGCACCCGGGGAACCACTCGACCCACTGCTAGAACTGCGCGAGAATCCGCGTTTGCTGCGCTCCGTAATCACAGAGATCGCGTCCATTCGCAAGAAGCTAGCCCGTTTGCCCCGCGTGATGCTGCAGCGTCACGCTGAGGAACCGCGTGTGGTCACAGCCGGGGATGCTTATCTAAAGGCCACAGGCTCCACATGGCATCACGAAACCATACGGATCTTTCTCGAGCAGGTACAACGCTATGACGCGTTCGAGCTCGAGGAACTCTGGGCAATCCCATCGGCGCTCAAATTTCTTCTGCTCGAAGAGATCATTACGCAGGCAAACGGGGTTCTGAAAGACCCCGATTCGCACACACCCGAGGGTGCGGCGCTACTCAAACAGCGAATGAAGAGCTTGCGCGAGGTCGGGTACGCAGATTGGGTCACGCTCATGGAGCCATTGGTCGTCTATGACGCCATTCTGCGCCAGGACCCTGTGAACGCATACCCAGCCATGGACTTCGAGAGCCGTGAAGGCTACCGAAAGCGTATCTCGGAGATTGCCCGCGATTCCGATGTGTCTGAGTCTCAGGTTGCGCAGGCCGCACTCGATCTAGCGCGGGAAGCTCAAGCCCGCAATCAAACGGAAGAAGCTCGCCTCCATATCCGGCGTTCCCACGTCGGATACTACCTAGTAGACCGCGGGTTTCCCCAACTCGCGAACCGCGTTAAGTACCGTCCGCGATTCATCGACAGGCTTCGCTTCGCGCTTTGGCGAAACGCCGATGACTTTTACATCGGCGGGATTCTCGCTCTCACGGCGATCCTCATCGGTTTCATACTGGCGCCGCTGGCTCCCGCATACTCGATCCTCGGCAGTCTAGGGTGGGCCTTCCTCCTTCTGCTCCTGCCTGCAACGCAGGGCGCGGTCGATCTGGTGAACAACACGGTTACCGCCATCTTTAAGGCCCGTGCCCTTCCCAAACTCGATTTTTCGAAAGGCGTGCCGCCGGAATATACCACCCTGGTTGCCGTTCCGACGCTGCTCATGAATGCACGCCAGGTCCGCGATCTGTTTGAAGATCTGGAAGTCCGCTATCTGGCAAACCAGGACCCTAACATTCACTTTGGCCTGCTCACCGATTTGCCGGACTCGGTTACGCGGCCACGGCAGAACGATACCGATCCACTCGTCGATCTAGCAATTCAACTCACCAACGAACTCAATCGACGCTACGCCTCTTCCGGTGCAGGAAGCTTTTTTCTGCTGCATCGCCATCGCATCTTCAATGCGCGGCAAGGTGTATGGATGGGATGGGAACGGAAACGGGGCAAGCTTCTCGACCTGAACCAACTGCTCAAGGGCCAGTTCGATCCGTTTCCAGTCAAGGCCGGCAATCTCGAGGCGCTGAGACGCGCACGCTACGTCATCACGCTCGATTCCGACACGCAGCTTCCCCGGGGAACGGCGCATACGCTGATCGGCGCGCTGGCACAGCCGTTGAATCGTGCGATCGTTGATCCGAAGTCGCGGATCGTCACGCAAGGCTACGGGATCCTACAGCCACGGGTCGGGGTGAGTGTGCACTCGGCCTCGCGGTCACGCCTGGCGGCGATCTACTCCGGTGAGACCGGATTCGACATCTACACCCGGGCAATTTCGGACGCCTATCAGGACCTGTATGGAGAAGGCATCTTTACCGGTAAGGGCATTTACGAGATCGATACGCTACATGCCGTACTCGACCGGCGCTTTCCCAACAATGCTCTTCTTAGTCACGATCTGATCGAAGGCTCTTACGCGCGTGTCGGGCTAGCGACAGATATTGAAGTCATCGACGACTACCCGTCGCACTATAGCGCTTACAACCGCCGCAAACACCGGTGGGTGCGGGGGGATTGGCAAATTGCGAAATGGCTGTTCTCCAAAGTCCCTGATGAATCCGGCCGGTATGTGCCGAATCCGATCGCGACGATTTCGCGGTGGAAGATCTTCGACAACCTGCGCCGCTCCCTCGTTGAGCCCTTCACCTTCATTCTGCTGATCGCAGGATGGTTGGCCTTGCCTGGCGGAGCGTTGTACTGGACGCTGGTTACGCTTTTCCTTATCTTCGTTCCCACACTGGTTCAACTGCTGTTCAGCCTAGGGCGCGCTTACTTCACCAAGGTTCAGGGCGCAATGCGAGACGCGATCAGCGGCTTTTGGCAGGGCTTCTTTATTGCTCTGTTGAATGTTGTCTTTCTTCCGCATCAAACGCTGCTTGCACTGGACGCTGTCATCCGCTCACTCGTCCGCAGCTTCATCACTGGCCAACGGCTGCTGGAATGGGAAACCGCGGCCGAATCTGAATCAGCTGCGCGGGGCAAGACACCGGTGGATCGCTATCTCGTGGCCACGCCGTTTGTGGCTCTCATGGTCGGAATTCTCGTACTAGCTCTCCGGCCGGCCTCTTTCCCTGTCGCGCTTCCGATCCTTTTGCTTTGGGCTTTCGCACCCGGCATCACGGCCTGGTTGGACAAGCCGCCCCGAGAGACCCATCCGAAGCTCGGCGCCGAGCAAACGACCTTTCTCCGCCAGATTGCTCTTCGCACTTGGCGATTCTTCAACCAATACGGTGGAGAGAACCACAATTACCTGATTCCCGACAACGTGGAGGAGGAGGGTTTCTTCGAAGCCGCACGCGTTTCTCCCACGAATTTTGGCCTGCTGCTGAATGCGCGCCAAGCTGCCCATACGTTGGGTTATCTCACTCCTCTCGAGCTCGCCGATCTGACAGAACGCAGCCTCGTCAGTTACGAGAAGCTCGAGAAGTACCGCGGCCATATCTACAACTGGTACGATACGAGGACGTTCAAGCCGCTCATGCCCCGGACTGTTTCCTCAGTCGATAACGGCAATCTGGCAGCCTCTTTTTACACCCTGCGCATGGGTTGCACCGCCATGCTGCACTCGCCTTTGCTCGATCGCGCCGTCTTCCGCGGGATACACGATCACTGGGAACTGCTCCTTTCGTTGCCCAACGCGCCTGCGGAGCTCAAGGACCTGGCGCCGCCCGCACCGGACGCGGGAGCCGACCCGTGGATTTCGTGGGCGTTCGCGACCGTGGACGCTCCACTCTTCACTCGCACATCCGCAGCGGATCCAGCAGACGAACAAGCTTGGTGGTTAGTCGAAACCCACCGCCGCATCGTCGCGTTGCTCACGCTGGTGCGCGAGTGCTTGCCCTGGCTGCTACCCGAGTTCGCGCCGTTGAGAGCGTTACCGCAGATGCAGGGGCTGATGCCCACGGCGGACACCGTTGTCACCGCAGATGCCGCAACCTTGGCAGCGGATCTCGATGGGCGGATATCGCGGGCTTCCGCCAGCCTTGCTGCGGACTCTCCTGAAGTGCTGTTGGCGGAAAAGATGCGCACCGCGCTTCAGCCGGCGGGCGAGCGGATCCGAGCACTTATCAATTCACTTGAGATGCTCGCCTCTGAAGCTATGCGGTTCGCCACCGAAATGGATTTCGGGTTTCTGTTAGACCGCTCCCGCTTGTTGCTCTCTATCGGTTATGAGGTAGACCGACAGCATCTCCATCAAGCCTGCTATGACATGCTTTCAAGTGAAGCGCGGATCGCCACATTCATCGCTGTGGCTAAGGGGGAGGCACCGCAACTGAGCTGGTTCAAGCTGGGCCGCATTCATACCCTGGCTTATGGACGGCCAGTCCTTATCTCTTGGACCGGGACTATGTTCGAGTACTTAATGCCTTCACTCTGGATGCGCAGCTATCCAGATACACTCGTGTCCCGGACGCTTACCGGCGTAGTTGAAATACAGCGCGCCTTCGCCCGTGAGCGTCGGATCCCATGGGGTATCTCGGAATCGGGATGGGCCGATAAAGACGAACAAGGGCACTATCATTATCAAGCGTTCGGCATCCCTGCAATCGCTCTCAAATGGGACGCGACTGCAGGTCCAGTCGTCTCACCGTACTCTTCGTGTCTCGCACTGGGTGTCGAGCCGGTCGAAGCGCTTCGCAATCTCAAGCTGATGGCAAAGCGAGGCTGGATCGGCCCCTTCGGTTTCTATGAAGCGGCAGATTATCAGCAGTCGCTTACTACGCCCAGGCTGGTGCGAGAGTGGATGGCCCACCATCAGGGCATGTCGCTGCTTGCAATTCTCAATCTTCTCCACAACAACATCGTGCAGGATTGGTTTCACGCCAACGCGCACTTGCAGGCAACGCAACTCCTTTTACACGAGAAACCGATTCGCGAGTCCACCCTCAGAGCCGAGCACCGCGCCGCGCAACCCCGTCGCAAAGCCAGCTGAACCGGCGAACATATCCTGATTCAAGTGATCCCATTGCGCCGGGGGACCGGACGTAAAAGCATTCTCGGGCGGAGGGGCGATGGGAATACTATTGCGTTTTCACAATTACTGTGATCTGGCCAGAGTTGGTTATGTGCAGCTTTTCTTGATGAAAAGCCGCGTTCGGACTCCAATTCCTGGACTACACCAATTGTGAAAACGCCGTAGGGCCTGTCAACAGGCCCGATATAGCTAGATTGCGAGTTGGGGCGATGCGTGAATCCGCGCCCGATTTTCCGCGATTTCCGTGAATTCCGCGAAAACCCCGATTACAAATCATCCTGCCTCCACTGACCTTTCAAGCACTTACGACTGGCATTTGGTTTGCATAAGTAAACGCACATCCTGGCCGTAACTTACGCTTCAGCGGGGGAGCGATGCCCATGACCTTCAGGATTGAAGGGTTCGTCGGTGTGAAGAGAGTTGTTCGCAAGCTGATGGCTTCGAGGTGGTGCTTGTCCGAAGCGCTTCGAGGCGCGGGATGTTGATGCCAAAATCGAGGTACTGCTGACAGCAGCCTCGAAATAAGTTGGCGCTTCATTGCAAGATGAGAGGTGAGACCGATGAGACAGGGAAACGACGCAGCCGCGCGCGCTGTGGGGCAAGACCTTGAGCGCGCAACAAGCAACTTCGTTGAACACAAAGTGAACCAGGGCCAAGGCTCCTTGTATGTCCGCGATTATCCGGGCGCCGGTCCTGCGTTCGTAGGACTGCACGGCTTTCCTGACAACCTGCACATTTTCGATGAGCTTGCTCCGCATCTTGAGCGCGCAGGACGAAGGATTGTCACGTTCGATTTTTTGGGTTTCGGTGCCTCCGACAAATCGCCCAAGTTTGAGTACAGCTTCGAGCAACAACTTGCCGACCTCGAAGCTGTCGTCGACGCCCTGGCGCTTGATCAGATCGTGCCACTGGCTCACGATGCAGGCGGCCCTACTGCCGTGAATTATGCACTCAACCACCCTGAGCGCACAGCACGCGTTTGTTTGCTCAATTGCTTTTACGGCAGCGCTCCAACTCTGAAGTTTCCCGAATTCATTGAGCTGTTCGCGACGACGAGTCTGGCAGCCCTCACCCGCGAGATTTTGAGCGACCCGCAACAGTTCGCTTGGATTTTGAACTTTCAACGAAAGCGTTTCCAGACCGCGTTACCCGAGTCCCAGGCAGGGCACTACCAAGACTTTCTGGGGCCGATGATCGACCAGAATTTCAGACAAAAACCAAGCGCTGGCCCGGCGTTCGCCAGGATGACTTCGCTCGCGTTCGAAGAAGTTCGAAAGAACGACAAAAGAGTTGCTGAGCTGGGCCGGCTGAAGATTCCATTCCAATTGATTTGGGGAGTACTCGATCCATACCTGAACAAAGGCGTTGCGGAGGATCTCACTTCCAAAGTGCAACAATCAACAGTTGTTTTTCTCTCCTCGGGTCATTGGCCGCAGATCGACCAACCCGAAGACGTCGCACGCGCCATGCTTTCGGGGGACTAAGACTCGAAGTGGCGACTCCTCCTCT
>DASYBJ010000048.1:0-10207 GCA_036500845.1 Acidobacteriaceae bacterium
GTGGCACGAATACGGACAAGACTTGGAAGCCAAGCTTGTGGATCTGCATGGACGCGTTCATCGCGGCGCCTATCGAGCACTTCCCTCGCGGCGTAAGTTCATTCAGAAAGAGGATGGACGAGAAAGGCCGCTTGGAGTTGCTGCGCTGGAAGACAAAATCGTCCAGCGGGCCGTGGTGGAAGTACTCAATGCGATTTACGAGCAAGACTTCCTTGGCTTTTCATACGGGTTTCGGCCGGGACGCGGGCAGCATGATGCGCTGGACGCGCTCGCGGTTGGGATTACGTACACGAAGGTGAGCTGGATAGTAGACGCCGACGTTCGATCATTTTTCGATTCGATGAGTCACGAGTGGCTCATCCGTTTCGCTGAACATCGAATCGGCGATCCGCGCATGATTCGCCTGATTCGCAAGTGGCTGAAGGCGGGAGTAATGGACGGTGACGAGTGGACGTCGAGCGAAATCGGGTCCCCGCAAGGGGCGGTGGTTTCTCCGACGCTCGCTAATATCTACCTTCATTACACCTTCGACTTGTGGGCTGACCAGTGGCGACGCCACCATGCCCGCGGGAATGTCGTGTTCGTGCGCTACGCTGACGATACTGTCGCTGGCTTTGAGCATGAGTCCGACGCCAAGCGCTTTCTAGCTGATCTGCGGGAACGGCTGGAGAAGTTCGCGTTATCGTTGCATCCGGATAAGACACGCCTGATTGAGTTCGGTCGATTCGCAGCTGAGAATCGAAAGCGACGAGGTCTTGGCAAACCGGAGACGTTCAACTTTCTAGGCTTTACCCACATCTGTGGGCAATCACGTGCCGGCTACTTCCTTCTCAAGCGCAAAACGCGTCGAGATCGGATGCGAGACAGGTTACGAGCCATAAAAGATGGGCTGCGGCGACGAATGCATGAACCTATCCCAGAGCAGGGCAAATGGTTGGGACAAGTGTTGCGTGGCTATTTTGCGTACCATGCAGTGCCGACCAACACCAGGAGCTTGTGTGCGTTTCGACACCACGTCACTGATCTCTGGCGGCGCTCGCTGCGGCGACGTAGCCAAAGGGATTGCACAACGTGGGATCGTGCTGCACACCTGGTGGCTGCCTATCTGCCCGCCGTGCGAATAATTCATTCTTGGCCGCGAGACCGTTTTGCCGTCAAACACCCAAGGTGGAAGCCCGGTGCGCGAATCGCGCCCGCCGGGTTTTGTGCGGGGGGCGCTCAGCAATGAGCGTCCCTACCGCGATCAGAAGAATCCTGTTTGCCGCTGCGCTCATCTTGGTTGTTGCGCCTAATCTGCGTGCACAGGAGCGGCCCGACTTTAGCGGGACATGGAGGCTGAACCTCGCAAAAAGTGACTATGGAGATTTGCAGGGCCCCGAGAGTCGCACGGATGTTATCGAGCAGCACGACGGTCGTATCAGCGAGAGCGTAACTGCCGAAGGCCGTCACCGCAGGCAGCAATATACTCTCAGCTTCACCACTGATGGCAGCGAAACTGCTCTACCCCCCGACACCCGCATGGGCGTTATCACCATTCTGACCGTCTCCGCCCGCTGGCGAGGGAATGTCTTGGCGGTCACGCAGAACTTTAAGTTTCAAGGCGCCGTTCTCGTCGCCACTGATATGTACTTGCTGTCTGACGACGGCAATACTCTCACTATGATTCTCTCGCTCAATGGTGGTAGCCGGACTGACGCTACGTTCATATTTGACCGCGTTCTCAATGGTGCGCGCTGAGTGCCGATAGTTGAAAGCCGGGAACACAATGTGCTGGTGCCGCAGCAAGTCGCCCAGGACGATTGTGAAGTTCGAGTCTTCGAATCCCAACCTGAGAATTGTCAAGCCTCCCGGCTAACCTGACCTTACTCCATTTTTGGGTTGGGGAAGAGTCGGCGACTACACAGGCCCTGAGCCGAGATAAGTGCGAATTTTACCCTTTGCAATGCAAGGCCTTCCATTGTCGGTTGCAAATTGTTGATTTCACGCTTGCTTCTTGTCTCTCCGTCGACCAAAGCACACCCCTGTGCTGACGTCCTGACATCTCAATTAGTCCATAAGCTACCGTCACTTACATTTCGTATGGTGGAATTTTGCACTTATCTCGGCTCAGGGCCTATATATCAACAATCGTGAGAGCTTTATCGTCTTCCAATCCGCGAGCTAAACGGGAAACTGGGTTTTCAGTAAGTTGACAAAGCCAAGACAAGTCTCGGAAAGGCGGAAAGGCGGGACACCGTCACCGCCTGTGTCACCTGTCACCGCCTTTTGTCACCGCCTTTGTAATGTTCCTTGGAATCTGCTTTCGCGAGGGGCTTACCCCGGATAACGATTAAGTCCGCCGCGCCATACCAATGATCCGATAGCGATTATCTTTTGTTGACAATTCGTTCGGTACATGAATATACATTGCGCGCCCAGGTAATTCTGCTGTTACTGTGCGTTCTAAAGCGGCTTGACACTCTAAAAGGCGAGCGCCTATTATCACGTTCGCCAAGAAAAGAGTCCATCTTTCTGGTACGCAAAGGATAGATGGAGCATATCTATTCGGCGGAACGCATTGCAACATATTTTTGTGGAGCCAGAATGAAACACATCGCATTGATCGTGGCCCTCAGCCTCACGCTGAGCGCGGGCGTCTGCCGCGGACAAGCCGTAGACAGCCAGGAAATTTCGGGAGCCGTTACCGACTCCACAGGAGCAGTGGTTCCGAACGCATCCGTAACCGTCACGAATGCTGCCACAGGTTTCACCCGGGTGGCCCAGACCAATGCCGACGGCAATTATGTCGCCCTGGATCTCCCCATTGGCATTTATAGCGTCTCCACCTCTGTTCCCGGCTTCAAAGAGACGGTCGTGGAACAGATTCATGTCGATGTTGGCGGCAAACCGAGTGTTGACCTCAAGCTCTCGATCGGCACCGAGACCGAGGCGGTGACAGTACAGGCGGACGCGATACAGGTCAATACCACCAGCGCCGAGGTGGGGTCGGTCGTCACCAGCACCGAGGCCACCAACCTGATGTTGAATGGCCGCAACTACATTCAGCTGATTGCGCTGGCCCCTGGGGTTTCACAGACGGTGGCGAGTGGGTTTGCGCTCTTCGGCAGCTATGGCGTCAACGGCAATTCGCAGTCGATCGACGGGGGCCGTACCGATACATCGAATTACTTTATTGATGGAGTCGATAATAAGGACAACGGCGGAGGGGGCAACAACTTTGTCAATATTTCGCCGGACGCGCTGGATCAGTTTCGCACCGCCTCATCGTCCTACGATGCCAGCTACGGCGGAAGCTCGGGCGCCACGGTCAGCGTGGCCATCAAGAGCGGAACACGCAACCTTCATGGGATCGCGTATGAGTTTCTACGCAACGATGCCATTCAGGGTTATGCCTTTCAGCCCCTGGGAACGATCAAGCCGGTAAAACCGCCTTTGCGCTACAATAATTTCGGCTGGTTCGTAGGCGGGCCGGTCTTTATTCCAGGACATTTCAACCAGAACCGAGACAAGCTCTTCTTCTTTGCGGGGCAGGACTTCAAGCGCCAGCGCACCTCGACCGTGGCCACTCTTGCCGTGCCGACCGCCGCCCAGCGCACCAGCCTCCCAGCCTGCACGACCGCGGTCGTTGCGAACTGCTCGACGGCAACGGGACGCGCTCTCACCTCGCTCTTTCCGCAATCGAACACCTCGACGGGCAACAGTTTCAACTACCTTAGTCTGAACCCGCTGAACACCGGGGAGTGGCTGGTCAAGGTCGACTACAACGTTAACAGTCACAACCAGATTTCCGGTCACTACGTGCATGACTACTACACCCTGCTTGGAGCTCCGACTGGGTTGATCACTTTCCAGCGCCAGATTCCAGGGTTGACCTCGTCGATCCAGTGGACACGAACCATCAACGCAAAAACGCTCAACACGCTGATCGGCTCTTTTTCCGGCAACAAGATTACGGAAACGAACGGTATTGCGCCGAATTCGCAACTGCAGGTGAAAAGTACCCTGCGTTCAGACTACGGCCTGAATTACGCCACGCTCTACAATTACTCGCCCGATATCCCCGCTATTACCACCACCGGATTTACGGCTCTCACCTCGGCCGCGCTTAACTTCAACAATTACCAGCGGATCTACGCGGCGAAAGACGATTTCTCGCGCATCATCGGCAATCACACCTTGAAAATTGGAGCCTACGCCTGGCGGGGACGCAAGAACCAGACCTCGATACCCGCTATCAATGGTTCGTTTGGATTCACCTCGATGCAAAACATGCTGATGGGCAACTTCTCTACTTACCAGGAGGGCAGCAGCATCCAACAGGTATGGGCGCGTTTCACACAGATCGAGACTTACGCGCAGGACGACTGGGCGTTGAATCACAAGCTTACCCTGAACCTTGGAGTTCGCTGGCAATACATGCAGCCGACTTTCAGCGCGCTCAACAACGCCTCTGCGTTCGATCCGGAATACTTTGATCCGAGCCATGCGGCCACGGTGAGCAAGGCTGGCGTGATCACCAGCAACCCCTATCCTTATAATG
Source organism: Acidobacteriaceae bacterium (assembly GCA_036500845.1). GTDB lineage: Bacteria > Acidobacteriota > Terriglobia > Terriglobales > Acidobacteriaceae > PALSA-350. The sequence continues at coordinate 4,541 of DASYBJ010000048.1, forward strand.
GCCTCGTGCTCCCGGGCTCCGGTTTCCCTTCGCAAGCGAAGGGCCGGGTCTCGGTGATAAACAACCCTCAGGTGCTGGCGCTGTTTCACAATCTCCCGCTGGGCCTGGTAAATACCTACTGGCCGGCGGTGGCACCTCGGTTGGGTTTTTCGTACGACATCACGGGCAGGGGTTCGACGGTGATCCGCGGCGGGTTCGGTATCTCTTATGAGCGGCTCGAAGGCAACTACTACTATGGATCCGTGGCGCAGCTACCCTTTACCAGCGTGGCCAATATCACCAACGGCAATGTGGATACGCTGGCCAGCGCGGCCCCGGCAGCGGCGAACCCGAGCACGATCTCTAACTCCTACGACCGCAACCTGCAACCGGCGCGGGTGAAGAACTGGAGCTTCGGCCTGCAACAGAAGCTGACGGGCACGGCCATTGCGGAACTGACCTATGTCGGCACTTCTTCGGGCAATCTGAGCTACTACAAGAACATCAACCAGCTTGTGGCAGGCACGCAGCAGGCCCATCCTGGCATTTCCGCCCAGGCGCTTCGTCCTTATCTTGGCTACCAGGACATCTTCCAAAGCACGAACGGCGCCATCTCCAACTACAACTCGCTGCAAGCGCGCATCCAGGAGCGCATGCGCAGCGGTGGCACGGTCAATGTGTCTTACACCTGGTCCAAGTCGCTGACCGACGCCCCCGACTATAACTACAACCCACAGGACAGCTTCAACCTGAGGGCCGATTACGGTCCGCAGCGCTATAACCAACCGCAGATTTTCGTGGTGAGCTACGTGTATCCGCTGCCCTTCTGGCAGACGGGCAGCGAATGGTACAAGAAGGCGCTCGGACAGTGGTCGGTATCGGGCATCACCCGCATCTCATCGGGATTGCCCATCAACGTCACCCAGCCGGCCAACACCTCGCAGTCGGGGGATGGTGTGACGGCCGTGCTGGAACGCCCAAACCTGGTCGGGAACCCCTTTGCCGGCACCGGAGGCAAGCAATATCTGAACGCGGCTGCCTTTGCTATTCCCGCTGCGGGAACCTTCGGTAATCTCCAGGCATATGGCATCAAGGGACCTCACTACGACAACTGGGACGCGTCGATCTCAAAGACATTCCCGATCTACGAGCAAGTGGGGATCGACTTCCGCGCGGAAATGTTTAACGTACCCAACCACCTGTCTGCGTTTACCGTGTCCAATACGCTGGGCGCCAGCAACTTCGGCCAGGTGACAGCCACGACCGATCCGCGCACGATGGAGTTCGCCCTGAAAGTTCACTTCTGAGTTGAACATTGATCGTACGCTGGAAAAGAAACCAAACGCCGCCTGGCGTCCTAAAAGGGTGGGCCCGGGAGATAGTCGATAGGGTACTGGTGGACAGGTCCCCAGCAAAGCACCCGTGTCAAATCGTAGTGACGAGTATCAAACGGAAATCGATTTGCAATCGGCTGGTTGGCAGCACATGGGATTCGATACGGTCGACCTGGATGGGATGGTGAGCAGGCTAAAAGGATGCGGATATAGGGAGCCAGCATTGTCGGATTTGCGTATTCATTTTTTGCAACGCTTGAACGAGTATGGCCTGTTTAGCAGTGCATTGGATGCGGCGATGTTTGCTCAAGTTCGTGGCCTCCAGATCCGGGATCATTCGCCATTCGTCGTCGTCGGAGTCTTAGCGCGCGATTCCACAACAGCGTAGCATCCACGGCCTCTTGCGAGTTCGGTGCCCGTGGGAGTCTTAGGGTCCGGCGAGCAGCAAGGACGGGATCAGGCGGCACGTTTACGTGATAATTGCAGTTACAGAAGTGTAGGTGGACGTTCCGTCTGGAGGATGTGAAGAAATTGATTTTGTTGATTTATTAGGGCTTTTTTTTGACAGGAAATGGACACCTGGGCCTCAGTAACGCTTAGAGGGCATCCTGGCGCGATATTTTTCCGATGGCAGATCGCTCGTAAGCGGAAAATCAATTTCTTCACGGGACGTTTACTTACTGTTACCACAGACATTGCTAAAGATAACGTCCCGTCTGTCCAGCGTTTCTAGATGCAATCTCCCACTTTCCATTAGCCAGTTCGAGGAAGACGATCTCTTCAGGAGTGTGGAGCGTGTGTTGGCCTGGTTGCAAGTTGGCCTCGGTACGAACTTTGATGTCGCGCTGTACTCAAATCGGTTCTTCCGCACTTTCGGTGCAATTAAAAGCAGAAGTACCCTTCTATCAATAATCTGTACGATTTAGGCAATCAAACTTTCGGCCTTTGCCGAAAAGCTTCCAATTTATTGACTGGCAACGGCAGTTCACATCATTTTGTTCGAAGCTGCACCGAAAGTGCGGAAGAACCCCTAAATCCCGGAATGCGCCTAATTGTTTGTACTGAAATGCCGGTGCAAAGAAATAGGATAGGGTCGTTTTTTGGGTCACCACACCAAACGTTAAGAAGCGTACGCCAACGAGCAAGTGAGTGAGTGACTAGAATCAGGAGCTTGCATTAGACAAGCTCAGTCGTGAACAATTCGGTCTCGTCTTATCTGCTAAGTCCATTAGCTATAGCACAAATGTTTCCTAAACGTACTATTTTTTACTTTTGGTGTAGTGACCCCAAGAAGGCGCCACTGACAGCCGGTGCGCAGCAGATAGAAGATCGCGTTTATCACAGCACGAATATCGGTGGTGCGCGGCCGGCCTCCGGGCCGTGCTGCAGGCAAAAGTGGGGCGAGCAGTGCCCACGCTGCGTCGTTCACGTTCGTGGCATAGTGATTGTCCGGCACTCTCCAGTTTGACGGAACCTCCCTGCAAACCTGCAAAGTAGCGTGATACTTTTCAAACACCCTCTCAGAAGTGAGAACGGGAATGAAACTTTTCGATCGACCCCAAGAGCGGCTGTCCATCGAAGATGTTGGTGAAGGAGCGTATTTTGCTGCTACCCCTGCGCCAACTTTGCAAGCGGTGTTTTATCTAAGCGCGCTGCATTGGCTGCTGACTGGGTGGCCAACCCTGCCACGAGTTCGCGGCGATGGAGCTTTTGTTTCCTTAACCTATTGAATCTCGCTTTGTCGCCATTTTGAGATGACATATGCCCTCGTTCTTCCAATTTGTTCTTGCCGTGGGGTGACGCGCATCCGGCATCAGAGAAAAGACCGGTGGTAATCGAGACCACTTAACGCTGCACGGACAGTGGGTCAGTCTTTGTTGCTGGCATTCCCGTAAGTCAATACCAACTGAAATACGCTCCCGCAGATGGCAGCGAGTGCAACAGCAGTAAAGAACGGATGAGCGGGCCAGGTTTTGTTGGCCAAACCAAAATTCCAAAACACGACGCCCACAACACTTGAAACCAGAAGGGTGACTAGAAACTTTCGCGTTGTAGTGGAAGGTCCTTTCTCACTAGCTTCGTGAAGACGACGTTCGAGCAAGTGAGTTTTCATCATATTTTCCCCCCACTGGTGTCACACTAAGGTCTTTCGGCCAGTCTCGTCTGAGCAATACGGACCATGTCCCGACCGTGCAACATCTCCACATTCATTTTTGATGCAATGTTGCAATTTTTTGCTCAGACAAGATCACCGAGGGCTACGCCTGTGACCGGCACGACGCACGCCAGTGAATTCGGTGTCGCAAAACGCCAACGGTCAAGATGCTGCGCGACATTGCGCGCGACTTCAAAGCCGAAGCGGAGCATCTTCGCCAGACACTTGAGCGGTAGCGCGGGTCCTCCGGCGTACACTTCTCATCAATAGGGAGAGAAAGAAATGCCGATACTTCTCAAAGCTGCCGACACTGATAAGTGGTTCAATCCCGAAGCGATAGATGTGATCTCCCCCTTGAGCGGTAAGCCGGGAAATGAGTCCTGCGAGATTCGCTTTCGCAGTGGTCAATCGATCCAGGTCACTATAAAGGCTGAGCAGTTTGCCGATTACGTCAACAAACAGACGAGCCGATGAGTTTCTAGGGGAATTAAAATCGTGTGTGGCCGCTACTATCGCCGATCCGACAAGCAGCGCATCGCCGAGGACATGCATGCGGGAATCTGCGTGCCTTTTGAGATCGAGCCCAGCTATAACATCGCGCCGACGACCTTCCAGCCCGTAGTGCGCCTCGATCGCGACACCGGCAAGCGCGAGCTCGTGCCCATGCGTTGGGGAATGGTGCCTTTCTGGGCCCGAGATGCTAACGTCAGCTATTCGACCATCAACGCCCAGGCCGAAACGCTGTCAATGAGTGAAACCTACTGCGACGCTTTCAAGCACCGCCGCTGCCTGGTCCCCGCTGACGGCTACTTCGAATGGAAGAAGCTGGACGTCAAGAACAGGCAGCCCTTTGCGATCGCGCTCAAGGACGGCAGCATGCTCGCCTTCGCCGGCATCTGGGACCGCTGGCGAGACGAGGCGACGGATCAGGTGCTCGAAACCTACAGCATCATCACCACCGAGCCCAACGAGCTGATGGCCACGATCCACTCGCGCATGCCCGCGATTCTTGCGCCCCGCGATTACGAGCGGTGGCTTGCGCCCGCGGATCATCTAGCGCGATTGCCTGTCGACCTGCTGCGGCCTTTCGACTCCGACGCGATGACGGCGTGGAGGGTCGGCAAAGACGTCGGCAACGTGAAGAACGACAGCCCAGACTTGATCGCGGTCCTGCCAGAGAACCTTGTGCCTCCTGTAAGCGGCAAACTGTTCTCCGGTTGAGCGGTGTTCATGATATGGTTTCACGCAGTCGAAGGTTATGGCCGTTCGCGCATTCGCGGCAACCAGATGAATCTTGGTGGTCCATCCCCACGAGACTTTCCGATAGCTTGCGGTCCGTTTTTTTAACGCCCCGGTGCCATCCGGATGCACCTTGACCGAAGTCGAGTCCAGCGCGAAGGCTTCGATTCGGATGCGTACAATCTGCTCCGACTGCAGCTTCTCGAACACTTGGTCCAGCACACCGTTCTTTGCCCAGCGATTCATCCGCACATAGATCGTATGCCAGTTGCCAAATCGTTTGGGAAGTCCGTGGAGTCGAGCAGCAACCCGGGGGTGTGGGTTTTGAGGTTTTAGGCTGAAGGGATGAATTCAAGAGCACCGTTCAACCGACTGATTTTGCGAGCGGTTCCCCGCAACGTAAACCCAATGGTCATTCGTGTGATCTCCGTACCCGATTTCCTCGGCCTACCCGATTTAGATAAGGTGTTCCGTACCGTCCTGGGATGGGACGGTCTCGGGTTTATCTTCCGGGTGCACAGAGAGGAATTCAACAGTTTTCGCCGAGCGAGCCGTGCGAAGACCCTTGCGCGAGTTCCAACTGCGCCCGCGGGAAACCTTTCTCTACACTTGCGGCGCGATCGATCTTTGGGAATGGGAGTTCCGGCTTCTGGACCAGGAGCCGGGGAGTAATGACGACGAGGCGCCTCTGTGTCTGGGCGGCCGTGGCGCTGCTCCTCCGGAACATTGCGGCGGCCCCACCGGATATCGCCTGATGCTGAAGCGGCAAAAGCAGGGCGAGGCGATGTGCACACCCGTGCAGATGGAAGCGGTGATCGGAATGCTCTCCGCTGCAAACCCAGCCGAGCCGGCCAGTACCTGGCAGACGCTGCGCCAAGCGCTGGACGATGGTTTCCAAAGCATTGACCGCAGGCTGCAAGAATACGGACCTTTGGAACCAGAGCGCTTCAGCCTGCAAGA
>DASYBJ010000049.1:0-6407 GCA_036500845.1 Acidobacteriaceae bacterium
CGAACTACCGCATGGTATCTGGCCCTCAGGCGATGGTACCCGCATCTATGTTGCCTTGGAGAACGGGACGGGAATGCAAGTGATCAATACTTTGACTAACCAAGTGATAGCAACGCTTCCAGGAGGGCAAGCCGCTCAAGCTTTAGTCTATGTTCCCAACGCGGTGCCAACTGGAAATGGACTCTCTAATCTCGTATCCCTGGGAACTTCCGGCCAATCGGCGCACCTATATATGGGACCAGACAGCAACTCTCCTGCTTCAAAGGCAACGACCACTGTAACGCTGAATAATCAAGGACCAATCGATTTGTTGGAGGCCGCAGTCACTGGGCTTGATCCTAACGCCAGTTATACCATCGGACTAGTACCGGACTTGAAGGGATCGGAACAGAACTATCAACCTTTAGCCATGTTCCAAACAAACGCCGCCGGCGCCCAGATCGTCGAGTCGCTTGGTCCGCTGAGACAGATACTCGCCGGCTCGCCACAACAGCAAGATCAGCGTCAGGATCAGCGCTTCCTGGAGATTGTGCCCACGGGCGGAACACAGCCGGTACAGGTACAGTTACAGACGCAGTAATGGACCAATGCCGTGCGACAAAGGCGGTCACGACCGAACAAGGTGTAGTGGGGAGAAATGGCGCCGTGAGCATGTATTTCTCCCCAGCACGGTGGGAGGCCGGCAAAACAGCGCCTCCCGCCCTGCTTCAATCGCGACTCAATAGCCTTTTGCGGATGGGTGGGACATTTGACTCGACAACCAAGGAGTTTCAGAATGATATCTCTTAAAAGATGCGCATGGATCGCGGGCCTCATGACGGCAGTAGGCATGATGGCAGGTGCTCAGATGGACTCGCGCGCGATGAGCTTTATGCACTCCATGGAGGAGAGCATGACTCGTATGGATAGTGGCATGAAGTCTGCCCCAATGAATGGCGAGAGTGATCATGACTTTGTCACCATGATGATGCCGCACCATCAAGGCGCAATCGATATGGCCAAAGCCGAATTACTCTACGGTAAAGATCCCGTGATAAGAAGACTGGCAGAGGAAATAATCGTGGACCAGCAGTCAGAGATTCAGGCTATGCAACTCTGGCTCAGCAAGCAGCCAGCCGCGAGTCCAAAAGGGCAAAGATAAGATGGAGTCCCAAGGATCCTTGTAAAGTTGCCTCGTGCTTCCGCCAATTCATGCTCTTCTCCTTCTATCTCCTGCTCGAACTCGATGATTGAGAGCATTACGCAGTTCCGCACGACAGCGGCTGAGCCGAGACATCACTGTGCCAATGGGGATTGCCAGCATGGAGCTGATTTCCTTGCAGGCAAACCCCTCAACCTCCGCCAACAGAAACACGATACGCCGTTCCTCCGGCAGCGCATCGATGGCGGCAATTGCCTCCGAGTAGGCCAAAGACGCAAAAGGGGGCCGTATCGCCACGATGTTGTCGAGGCTTTGCTCCGGTCGCAGTCCGACGAGTGGAACTGCGCGTCTCCCGTTCCTGCGGATCCCATTTAACAGAATTCGGAATAGCCACGCTTTGCAGTTGGTGTCACGCTGGAACTGATGAAAGGCGCGCCACGCACAAAGAAGCGTCTCCTGCACAGCATCCTCCGCCAGACTGTCACATCTTGTTAGGCGGCGCGCCATACCAAGCAGAGCGTCAGAATGAACCAACGCAATACTCTCGAACTCTTCTCGCTCATCGGAATTAAAGCGTCTCATCAGTAGCTTCCTGTGCTACGAGGAGTGGCGTGGGCTGCGAGTGAATCTCATTGTGAAATGTTCACTTGCTCAAGGAGCTTGAATGTTGGACGCGGAACTGCTGTGGACGAGAAGCCCGGGAGCAAGCTTGGTCTTGGTACGACTTCCCGATACTTCCTTTCCAAAGAGTAGGCTCATATCGGGGCTAGCTGCTTGCCTGAAACTGCGCACTTGCCTATTTTTCCAGCGCAGTACGAAATTGGATGGGAGCGCAGCCAAAGTGCTGACGAAAAGCATGAGTAAAGTGTGCATGACTCGCGAAACCTGATTCCAAGGCGATTTCCAGCAATGTAAGAGAACGATTGCGCATCAATCGTTTTGCACGGCTCAGCCGTAGCCGCATGATGTACTTATACGGAGATAACCCTGTCTGCGCGCGGAACGCATGAATGAACCGGGTGTAGCTGTAGCCGGATTCTGCTGCAAGTGTCGCGAGGTCGAACTGCTCAAGAGGATTCGCCTCGATCCGTTCGATGATCCGAGCCAAAATATGAGAATGCAGGTCGCCGGCAGGCTGGCATTTCTCGGCAGAAATGCTTTTGTTCATCAGGGTGAAGAGGCGCGCAGCGAGGGCATGGGCCAGATGCTCCACATAAAAAGCTCCGGAGATCCCGCCAGACCGGGCTTCGTCCCGTAGCAGCTGCATTATTGTGGAAACCGATCCATCGTAGAAACCTGGTTGCTCACGACTAATAGATCCATCCGGAGCGGCGCTGCCTGCTATTCGTTCGTGCTTCATCTCGTCGGACACTCTGTTGAAGAAGTCTTTCTCTATCGCACACAATGCGACATCAAACTTGGTCGTGGCGCGGCAGGAAGGAAGTGCGCCTGGGCTAAGGAGCGACAAAGTGGTTGGCCTCTTTGCGTAGGAAACAACACGACCGGGAGAACTGAGATAGTCTCCTCGCGCCACGGAATTACCAAGCCATTGCAGGAGAATAAGGTGATCAGTCGTCGATTCGGGCACTTCTCTGGGAGGAACTACGTGTCTTTCAAGAGCGATAGAGCTCCAATCCAGGTTCGTGCTTGAGAACCGCATCGACGACACGCCCCGAAGGAAACTGCTGAAGGGGGCAATCCTTGAACGGCTACGGTCATTGGGCTTAGCTTTCCTGTTCTGTAACGAAACCAAAGTAGATCTCCTATAGAACGAGAGACTCGCTACGACCATCGTGCGATTCATAGAAACTCGTTTCGACCAGCCGGTGGCGATAGTCGTTGAATGGACTGGAGTTATTCACTCATCTTCAAAGTTCACGATGTGACCACCGTCAGGGGGCATTCGTTGCGCTCACACTTCCGCCATACATCCGTAGAGTGTGCTCGGGTGAGCGCGAGGCATCGTCCTGCACGCCTTGCTGGCTCGCCTTTAATCGTTACAATCCCTTAAAAAAGAAGAGAAATCTTCTCAAGGTGTTCGCCTGATATACCCTCTATGGTCGCGTGCTTAAGTGATGGCCCTGGAAAGCGCAGGAGCACATCCCTTACGTAGCGCGATTTTTACATCAGTACTGGGCTGCGTATAGCAAATGGCGTTGCATACTACTTTCTTATTTGCTTGCGCCCTTAGTCGCGCATAAGTTCTCGGAATCCACTCTGACGGCACAGCACGTGGCCGGGTCTCGATGTTTCGATGACGACGACTTCCTGAATCAGGTTGTCTGTATACAGTTCAAACGCGATTCGAGGCTGCTGCGCCGGTTCACGCAGTGGGCTGGTTACTCAACGACGATGTCTTTCGAGTAGAAGACAAGAGAAGACTGGCGATTGTTCTGTTGAAGATTGGGGAAGTCTGAGTCATGGTTTTGTCCTCCCTAGGCAAAGTATTGGTTGGCCTCAAAGTGATGTCCAATCGAAAATCTTTATGCCGAATAAGCTCCTTTTTCAGTCGATGCACCTCAATCCTCGTCATGGAAGAAGTCCTTCTGCTGAGGCATCGCACTATTTCGTCTTTGAGCGTGCACTCGTCTGAGTTGTTTCGAGGCTCGCGATTGGAGGTGATCGTCTCATTGGCGCAGAAGACGATGGTCTATTTCGTGGCCGCAACGTGCTAATGGAAGTCGGCTTCTCGTCAGCAATCAGGTGCGGGGTGACGATTCGTAACAGCCTCGGACCCTACTCCCGCACCTTCCCCCCGACGAAGTAGTTGACTGTCCAGACGTTCACCTATACAGTTGTCTCATGCCCAGGCCGAAGAGCGATGAGAAGAGAAGCGCAATTTTGGAGGCTGCGACACGCTTCATCGTGACGCAGGGCCTGAGCGCCCCAACGGCAGGCATAGCGAAAGAGGCTGGCGTCGCCAACGGATCGCTGTTCACCTACTTCGAAACCAAAACGGACCTGTTCAATCAGCTCTATCTCGAGTTGAAAGCAGAGATGGCGTCTGCTGCTATGAAGGATCTGCGCCCGGCTGCAGAACTTCGTGAGCAGTTCTTTCAGGTCTGGCAGAACTGGACGAGATGGGCGGTGTCCAATTCCGAAAAGCGGCGAGTCTTGGCACAGCTCAGCGTATCCGACGAAATCACTACGGAGACCCGGACGGCGGCGCATAAGACGATGGCAGCGGTCGCCGTCCTGCTGGAACGAATTCTCGCCAACGGACCTATGTCTAAAGCTCCGATGGGCTTCGTTGTTGCGCTGATGAACTCGACGGCTGAGGCAACGATAGATCTGATGAGCCAGGATTCGACCAATGCGAAGAAGCACTGCAAGCTGGGCTTTGATGCACTATGGCGGATGATGAGCTGATTTTTTAATTCTAAAAATGACTGACTGGACAGACTACTAAGGAGCTTGATATGCCACTTACCGCTCTTATAAACGACGCCTCCCAACGCGAGGCATACGTCATCACCGGCCCGACCTCCGGCATAGGTCGCCTCACGGCACTCGAGCTGGCCAAGCACGCCACTGTCGTCCTCGTCGGCCGCGACCGCAAAAAGCTCGACGAGGTTCAGAAGACCATCGAGCAAAAGGGCCGAAGTGCACTGTCGGTCGTATGCGACTTGTCGGATATCGCGAGCGTGCGACGCGCGGCCGCGGAGATCATCACGCTCCGTCTTCCGATTGCCGGCCTGCTCAACAACGCGGGCATCATGCAAATGCGCGCCACCAAGAACGCGCTGGGCTGGGACACGACGTTCGTAACGGACCACCTCGGACCGTTCGCGTTGACCGAGGCGCTCATGCCGCATCTCCCCGACGGTGCGAACGTCGTCTTTGTCGCCTCCGGCGTGGAAGATCCCGAGCGCAAGCTCGCAAAGACCGCCGGCTTTCGCGGCGGTCGCTATATTTCTGCGGAGTCGAGCGCGCGAGGCGAATGGACGCCAGGCGGTTCCAAGATGCCGGGCGCAGACGCCTATGCAACTTCCAAACAGTGCACCCTCGCCACAGCGATGGTTTTCGCCCGCGAAAACCCGCGGTTGCACATCAACGCGGTTGAGCCAGGCTTTAATCCGGGCACAGGCCTCGGGCGTGATGCCAACGTCTTCCTACGCTTTCTGGGGAAATACGTCTTCACACTGCTCGCTCCTTTCATTAAGTATGGGAGCACACCGAAACGAGCTGCGCGCGTAATCACCAAAGTCCTGATCAAAGAATCGGGTCAAACCGGCGTTTACTACGACGAACGCGGCCATCCGATGCTCAGCTCCGTGCTGGTACGCGATCCCAAGTTCGCAGATCGCGTCGTCGACGAGACGCGAGCTTTGCTGTCGACGGTTCGTTAGAGCGAACGGAAAGAACAACAGGAGAAAGGGAGAAATATGGCAGAGCAAAGCAAGCAGTTGGAGCCGGGCAAGATCGCTATCGTCACCGGAGGAAGCCGCGGTATTGGCCGCAATACCGTCGAGAGCCTCGCTAAACGCGGAGTCAAGGCGATCTTCACCTATCACAGCCATAGAGCCGATGCGGAGGCGGTCGTTGCCGCGGTGAAGGATGCGGGAGCGGAAGCCATTGCGTTGCCACTCGATGGCGGCGACATCGCTTCGTTCGATGCCTTTGTCGATCTCGTGAAAGAGGCTCTCACAAAGTTTGGAGCCACGCGCTTCGACTTTCTGGTCAACAACGCTGGAAATAGTCACCACAACATGCCGTTTGAGAAGGCCACCGAGGAAGAACTCGACAGCATCTACAACGTCCATTTCAAAGGCGTCTTCTTCCTGACCCAGAAGCTTCTCGCTCTCATCAACGACGGGGGGCGGATCGTCAATATTTCCACGGCCCGGACTCGAATCGCCTCGCCCGGAGGCTCAGTCTACGCCTCGATGAAGGGAGCTCTCGAGGTGCTGTCGAGGCATATGGCAAAGGAGCTCGGACCGCGCAGGATCGCTGTCAACGTTGTCGCTCCGGGCGCTACTGAAACGGATTTCAGCGGCGGCATCGTTCGCGACAACCCAGTCGTGAACAAAAGGGTGGCCGAAGGGACAGCACTGGGCCGAGCAGGTGTTCCCGACGACATCGGTCGAATGATTGCCTCGCTGCTCTCAGAGGACAATCGCTGGATCAATGCAGAACGCATTGAGGTCACGGGCGGCTATGTTTAGGGTGCCTATATTCTGTTACCGATGACGTGACCTACACGGTGCTGGGAGTGGGCCAAAGCGATCGAACGGCCCGCTCCACCACCTCTCACGAAAGCTGCGAA
>DASYBJ010000050.1:0-5820 GCA_036500845.1 Acidobacteriaceae bacterium
ATCTCGTGGTTAGATGTCACAAGCGTTCGAGTGGATTCTCGCTACTCCCTTGGTTAAGAGTTATGAAAGCCTGCTCTGCGCTCCACGTTGGACGTTTATACTCAGGCAGTCACTCCGGCGAACCATGCAGCGTTCGAGCGGCTCGGAGGAACGCAATCCATACAAGTCGATGTCCGTATGGTTGCGGCCACCAACCGTGATTTGAGGCCGCAATAGGAAATGGAACGTTCCGCCAGGATCTGTTTTATCGACTTAACGTTTTTACGATCCAGATGCCGCTGCTGCGCGAGCGGAAGGACGATATTTTGACGTTGCTCGAATACTTCGCCCAGCGCTTTGGCCGAAAGCTAGGAAGAGGTTCTCGAAGATCGACAAGCGCACTGTGGAATTACTTCGATCCTATGATTGGCCTGGGAACGTACGCGAGTTGCAAAACGTCGTTGAGAGGTCGGTTATCGTAAGTCCCGGTGACGTGTTTTGTGTGGATGAAGCCTGGCTATCTACAGACGCCGCGAAGAGGCGGCTGGCGCAACCGTGCCTGCGGCTGCCAACGGAGACTCGGGTCGCGAACGGCAGATCATTGAAGCAGCCCTCGCTGAAAGCTGAGGACGAGTTTATGGTACCAACGGAGCCGCAGCCAAGCTTCGAATTCCACCTTCAACCCTTGATTCCAAGATCAAGAAATTGAAAATCCGTAAGAACCACTTCAAGCTCTGCTAAATCCGTCTGCCCGTGGACGGACCCACGATTTCCGCGAATTCCACGAAAACCCCGATAACGATCAGCCTATCTCCGACGTCTTTTCAAGCAGTTGCGGATGGCATTCGGCTTGCATTGGTAATCGCGCATCCGGGCCGTAACTTGCGCTTCAGCTGGAGGATGCCAATGACCTTCAAGATTGAACGGCTCGCGGGCAAGGAAAATGCCACTGTGTTGCGTACGTGTGGCCGGATGGATATCGAATGCATGAATATTCTCAAGGCCCTGATCGAATCGGAAAGCTCCAAAACCGTTCTCGACCTTTCAGAAGTGACGCTTGCCGATCGAGACACGGCAATGTTTCTTGAGATTTGCGAACACAAAAAGTGTCGAACTCAAGAGTTCTCCTTCTTTTCTTCGTGATTGGGTCACCAAAGAACGGGGCGCACATTGCGATTCAAGGATTGTAGCGCCGATTCGCTACTGGAAGTGCTACTTGTAACGAGGAGCCAGAGTGCAGGGAATTGAGCTGCCTGTCCTGATTTAGGCGAGATTGTAGCTCGCGCAGGCGAGATAGCCTTGTCTCGCTGCAACGTATGCCTAGCCGTGTACATACGTCGGATAGAGACAAGAAATATTGGCAACGAAGCAGATAACCTACTGAACTCGATGGAGGCCTACTCGTTCGTTCGCGTGCTCACCGGACCCAGGTATTTGTCGAACCAGTCCAGCGTGTCCTTTATATACTGCTGTATCGGTCCGACGTGCCCTCTCTCAAATAGGACACGACGTTTGTCTTTCTCAGGAGTCCCCAGCAAACGAAAGAGTGGAATCTGGTCGGTTTCCACCGGATGCGGAAAATCGTAGCGGCCATTCAGCATCAGGACGGGGATTTGGATGCGCGGCGCAAAATTGATTTCGTCGATTTCGGGAGGCTTACTTTCAGAAGAGAGTCCTCCATCCGCCAAAGTTGCGGCCCGAATTCGGCGCTCCTGTACCAGGAAAATCAGGCCTAAACGCGCCCCGGCACTGATTCCGAAATAGCCGAGCCGGTCGAGCGCGATGTCTGCGCGGGTCTCCAGATAATCGACGGAGCGCTGCAGATCCTTGCATTGCTGAATGATCGTATCCCTTTCGCCGCTCGGCCCAAGCGCCTTCGCAGGCCGGCGGTCATACATTCCCTGATAAATGGGGAACAAAACTGCTCTGCCGCTTTTCATCAAAAAATCAAAGCCGCGGATTTCCACCTCGTCAACGCCTGGCATGAGATAAACGGCCCCGGCCGGATAGTAGATCACAGTCTGATACGGCGGTTTGGCATTCCTCGGCAGGTAGAGCCACGCTGTCAGACGTTGGTGATCGTATGCAGCATTCAGGCTGACCTTTTCCGCTCTCCAATATCGTGAACTCTCGACCAGCGATTCCTTAACAGGATCGAGTTGCGTCCGATCATAGGTGTAGAACCCTTGCAGAATGCGGAACACGGCGTCGGAGACCGGTTTTTCCGTACGATGATCACGTGAGTTGTCATCCACGGGCCGTGTGAGCGCTACAGGTGGCGGGCCGCCCGGATTCTTCGCGCATCGAAAGCCGTTTGCAGGTGAACGATCAAATGGGTTGGCCGCATCGGCCACCAGATAATAAGACCGCCCCTCGTTCCAGCCCCGGCCTAAGATATAGCGGCGCCTTCCAGTGGCGTTCCAGCACCATTCCCTGACGTTCCCTGCCAAATCGTACGTGCCAAACGCTCCGACACCCCCAAGGCTACCTACTTGCACCGGACCATGTCCGTTGAAGTTGCTGAACTGCACGACATCGGAGTAAATTCCCGGGCTGGCGGTCCGGCGCCACTGGTAAATTGTGGGGAGCTGCTTGTTTGCAAAAACGGCGTAGGCCATCGCTTCAAACCAGCTCACCCCACCCACAGGGAAATCGTCCTGTCCCGATGGATATTGACCGACTTCCCAACTCGCTGGCCCCGGCCGGCCAGTGGAATCGCGAAACTCCGCCATCGCTTCTTCCCAGGAAAGGACTCGACCATTCTGGATGAATTCCTCGCGCCAGAACCGCGGGTTCCGATATCCGCCAGCATCAACAAATTGCTTGAACTGCCTGTTAGTCACTTCATATTTGTCTACCCAAAAGTCGGCCAGGCCAACCGGTTTGCGATCGAACAATTGGACATTTCCACCCGGCACGTGCACCATATCGGCGGGAAGGCTTGCTTCTCGATCCAAAGTGAACTCGATGCTGGGACCTTGAAGACCCGCCGCGCCCTCCACCGTTCGGAAACCGGGCTTCGTGATCCGCCAACGGAAATATCCGACTGGCAGCAGAAAGTGTTCAAGCGGTGACTGGCCAACGTACAGCCACGGACTCTGGGGATCCGCGTACGGCTTGATATAGACGCTTGCATCTGGAGGGGTGGTGCGGACCGAGACAAGGTAGGAGATCTCGCGGCGAATTCTGTTCAATGCCGGGTCACGTGGCAGAATTTCCAGACCTCGATAGATGAGCGGGAAAGCGGTTGGGTAGTTCCCTGCGTTGACAAGACGGGTGACCTCAGGAAGCGCGACTTTTCTTACCCAGCGGGCAGACGCGGTGCGGTGATACCAGACGGCGGTCGTCGCTACCAGCAGAACGGCGGCCGCCGCAGCGGATATCAAAATGCGAGCACGGAGATGCCCCCGCACTACGACGGTGTTCTGCTCCTTGCGCGAGCCATGGGTAGAAAAGCATATGTCGGCTGCCGCGCTCTGGTAACGAAGATTGCTGTCTTTCTCCGACAAGAGTTCGCCGTCGGCTGACGAAAGCGCGGATGTGTCCGAATCCAGATTACGCTTCAGTTCCTTCAAGTCAGCCGATATCTTGGATGCGCTTTGGTAGCGCAGTTCGCGATCTTTCTCTAACGCCTTGTCGATGATCTGTTCGAGCACGGACGGGAGTTCAGGATTCAATTCACGAGCCGAGGGAGGAACTCGATGCAAGATAGCTTGATTCAGTGCGGATGCCGTATCGCCGCTGAATGCTGGTTGACCCGTAGCCATTTCATACAGAACTAAACCAAAGGAAAACAGGTCTGTTCGTGCGTCCAACTTCTCTCTCCGCACCTGCTCGGGGGACATGTAGCCTTCCGTGCCTAAGGCTGTCCCCGTTCTTGTCAAATGTATTGTTGGAGTTTCAGATAGCTGGCCGCCGACTGTTGAGCTGCTTCCATCTTCGACTTCGACAAGTTCGCCGAACTGGAGCATCTTCGCGATGCCGAAGTCCAAGATCTTGGCTTCGCCTCGTTGCGTGATGAAGATATTGGCCGGCTTGATGTCGCGATGAATGATTCCTTTCTCATGCGCCGCCTCCAGCCCCGCCGCAATTTGCAGTGAAAGATCTAATAATTGCTGAAGGGCAAACGGGCAGCCTTGATGACCGCTCGAATCCGCCAAAAGCTCTCGCAGATTCTTGCCCGCAAGCAACTGCATTACGATGAAGGGTCGCCCTTCATGTTCCCCGAATTCGTAAATGGAGCATATGTTCGGGTGATCTAAGGCTGAAGCGGCACGCGCCTCTCTCTCGAAGCGCTCCACGGCATTTTGATCGTTGCCGAGTTCTTCGGGAAGAAACTTCAGAGCAACCGTACGGCCCAGTTTCAGGTCTACGGCCTTATAAATGACTCCCATTCCCCCGCCGCCAAGGATCTCCAGCACGCGATAATGAGAAAACTTCTTGCCTGTCAGTTCCCCTGCCGCTGGCATCCTTAGCGCTGACTTTATCGGCTCATCGCCTATTCCGTTCTGATCGGGCATGCCCTCGCCAATTAAATCGATCCGCGCGGCTGGCACCATCAACCGATAACCGCGACGAGCGACCGTCTGGATGTACTTAGGGTTATCCGCGGAGTCATCCAGCGCCTGCCGTATCTTCCTGATCGCTGTGTTGATGGCGTGATCGAACTCCACCACCGTGTCATTGGGCCAAAGCCTTTTCTGGATCTCCTGGCGCGTCGCCAGTTCACCGGCCCGCTCCACAATGATCCGCAGAACCTGAAATGGCTGTTCTTGCAGCAGAACGCTGCGCCCGCTCTTGTGCAACTCCCCGGCCTTCATGTCGAGTTCGAAGGGACCGAATCGTACACGATTTGGCAGCGACTCTCTCATTCCAACCCGCCGGTTTTGTGGCAGAGCTTACTCCCGTACAGGTCGAGTTGCTAGAAAACTTTGCAATTTGCGGCCACGAGTTCCGATGCAATAGCCCAGGCTCACCGCATAGATCGACAGGAAGCTCTTGGAATGAGCAATTTACCAGTCCACCCACAGAAGACCCGCAATCCACCGCTGGTGCATTGAGCTACTTGCCTACTGCGCAGAGAGTTCACCCAGCCAACCAGGTCTGAGGTGATCTTCCATGACAAAGCTCAAGTGCTCGTGTCAATCTCCCGTTTTAATCGTTTCCGCCCTGGCGATGCTGGCCGCTCCGAGCCAACTCGGGGTTGCTGCCACCGCGGGCTCGAATCTATCGAGTATCCATTTCAAGGTAGTGGCTGACGCAAAGGTTGTGGTTCCTGTGAAGGTGAATGGGGCTGGACCATTCGATTTCGTGCTGGATACCGGGACTTCCGAAACAATGATCGATTCGGACCTGGTCGCGCAGGTCAAGCTGCCGATAACGGGAACTACGATCATGACGGGGCTCCGGAAGTCTTCGGTTCTTCTCACAGCGCACGCGGACAGCCTCGAACTGGCAGAAGCAACGGTGAAGGATCTTGATTTGTCCGTGGTGCAGTTGAGTGAGCTCAAGTCCCGCTATCCCCGCGCACGGGGGATCGTTGGAGAGGACTTCCTGCGGAATTTCGATTTCCTGTTGGACAACCGTCAGCACCTGTTGCAGATGGAGAAGGGAACTGGACCGATGGCAGAAACGCTCACGGGCGAGCACGTGCCCTTGAGCAAACCGAACTATCAGGGCGAAACAACTCTGAATGCCCTGATGCTCATTGTGAAGGTGCCGGAGCTGAGGCCCGAGGGGCTGAGGGTTCTGCTGGACTCTGGTGCGTTTGCTCCCATCCTATTTTGGAGCGCTTATCGAGGGCCGCGAAGCATGGGCGCAGAAGGCGGCCGAGAGGTCATC
>DASYBJ010000051.1:0-17724 GCA_036500845.1 Acidobacteriaceae bacterium
TTGCAGGTGATCCTGGGACTCGATGTGGCGACCATCGCCTCGGCGTTCCTCATGTCTCCGGCGGCGATGGCCAAGAGGCTCATTCGCGCCAAGCAAAAAATGCGGAAGGCCGGCATTCCCTTTCGCATTCCTGATCGGGAAGAGCTTCCGGCACGCATGGACACGGTGCTTGCATCCGTCTACGCCGCTTTCGCCGAGGGCTGGAGCGACGCCGCGGGCACGGACGCGGCGCGGCGCGATCTCGCCGGAGAAGCGCTTTTTCTCGCTCGGCTAGTGGTAGAGCTTCTGCCCTCCGAGCCTGAAGCGCTGGGGCTGCTCGCACTCATGCTTCACGCTGAAGCCCGCCGCAGCGCCCGCCGCGGCAAAGATGGGGGGTATGTTCCCCTTGCCGCTCAAGACCCGGCACTTTGGGATGCGGCGATGATCGATGAAGCTGAAACGCTGCTTCTCCGCGCCGGTTCCCACAGAGCGATTGGGCGGTATCAGCTTGAGGCAGCCCTGCAATCTGCTCACGCCCACCGCCGCCGCACAGGCAAGTCCAACTGGGAAGCAGTGTTGCAGCTCTATGACGCGCTGCTGGCGATTACCTTGTCGCCTGTGGTCGCGATCAATCGCGCCCTGGCCATCGCGGAGATTGCCGGTCCACAGGCCGCTCTTCACGCGATGCCCGAGACCGCCGTCAATCCGGGCCTGTCAGAATACCAACCCTATTGGGCTGCGCGCGCGGATCTACTCACGCGGACGGGCGCACTCCGTGAAGCCCATCACGCGTATGAAATCGCAACTGGTCTTGAGCGCGATCCCGCAGTCCGCCAGTTCCTTGAACGGCGCCAGTCCGCACTGGCTTTTTAGCTGCATCTCAGCAAAGAAGCGGCAAGCCGTCCGCAATGATCTTAAGTAGCGCGGGGGTCGGCGAATGAGTCAGTTGGTTCGACCGTAGGCCTGCTTTAGCTCTTGTGAGCGCCGAAGGCAGTTCGATTTGTCGCGGCCAATGTGCTCAACGAATTTCCGCAGTGGTGATCAGATTCAAGTAATCGAAGCTCAGTTCGGGTGTTGGCAGTGGCAACGGTTAAAAAGCAGTAGCCACAGATGGCGTCGATTGTACTGTCAGGATTGACGCGGTAGAAGAACTGGGCGAAACTCACGCTGGTTTTAGCCATGAATTTGACCTCCCCGTCCCGAAGGACAATGCACCCGAAGTGTAGTCCGGCCAGCTGTTGTTTTGATAATTATTTGGCGTAAATATTTGACCGCTATTTGGCGCAAACTCGTGATAGAGTGTACTGTTCTGTTCGTCCGAAATGGCTGAAGCGTCGACAGCGCTTACCGATAATGTCACGAGGAATGAGCGACTTGAAATTCGAAATGTAGGAGTTCTCTTGCGAGAGGCGGGAACAATGGCAAAGGCTTCCCCACTGCCACTTCACGCCGGACATACGCCATGCGAGATCGGGAGAGCTAGTGTCGATCATTGGTCGCTGCCGTCTGCACCGCGTATGCGTAGTCTTTGCTGAGTCGGCAATTGCGACCGAGCCAAGCGAAGCTCCGCTCCACGATCCAGGTCAGGCGCGCGATCTTCGCCGCATCTGAGAGACCCACGCTAAGGCACAACCACGAGGGGAGATTGCCAGAATGCGGCCTTCTGTCCATTTGGATCCAGCACTGATATCTGGCAGTCATACTCGCCTGGTGGAAGCTGACTGAGCGGAATGTTGAAGCGAAGAGGGATAGTCTTCAACCGGTCGTTCAACGTGGCCGTTGCCTCCATCGGCGCAGTCTCGAAGACCTTGCTCTGCTCACGATAGAACGTCGCAAAGACAACCAGAGGTTGAACAGTTGGTTCACTTTGCTCGTAGGCTTGCAGGTAGACATACATGTCTTGGTCCCGTCGAAACACTCGGGTTACGCTGGGTATCAATTTCTGCCCGTTCTCGACGAGCGGATTAACCGCTTCTTCTTTGCTCCTGTCCTTATCTTTTTCCACGTTATAGAGGGCATCTTTGAGGTCGATTCGTTGGCTGCTCAACACAACTGAGCTGATTGGAACTCGCTTCTGTTCTTTGTTCAGGTTGGGAATGATAAACGTGGTCTGATATGTTCCAATTCGCCCCGTTTCGTCGTCCCGGGCAAGGAATTTAATCGAGTACTTGCCGGGAAGAAGGGTGAAACCAGCATCATATTCAATCGGCCGTCTCGACAACTCGTTAACCGTGGCATTGCTCAATTTGATGTTCACTCTGTCGCGCAGATTTGTAACTGTTATACCGCCGTATTCATCTTTAATCTCACCGATGAAATCGATGAGCGTATGTTCGGCGCCCCCGCGCTTAGCCAGAGCAAGCTCCCGCCCGGGAATCTTTACCACGATCGGGACGAAATACTCCGCCCGGTTCAACTGGAAGTAATCGATTTCGATTGCGATGGTGAGTTCCGTAATCGGGTCCTCCAGCATCAGCGCATCTTCAAGCTGCCGTTCTTTATCAGCAGCCGTGAACTTGCTGAACTGTTTTCCGGCGAAGTAGCCCTGGCGATACTCCAACGTGGCGGATGCGTTGGTGTTCAGAGAGATCTTGACGCGACGGAACTTCCCATCCAGAGCCGAGTTGCTGCTGTAATAACCGATAATGTAGTAGCTTGAGACGGCCTGCTCGGCTTGC
Organism: Acidobacteriaceae bacterium; assembly: GCA_036500845.1. Taxonomy (GTDB): domain Bacteria; phylum Acidobacteriota; class Terriglobia; order Terriglobales; family Acidobacteriaceae; genus PALSA-350. The sequence continues at coordinate 2,658 of DASYBJ010000051.1, forward strand.
ACGATACCCTTTGTCAAATCGTTGTAGTCGAGCAAGGGCTTTCCGCCAGTGTCCGAGGCGAGCGCGTACAGCGTATCCTGCGACTGCTGGAAATTCGTGGTGATGGCCTGTGCTGCAGTGCCGGAATACATTCCAGCATTGCCCTGAGACCCTTGTGTGGCGTCGCCAAGAGGAGCCTCTGCTACTAAGCCGCGTGCATCAATCGGCCAGAACGACACGCCGGAACGGATCGCGTCGTTGATCGTCGCGTGAAGCTGCGCCTGGTTGTTGAGACCATTCAGTCTCATGCCGCTGGCGAAGTAGATCAGCGATTTCTTCTCGCTAACCCGGCCTAACATTTTCGCAGCTGTCTGAAGGGCAGCTAGCTGGCGATCGGTATTGAAGATGTTGAACTCCCTATCATCCTGGCCGAAAGAGGCCCCGGTATCGGAAGAGCTGGAGTCATCTGTCGATTCGGCGAATTCCTGTCCCTCTCCGACGACCAAGGTTTCGAGGATACTGAGTAGCCGGTCGCGATCGTCGGTGAAATCCTGCAAGACATCGACGCCAGCGCCCGAATACCTCAAGATCGCTATTCGATCTTCCGGTCTCATCTGTGTCCTGATAAACCTCTGTGCCGCATTGAGTGCGCGCATCTGGTCCACAGGCGGCATCGACGTCATATCGAAGTAGACTGCCAGCAGACGGCGATTTCTATAACGAGCGTTGCCGGGCGTATCGGCGGAGATCTGCGTCTGGGCAAGATGGTAGTAGACCTTAATATTTTCAGGCTTGGACGGAGCTGTTGGTGGAGCCCCGGGAACGCTCGGCAATTCCTGGTACTCGCAATAGCGAAGTGTCTGTGGCGCGCCGTTTTCGGTTACTATGAAATCCTTCGCACTCAGACCCTCGATGGGTTTTCCGCTCCTATCCTTCACGACCACAGTCTCGACCACCAATTGGCTGCTGACGGAGATCGTGGGCGGTCCGTTGGACTCAAGGGGCGCGTTCTGGCCAATCTTCTGCGCGGGCGCTTGGAGCGCACACCATACCAAAATTCCAATCAGCCATCGCATCGGTTAGAACCTCAGGCGCAGCGTGGTCTGTAGGCTGCGCATCGCGTTGGCGGCAGCTGGCAATCCGAACTGCGCGCTGGTAATGGTCGTGTTCCAAGTGGTAAATGTGACATGGTTGAGCATGTTTGTGGAATCTACCCGCAGATCGAGATTGAATCGATCTCTCAGGCGAAAGGTGCGGCCAAGTGCGGCATTCAAGGTGAACTGGGCGGGACCGGTGATCGCATCCCTGCCCGAGTTTCCCCATTGTCCCGCGAGGGGCGCCGTGAAGGCTGCACGATTTAGGAAGTATCCGGGGGGAGCTGCGTATAACGGAGCAGCCGTTCGGTCCGGCCGAATACTTCCGGTCACTCCAGTGCCCGGCACCGCTGCCAGATAGATAGGCGTTTGTGGCAGACCGGTGCCGGCCGTAACTTGGGTAAGAATAGTCCACTCCTTGAAAAGTGTTCCTTTCCAACCGCTCAGCAGCGTTCCCCCGCCCAGTCCCATGCCCGTGGTGTACTGCGCTTGCAGACTGAGAAGGTGACGCTGATCAAAAGTGGAAAGGGAGCGGTCCGCCCTCAGATCGAGCCAGTTCTGCGCAATCGCGAGAGCGGTCTGAGTCTTGCTCGAGCTGGAGCCGGTGTCCGGAGGGCCCGAGGCGTTGGAGCCAAACTGGCTAGGCGGGGCAGCATTTTGTGTATTCGCAGCGGCTCCCTGGCCCCCCAGCATTGCGTCGTCGTCGATCGATTTCGAGAATGTGTACTGGAGCGTGGCGGCAAAGCCATCGTGCAGCCTGCGCCGTAGTTGAATCTGCCCGGACTCACGGGTGGAATCGCCGTTTGACGTAAGGTAGGCGAATCCGGAGGGACAGGCAGGACAGGGATTCGCCGCGCCGATAGGAAATGTGTTGGGAAGGAACTCCTGCACTCCCCGTGTTCCTTTCGTGCCGAGATAGGTTGCCATCAACTGCAGCGAACCGGGCAGATCGCGTTGCGCCGTGACTTGCCAAGTCTGCGCATAACCAACGCGAAAATTCGGATCGACGGCGAAGGTGTTGAGGGTGATCGACGAACACGGATTGAACCCGTTGGCCAAGGTGAGCGGGCAAGCAGCACTGTTCTGCACGCTTAAACTCTTCGATAGGGGCGCCTGCTGTGCCATCTGGATTGCAATCGTTTGATAAACCGAAGTGTCGTTATAAATTCCATAACCGGCACGAACCACCAGCGAGGATCCCGCGATGGGCCGCCAAGCGATCCCGATTCGCGGCTCGAAACCGCGCTTGTCAGGATTGATGAGCGAGGCAGGATATCTTTGACCGCTCAACGGTCCAATCGGACTATTCGCGACAACAGGTGCTACCGCCGCAAATCCCGAAGTAATATCGAGATTAACCAGGCGGCCGAACAACTCCGTGATAGGCGCTCCATATTCCCATCGAATCCCCACATTGATGGTGAATTCCGGCCGGACTCGCCAGTCATCGTTGATGTATGCGTCGTAAACCGACTCACGAAAATACTTATCGGCGTTGCCGAATGCGATCGAGCTGGTGTCCGGGATTCCCAGCAGAAAGTCGGCAAAATCGGAGCCGCTGGCGGAATTGCCGCTCCCGCTTTTCTGGGTAGCTGCGCCCGTGAAGGTAAATGTGCCCCGGGGATCCTGCTGCGATAGGTAATTGAATTCCTGCCTGCGGAAATCGCCTCCGAAAGTGAAGTTGTGACTGCCACGGTGCCATAGCATTGAATAGGACCACGCGTTCGTCTCAGTGCGGTTTAAGGAGCTTTGGATATCGGCGAGCCCCGCGATATCGCTCGAGAAGGCCAGACTCGGCGGGCCCCAGTTCATCGGGTCCTGGTTGTTTCCTGAGATTCCGGCGGCGCCCGAAATATTCTCGCGATTCTCGAAATAGGGCGTGATGCGGGTTCTCAACCGGCTGAAGCGGTACCCGGGATACATGAAGAGCCGCTGGTTGACCTGGTGGGACCACTGGATGCCGGTATTGATTCCGAGCACATCTGTTGTATCGAGAAAACCAAAGAGGTTCGGGACACCAGATCGCGTACTCTGAAAAGCGAAGCCGCCAAAAACAATGTTCTTGGGGTTAATCGTCGCGCTCAGGCGCGATTGCAAGGCGTCCTGGTGCGTATTGCTGAGGATGGGAATCTGATAGTTGTATCGCGTGCCACCATTGACGTTTGGCAGAGGATAGAACTGCAGCAACGCAAGCGCCTGAGGGCTGATGCGGCTTTGTGGAATCGCATTGCCGGAAAACGGCATTCCGGTTTCCGGATCGAAGATCTCAACCGGTTGCCCATTCGCGTTGACAGCCTGGGAGAAATTTCCCCCGCGCTCCACCCCACCGGGCATTGTGGTGGACTGCGTGGTGGCATCATGGTTTCGCGTCCATTGGTAGGCGACAAAGAAATTTGCGTTAAACCGGAAGAGGTGCGGAAATGGCATGGGACCTCCCAAGGTCGCAACGCCGGTCAGCTGGTTGTACGCTGCCTTGGGCGTGTCCAGGCCTGTCAGAGAAAAGGGCCGCGCGTCCAAAGCGGAGTTGTCAAAAATGAGACCCACGCCTCCGTTGTAGAGTCCCTTTCTGTTGCGATTGTTGCCGAAGGCAGGAAGCTGCGAAAACGGCGAAGCCGCTCCGTTCCTCACGCTGCCGTTGATGAGGAGCCCATCGGCCGCACGTTGGCTCAGAGCATCGTTCGGTGGCGCAGGCGCATTCTCCTGCGGCTTGGCTTGCGGGCTCTTGGCCTGAGGGACCGCGGTGCTGGCGGCGGAAAGCGTGCGGGGCATCTGCGATTTGACTTGGGTTTTGAGCTCCTCTGGCGGTAGCAGCTTGAGCGACCACTGGGCGGCGGGCGCGTGCGGCGCGATCATGACATCCTGCTCGATGGTCGCGAAGCACTGCATCGCGACTTCGATTTTCCAGCTTCCATCCTTCAAATCGGCGAAGGAATAATCGCCTTGCGCATCGGTGATAGTGGAGAAGGATGTATTCCCCTGCGTCGCAGTTACGGTGGCTCCCGGGACCGGCAGCCCGCCGAAGGTGACTTGTCCGCGGTATTCCGAAGCCACTGCCAATGTGGAGGCAGTCAGCCACGAAAGAACACAAAGGAGACGGATGTAGTTTTCAATTCCCCGCCATAGCATCAAAGGACTCCATCGCTCGGCTAATTCGCGGAGGGCGTCTCTACATGATCGACAACGAGAGTTGCAACTGGACCCTTCGTCGATTCCAGCTTCAAGCCAAGCTGCTCCTGAATTGCCGTAAAGATCGAAGGGCCAGAAGAGTCGGGGGACGGCGGGGCAGTCTCCTGCTGGGCGCCTCCGGGCCGCGGGAACATCGGACTCGGTCCCTCCTCCGGCGCCCACTGCAAGGTGATATCGTAGTTGCCCGTGAGTCCCGTCTTATCCAAAATGGTGCGGTGGAGTTGCCGCGACAACAGCTTGACCATCGTCGTCATGGGAATCCCCTGACCTGTCAGCTGACCCGGCCCAATCCGCATCATGCCCGCGTGTGCGACGCCGTCAGGGCCTTTGATTCCGTTGGCATAAGTATCGCCAGGTTTTGCTTCCTTGAGTTGGGGACCGTTCTTCGCAATAACCAGCTCATAGACTGGGAGCTCTTTTGTCTCCCGGTGCGCTTTCAATTCGAAGCGGTCGGCCAAAAGCGACTGAAGCATAGACCCGCGCTGATCAACACTAAGCTTGGGCAACTCGGCGACATCGGGGCCAGCCACCTTCGCTTCAATATCGTATCTAGCCGAGTCGACCCAGCTCGGTGCCCCGGAGATAAGGTCCTCTCGGATTCCGTATGCCTGGCTAATTACTATCTTCAGCGGGATGTTGGTTGTACTGAACCCGTCAGGCGTAAACATTATCCTCATGCCACCGTCGCTGGATTTACTTGGCTTGATCGAAGCGACTTCAAACGCGGGGACTTTGGCATCTGCATTTGTGCCCTGGGGCTCAGTCTGGCTTTGCGCTGCATCTCCTAGACCAAACGCCATCACGCCGGCGACGGTGATCGATCCGGCCACAAGGAGCGAAAACTTTCTCCTGAAGTCCAGTTTGCCGGCAACACGTTCGGTCTTCATTTGGGCTATCGGTCTCTTGAGATCGGCATCCGTAACTCCAGAAACGGGTGCTAGTTTGCCGAGGGCTTCTCGACGTGATCGATGACCAGCACGTCGACGGGAGTCTTCTTTGCATCCAGCTTCAGCCCAAGCTGCTGCTGGATTGCGTCGAATAACCCGGGCGCGGCAGGGGTTGCAGCGGCTGCAGGGACAGGAGTAGCGGGATCCCCGGCCGGCTTCGGAAACTGCGGTGGATGCCCATTGAATTCCGAATCATCGGGCGTGAAAGTGAAGCTGAAATCAAACTTGCCTGTAAGGCCCGTTTGGTCCACCACCGGTCGATCCAGGACCAGCGTCTGCAAAAAGCCCGTAAAATCTGTCAGGGTTCCGTTCCGCACGGCCAACATCAACCCCTCGTTCCCTGGCCTAAAGCCCAGGCCGGGCAAGGGCCCATTCAATTGCGTCGGCGTCAGTTTGGTTCCATTCTTTCCAACCGTAAGCACGAACGCCGGAAGCTCTCGCTTGTCGTGATGAAACGTCAGTTTGAATCGGTCCGCCAGCAGCTTCCGCATCATAACGCGCAATTGCTGAGGGTTGGGCACGCCCTCCTGCTCCGGTACTGCGGCAATGTCGTATCGATCTTGATCCATCCACTCCGGTGCACCCACGATCTGTTTCGCCTGCACCTCATATGCAAACGAGATCAGGTCGACCAGAGAAGAATTGCGCGTTGCAAAATTGCGTCCTCTCACTGTAAGTCCCTGCATGCTGGAGGCACCGGAGTTATTCGGCTTGATCGTAGCCACCTCAAACGACGGGTCCACATCCGCTGCCATCAGCTTCGGCGGAGGTGGCGGCGCCGGAATCTCCCACGCCGTCTCCGTGGTTGCACGCGTCAGGGTCAGGGGCAATGGATTCGGGCCTTGGCTCCAAGTTCCGGCGATGGAATTGCCGTCCGAACTCAGCTTCCCCTCATAGGTGCCGCCGATCAGATCGATCGAATACCTAACAGTCGAACCATCCAGAGTGACGGAAGAAGCGTTGATGGGCTGGGCCCCCTGGTCGATGCTGTACAACACGGCCTTCCATCCGCCGTTGTCTGCCTTCGAGATCTTCAGGACAGTTCGAAGATCCTTGTCAGCGTGGAGTGTTCCTTGCCAGGTACCGGCGAGATCGCGTGGGTTCGCGGCCGGGGATTGACCCAGGGCTTGCAATATTGGTGCCAACCCCAGCACGGGCGGCATAGCTAAGGCGACGAATCCAACCACTTTCAGCAGGAGCTTTCCGCTGAAATCCAGTCTGCGCACAGCATCTTTCGTCATCATCTGCGCAATCCTTCGTCTTGAGATCGCCCCCAATAAGTCCCGAGAAGCTAGCCGGCGAAGTAGAGTAAAAAGTAATTAATTAGAAGGTCTAAACCCCACCATCTTATTCGGCGGCATAAGTGTATCTGTTTTGATCTCGTCTGTCTTTCCTGTCAAGTTAATTAGTTTTCTGAAGGTGTCTCGACATGATCGATAACGAGGACCGGGACGGGGCTTTTTGCGAGTCCAATTTCAGACCGAGCTGTTCCTGAATCGCGGTGAAGATCGAGGGCCCCGGAAGAATCAGCCAGTGCTGTCCCTCGTTGCGGCGCAGCTTAGGCCAGACTGCGGTGAGTTGTTCGCAAATCGATCGCAAGCAGAACTAAGAGCAGTCCAAAGGTTCCGCAATAGATAGACCCCGCCAGCGTTAGCTTGCCGGGGGATAACGAGCGGAAGAGGATCAGGTACGCTCCGGCAAGCACCGACCACATGCCCGCGAGGCCCAATAAATACGATGCACGCTGTCCCTTCCCCATTTGGATGGCCATCATCGCGAAGAAAATACCAAGTTCGACCGCGTGCAATCCGAATAGCACTACGATGAATGAGAACGATAATCCAAATCCGAAGGTAAGGAGAAATCCGGCTCCAATGACGAGCTCAATGATTGCACTGAAGAGCAAAAAACGGCGGTGGGATAGCTTAAAGTCGAAGGAGTAAATGGCTCCTATGAGCAGAACGATTCCGCTCATGCAAACGTAGAAGGCAAAAAAAACCAGAAGGTACAAGTAGCCGAGAGGCCGGAGTACCTGGGACGCCGTCGCCGAGCTGAGCAAATAGCAGATGCACGCGAACGCAACAGATACAAAGCCTCGTATTCCAAACATCCACCATAATCGACAAAGGTCTTCGGTCACGCAGTGGTCCTCAGTCGTAGTTGTAGGGGGACCACTCCTGCGCGTCAACCCCTCTTCCACAGTAGAAATAGATCTTCAGCAGATCACGACCAAGCTAGAGAGTGAGAATAGGAGATCGCATCGAGGCTGTCTTGAGTTCTGCAGGTCCCAGGAAATTCGCCCTTTTCCTTTTATGCGGCGATAATTTCGTAATGGCAAAAAGGAGTGCAGGCCTCTTAATGTATCGGCGGCAAGATGATAATCTCGCCGTCTTCCTCGTGCACCCCGGGGGACCATTCTGGGCAAAAAAGGATATGGGAGCATGGTCGATCCCCAAAGGAGAATATTCCGAAAGCGAACAGCCTCTGGAAACTGCAAGACGTGAATTCCAGGAGGAAACGGGGTTCACACCAGAGGGAGATGTCGTCGAACTCGGCTCGGTGAAGCAGACTGGAGGGAAGGTGGTGTCAGTCTGGGCTCTTGAGGGAGATTGCGATCCCAGCAAGTTGACCAGCAACCGCTGCCAAATCGAGTGGCCACCCCGCTCCGGTCGCCTGATCGATATTCCCGAAGTGGATCGCGGAGGATGGTTTTCGCTGCAAGCCGCGAGAGAACACATTCTGAAGAGCCAGGCACCGTTTCTCGACATGCTTGTAGAGAAGTTGAACGGTGCGCATGCGCTTGGAGACTAGGGCCTGTTTCGGTCCTGAACTCCCACTCCCGCTACAGCCGTAGAATAGAGTTTGGTGAGGCGACCAGGACAATCGTGACAACACCAGCCCAGACATTTCCCTCGCTTGCGTCGGTTCGGCCTGACTCGCTGCGAAGCCGTTTGCGGCTCTCGCGGTTTGCCTGGGGAGTGCTTTGGTATAACGTCGCGGTCATTCTTTGGGGAGCTGTCGTTCGGGCGACCGGCTCCGGAGCCGGTTGTGGAGACCACTGGCCGCTTTGCAACGGCACGGTGCTCCAAGCTCATCCACGTGTGGCCACGCTCATCGAACTTACGCACCGCATGACGAGCGGCGTGACCGTTTTTGCCGTGTTGGCATTGCTTTTCTGGACATACCGCACCACCCCCAAACGGCACCTCGCGCGTGTTGCCGCTGTCACCGCTACCGTATTAACGTTCAATGAAGCGCTGCTCGGCGCGCTGCTCGTGCTGTTGCATCTGACTGCCGACAACCGCTCCCCTGCCCGCGCAGTCTATCTTTCGTTGCATCTGGCGAACACACTTTTGCTGCTCGGCGCCCTGGCCCTGGCCGCGCACTTTCTCGGGCGCAAAACGGCGTTTGAACGTGGGGCGGTCCGGTTCGCCCACTTGCCCCTGGCGGTTGTTGGTCTTGCCGCCACGCTGATTGTTGGAATCAGCGGCTCACTGGCCGCTCTGGGTGACACGCTCTTCCCTGCTGGTTCCCTGCGCGCCGCATTCGCGCAAGACTTTTCCGGCAAGAGCACGTGGCTGCTGCGCTTACGCTTCTTCCACCCAATCACGGCGTTCGTTGCCGGGGGGTTCATTGTGTGGCTTATCGCGCGCACAGTTTTTCGCGGATCGCGGCCCACCGATCGCAGCTTGGCCATTGGAGTTGTTCTGCTGTTGCTCCTGCAGTATGCCCTCGGCGTCGCGGACGTAACCCTCCTTGCGCCGGTCTGGATGCAGATTTTCCACCTGCTCGGCGCCGACCTGCTCTGGGTCTCTCTCGTGGTTCACACCGCGCGCGTGTCGATTCAATAGACTGGCGGCCATTCGGCAGCGATGCTGCTTTTATCCCTTGATTCGCCTGCTCAAACCATATTGTTTTGACGTGTAGCGTTTATTTCTCTATAACGCTTCTGTAAACGTTTACATGCTATGTCTATCAACATACATCAATCTTCTCCCCCACTTTCCAAACCGAGATGCATGGCCGGCAACATGCTTACCGCAGTTGTGCTCCCCGGCTTACTGCTCAGCCTGCTACCCTTGCTCTCTTCGTTCACACCACTGGCGCACTCCCAGGCGACACAGTACCCCAACGTAGCGCCCGTGTTGTTGGGTGCGGCCTGGTACCCGGAGCAGTGGCCGGAAGCGAATTGGGACAAGGATCTCGAGTTAATGGAAGCCTGCCACATTCATCTTGTGCGTGTGGGCGAGTTTGCCTGGAGCAGCATGGAGCCGCAGGAAGGAAAGTACGATTTTACCTGGCTCGACCACGCGATCGAGAAGGCTGCCAAGCACCATATCGTGGTCGTCCTCGGCACTCCCACGGCCGCTCCGCCCGCGTGGCTCACGAGCAAGTATCCCGAGACCTTACGCGTGGGCGAGGACGGCCGCCGCGCGGAGCACGGCAACCGGCAGCATTTCTCATTTACCGACCCCAAGTACCGCTTCTTTGCTCACCAGATCGCCGAACAAATGGCAGTCCGGTACGGGCACAACCCGGATGTTGTTGGGTGGCAACTGGACAACGAATACGCCGAACCCGATTTCGGGCCATCGGCGCGCGAACAGTTCCACGCATGGCTTAAGAGCAAATACGGCACGGTCGACAAGCTGAATGCTGTGTGGACCACCTCCTATTGGAGCCAGACATACGACAACTTCGACGAGATCCCCGTGCGGGCCGAGCACGAAAACCCGGGACTGGAGCTGGACTGGAAGCATTTTGTCAGCGATACATGGAAGAGCTACTCGCAGACCCAAATCGACGCGATTCGCCCGCACGCCGATTCCCGGCAGTTTATTACGACGAACACGATGGGGTGGTTCGATGGGTTCGATTCCTATGTAGTTCATACGAACCTTGATATCGCAGCTTGGGACGACTATATCGGCAAGGGCGATTACGATCCTGCGCTCAATGGCGCGACCCACGACCTCGTCCGCGGATTCAAGCAGAAGAATTTTTGGGTGATGGAAACGGAACCCGCATTCGTAAATTGGCGGAAGACAAACAACCCCCTCGACCGCGGCCAAGTTCGGGAGATGGCGTGGCAGGCCATCGGGCACGGCTCCGATGCAGTGGAGTATTGGCAATGGCGCAGCGCGCTCAATGGTCAGGAACAATACCACGGCACCTTAGTTGGCCCCGATGGAGACCCGGTTCCGGTCTACAGCGAGATTCAGCGGGTCGGTTCCGAATTTGAAAAAGCCGGGCCAACTCTCGCCGGCACCAGTCCTGAGTCTTCAGTTGCCCTCATTGAAAACTACGACAGCCGTTGGGCCATTGATTTCCAACGCCATGCCGCCGACTTCGATCCGGTCGGCGAGCTGGCGAGCTTCTATCGCCCGCTCTACGAAATGGCGCAGTCGGTGGACATCGTTGCTCCAGACGCTCCGCTGGATCACTACAAGCTGGTTGTAGCTCCCGCGTTGAATGTGCTGCCCAAGGATGTGGCCGCGCACCTGATCGAATACGTAACGCACGGCGGAAACCTGGTACTCGGCCCGCGCAGCGCGATGAAGGATGGCTATAACTCCCTCTACCCGGAACGCCAGCCCGGCCCCTTAGCCGATACGCTTGGCGGACGAGTAGAGGAGTACTACGCGCTCGACAGGCCGGTTCCTGTAAGCGGTCCGCTCGGGTCAGGGTCGGCAAAAGTTTGGGCAGAGCTACTCAACACAAAGGGTGGTCCCGGAACAGAAGTACTGATGCGCTACGACGCGAGCAACGGTTGGCTCGACGGGCAGCCCGCAGCGATCACCCGCCACGTGGGAACCGGGAGCATTAGTTACATTGGCGGCTGGCTGGATGATTCCCTTTTGCACAAATTGATGGCCTCTTTCTTGCAGACGGCTCAAGTTGCGCCGATCCTTGCCAATGTTCCCGAGGGCGTGGAGGTTTGCCGCCGGGTTGGAAAAGAGAACTCAGTGATCATTGTGATTAATCACACGGCCGGCAACCAATCGGTAGCGCTGCCTCGTCCGATGAAAGATGTACTCTCCGACAGTGCACAAACCGTCTCCGCGATCGAAGTACCGCCCCATGGAGTCTCTGTCCTCGAAGAGCGACGCTAGATAGCCGACCGGCTGCGGTGAATACCCATAGGAGATTCGCTCTATCTCTGAATAGGCGTACCCGCGTGACACTCAGCACATATCGAGACAAACGCAACTTCGAACAGACCAGCGAGCCACCCCCGAAGCCCGAGGCTGCCGCCAAACATAAAGGGTTGGTCTTCGTTGTGCAGAAGCACGATGCGAGCCGCCTTCATTATGATCTACGCCTCGAGATGCAGGGCGTGCTCAAATCCTGGGCCGTGCCGAAGGGGCCATCGATGAATCCCGAGGACAAACGGCTGGCCATGAAGGTAGAAGACCATCCCTTCGAATACGGCAGCTTCGAGGGCACGATTCCGAAGGGTAACTACGGAGCGGGCACAGTCGAAATTTGGGACCGGGGAGAATTCATTCCGGTGGGTACGGATCCTCCGGAAAAGCAGCTGGAGAAGGGTGATCTCAAATTTGCCCTGAAGGGGGAGAGACTTCGCGGCGAGTTCGCGCTGGTCAAGATCAAGAAGAAGGAGAAGCATGGAGAGCCGTGGCTCTTAATCAAGCATCGCGATGCGTTCTCCACCGACGCGCCTCAAGAAGCCGAGGAGGATTGGAACCGCGAACGCGAGAGAAAGGCCGCTCTGAAGCAGGCCTCAACGCAAGCGGCCAAACAGCCCGCAGAAAAGAGTTCCGAGCCCAAACCTCTGATCGATCTTTCTCGTTTGCCTGGAGCGCGCGCCACTCCGTTTCTGCATAATCCGGCACTGATGCTGGCTACGCCGGCTACTACGATTCCAAAGGACAAGGGCTGGCTCTTCGAGATCAAGTGGGATGGCATCCGCGCACTCTGCCTTGTACAGAAAGACAGCGCACGCTTTAAAAGCAGGAACGGCATCGATCTAACATCTCAATTTCCTGAATTGCAACAGTTAAAGCGAGACTTGCGGGCAAAGAGCGCAATCCTGGACGGCGAAATCGTGATCTTCGATGAAGCAGGCCGTTCCGACTTCCAAGCACTTCAGCCTCGCATCATGGCGGTGCGAACAGCTTCCGGGAAGATTTCCAGACGTCCTCACGATCGATTGGACGCCACCCTTCTGCTCTTCGACATTCTTTTCTGTGACGGATACGATCTACGCGACGTCCGTATCGAAGAGCGCAAGGAGGTGCTGGCCTCGGTGCTGAGAGAAACAGCGCAAGTCCGTCTGTCCACACACATCGTCGATCATGGCGATGAGCTGTTGGCAATGGCGCGGCAAAACGGCCTGGAAGGGATTCTCGCGAAGAGGACGGGCAGCCACTATGAGCCGCGCCGCAGTGGAGCCTGGCAGAAAATCAAGCTCGTTGGAGAACAGGATTGCGTGATCTGCGGTTACACGCAGGGCAAGCGATCCACCTTTGGCGGCCTATTACTTGGCGTTTATGAAGACGGACACCTCCGCTACTGCGGCAATGTGGGCACAGGGTTTGATGAGCGCCAGCAGCACGCAATCCTTGAGGCGCTTCAGCCATATGTCACAACTCGATCGCCGTTCGAGGAAAGATTAGAACTCAGTACTCCCGTCACCTGGGTTGCTCCTCGAGTGGTCTGCCGAGTGCGCTACACACATTGGACTCGCGACCACCGGTTGCGTGCCCCGGTTTACCTCGGCCTTCGGCTTGATCTCCCGCCCGAACAGTGCATGCCCGAACCCCTCGCTCAAGCAGCGACCGGCGCAGCAGTGCCTCCGGCGCGGCCCGCCAATGCTACGGCCGGCGATTCTGTTTCGCGCACGCTTCGCGCCCGGGGCCCGAAGCCACCTCCCGTGCGACAGAGAAGGCAACCAGAGTTGGGAGCCGCTCTCGATCTGGGGACGCGCGACAACGCGACAGTCCAGGTCGACGGACGAACGCTGAAGCTAACGCACATCAAGAAGGTTTACTTTCCGGACGACGGATACACCAAGGGAGAGTTGCTGGCTTACTATGCCGAGATCGCGCCTGTGATGCTGCCTCACCTAAAGGGCCGCCCGCTCTCCCTCAGGCGCTATCCGAACGGCATCGCGGAGCCTGCCTTTTTCCAGAAGGATGCGGCGCGTGGCATCCCAGAATGGATCCAAGGCGCGACGCCCGAAGATCCCGAAACGAAATACATTGTCTGCGAGAACCGTGCAGGCCTCCTCTTTCTTACCAACCTAGGCTGCGTCGACCACAATCCATGGATGAGCCGCCTCCCATCGATCCAATCGCCGGATTACATCCTGCTCGATATCGATCCGTATCAATGCCCCTACGAGATGGTCACGGACGCCGCACTGAAGGTACGCAAGATTCTCGATGAGATCGAGATCGTAAGCTATCCCAAGACCTCCGGTGGCGATGGTTTCCACGTGTACATCCCGATCGCTCCGGGAGCGAGCTATGGCGAAGCGCGGGGCTTTGCGGAGTTGCTGGCAAGTGCCGTCGTGCGGAGACATAGAGAGATATTTACAACACCACGGTCGGTGAATAAGCGGCAGCCTGGCCGCGTCTACTTCGACTATTTGCAGATCGGCGAGGGAAGGACCATTGCGGCGCCCTATTCTGTGCGTGCGCACCCACATGCGCCGGTTTCAACCCCACTCCATTGGCGAGAGGTGACGAAGCGTCTGAGGCCAGATGCCTTCACGATGAAGACCCTGCCAAAGCGCATCGATAAGTTCGGGGATCTTTTCGCAGAGGTCCTCGAAGGCAACCAGTCATGCGCAGAGGCAGAGAAACGGCTCCGGAACTCCCTACCCCGACTTCTTCCTTGATCTGAACTGCCTGGCAGTAGGTCGGGAATTTCGGATCGACATCCTCACGGTTCGCGCTTCGCTGCCGAGTAGTGGCGACAACGGGCATTAAAAGGCTAGGGCCTGGTGGCATTGTCTCCACGTTTTCTTCTCTGATAAGCAGCCACCTTGATCTTGTTACCACAGATGTTCATACTGCACCACCGACGGGAGCCTTTCTTGCTCGTGTCGAAGAAATGGACGACACACGATTCGCATTTGCGAATGCGCGATGATTCAGTTTCAGCGAGAAGATCAGCCGCCGCATCGATGATCGGCGCCCAGAGATCGGCGGGCTTACGAGGCTCGAACAACGTCTCCCGAATCACCTTCCCGTCTCGCTTGTGAAGCGCAGTATGAAGAGGATATTGAAGCAACAGAGAGTTCACTTCGACGAAAAAAGCATTTGCCGGAGAAGAGCCTCTCTCTATCTGCATAACGGCCTCTCTCAATCTTTCCCTGAATGCGATTAGCTGCTTCAGGAAGGCAGTTGCCTCAGTTGAATGGCGCCAGGCTCGGACGATGGCCTTAGTCTTGGGTGAGGTCACCATCCCCGAAGCGATCAACCACCTTTCGAGTGCGCGAACATCCGAAAGCAACTCCGTGGGCCCGTCTGCCAGGACAGGCTTTGTATTCAACAAATCCAGGATTGGTTTGTTTGCCACGAATAGGAACCCATCGATCCATTCGTTCACTTCTTCAGAAGCAGCGTGCATAGATCCTCCCAAAATAATTATAACACCGCTAATGACTTTTTTAGAGGTGTCGTGTAATCTCACTCCTGTAACCGGGACCATGCGTCACCGGGAAAGGAAATCACCATGACAACGTTTCAACATGCGACCGTTCGCGGGCTCAAGCTCTTCTATCGTGAGGCAGGTTCAAAAGCCTCTCCAACCATCGTGCTGCTGCACGGCTTCCCTAGTTCGTCGCATATGTTCCGCGACCTGATTCCGCAACTGGCGGACAAGTTTCATGTG